>NZ_JADPIU010000033.1:0-7636 GCF_023073075.1 Bradyrhizobium sp. 61 | reverse complement strand
ATGAAAGACAGCATCACGGCTATCGCCAGCTGACCGACCCGGCCCTCGCCGGCGAACGCGGTGACCCGCCGCCAGCTACACCACGCTAGGGGACACGATCCATGAATGATCAGCGGAGACTGCTTCATTTTGTTGGTGACTGTAAGCCAAAGGACGTGAGCCAGTCATTGATGTGCGAGGCTGTTTCCGCCTGCCTCGCCTTACGAAGAAGTTGATCGCGTTGAAGGCCGGGTGGCATTGTCTGGATCTTTGCCCTCAGCCGCTCGGCTTCCTTCGCGAGACGTTCTTCCAAAGTTTCGGTTTGTTTGAAACGACGCCGCTTCTGCATGGCGCGCTCCTCTCCATTAGAGGAAAGCGGGAGCGCAAGCAGGCGTTCTCATCACCGATATAAGCCACGATCCGTTCGATGACGATGGAATAGTACATCTTGCGGCCGCAAGTCGAATACAACAAACGTTAAGGCTTGGAAAACCCTTTTAGGGCGCAACCCAGCTTGAGTTGCTTACTCTTTTCACCAAGTAGAACGCGGCGACGCCAGACGGGTCTTTGATAAATCCGATCACGGGGAATTTGCCGCGCTGAACGGTTTTGATTTTGGTCAGGCCTCATTCCGATCAGACCTGTACGGCGCATCAGCGCGCCTCGATACGATGCCCTCGTAGTTCAACCTCGCGGCCGCCTCGAACAACTCCTGTCCGTCCCCTTCCATGTGCTCACTGTAGAGAACGGGCGGTTCGAGCATATCGATCAGCTCTTTTAAAAGACCCTTTCGTTTTATCTGGTGCTTACTCCGAAGATCCTCGCCATTGTGGAAGAGGATAACGAACGCATAGAACAGGATCCGGTCCTGGCGGCCTTTGGCCAGGTCCGCTTGTAGTTGCATCCGGCGTCGTGGTTTGTGCATATGATGACCAAGGCAAGCCGGCCGGTTCTCCCGGCGTCCGATAAAAGCCCTTAGCGGACTCCAGAAGATCACGGCCCTGCTCGGCCAGTGTCGGCTTTTGACCCCACAGCGGACTTCAGCCGCACTACTCTGGTCACCATTCCTTGAATGTCGGCTCGGCGCACCCACCGCACACCCAGGGAAATGTCCAGTCGGCGGTAAGCTTTGCACTCTCCGGAATGTACCGGCTCCAGACCGAAGCCTTGATCGGGTTGATCGAGCGCCATACCACGTCGAATCTGCCGTCCGGATTGAGCTTGCCGATCATCGCTGGCTTGGAAAGATGATGATTGGTATTCATTACCACCTCAAAACCGCTCGGCGCCTTGATCCTTTGACCGTACATGGCCTGACGGACCGCATTCACGTCTGACGTGCCGGCCTGGGTGACGGCCTGCACCCACATCCGGAATCCGATGAGGGTCGCCTCCATCGGATCGTTCGTGATGTTGTCGCGCTGCTCGTTGAAGTCGGACCACATCTTGACGAATGCATCGTTCTCCGGCGTCGTGACCGACTGGAAGTAGCTCCGCGCTGCCATGTGCCCAACAAGCCGGCTGACATCTACACCTCGCAATTCTCGTGCAGTAACGGAGAGCCCCATGACAGGAATCTTGCGGGCCTCAACCTGCTGGACCGCCAATTCGTTGTACAGATGGCCGTTGGCATCTCCGCTGATGGTCGAAATCACGGCGGTCTTTTTGCCCTGCGAGCCAAGGACCTTGATCTTCTCGACGATCTCGCGCCAGTCCGAATGGCCGAGCGGTACATAGATCGCGGTAACGTCTTCGGCATTCACGCCTTCCGCGCCGAGGTATGCGCCGAGGATCTTGTTGGTCATGCGCGGATAGTCGCTTTCGGTTCCGAGGAGGACCCAGCGGCGAATATCGCCTCCCTCCTTGCTCATCAAGTAGCGAACGGCCGGAATCGCCTGCTGGCTTGGTGCCGCGCCGGTGTAGAAGACGTTCCGCGAGCTTTCCTCACCTTCGTGCTGAACCGGGTAAAAAAGCAGGCCGTTCAATCGCTCGAACACCGGAATGACGGCTTTTCGGGAAGTTGAGGTCCAGCAACCGAATACGACCGCGACCTTTTCGTTCGCGAGCAACTCGCGCGCCCTGTCGGTGAATGCGTCCCAGTCCGAAGCGGGGTCGGCGACGACCGGCTCCAGTTTCCTGCCGAGCAACCCGCCCTTCTTGTTCTGGTCGGCAATCATCATCAGAACCGTGTCTTTCAGCGGGGATTCGCTGTTGGCCATAGTCCCAGACAGGGAGTGCAGAATGCCGACTTTGATAGTATCTTCGGCGCCATGTGCCATCGAAGCAAAAAGAATGATCAGCACGGCGAAAAACCCGCGCAAGCAACAAAGCCACCTCATGCAGATGCTCCGACGAGTTCGAAGATGCGGGTTTCCTTTGTCATGCCCTTCGCAATGACCGCATCGAAGGCATTGAATTCGAATTGATCGCGAACGCGCAGGTATACGTCCTCGCTTGCGAGGACGGTCGTCCCGACCTGCTTGTTCAGGCCCTCCAGCCGCGCGGCAAGATTAACCGTGTTTCCGAGAGCGGTGTAATTCATGCGCTCGGACGATCCTACATTGCCGACGACGGCTTCCCCGACATGAATGCCGAACCTTGTGACGAAAGGCGTCAGGCCCTCAGCCGCGAATTCGGCATTGAGCCGTTTGCCCGCTGCTTTGGCCGCAAGCGTCGCCCGGCACGCACGGGCGACATGATCGGGTTGTGGATTGGGGGCATTCCAGAACACCATGACAGCGTCGCCGATGAACTTGTCGACCGTGCCGCCCTCGGCGAGGAACGCGTCCGTCATCACTGAGAAATACCGCGACGTCTGCCGCATCAACCCATCGGGATCGGCTGCTTCCGCGATCGTCGTAAAGCCCTGAACGTCGGTGAAGACCAGCGTGATCTCCTGTTTGACGCCGCCGAGCGTGGTGGAGATGGAATTGTCGATGAGGCCGCGGACGATCTCCTTGGGGACGAAATGCGCGAACGACCATATCGCCCGCTGCGCCAGATTGACGGTGCTGCCCAGCTCGTGAATCTCGCGAATATACGAGGTTACCGGCGCCAGGCTGGGTTCAGCCAGCGTTTGAAGCTGGCCAGCCTGCGCCGTGATGCGCTTCAGGGAGTGCGACATCGTGCTGCCGAAGATCCAGACGAGCGGCACAAAGGCCGCACCGACGACGATCGCGAGGATCAATCCGGTAAACTGGAGTCGCCGGACATTCTGAACAAAGTCATCCTCGGCAGCCAGCAGCAGGATGCTGCCGTTATATCCTTCGCCAAGTGTGAATTTCGTCAACCTGAACAGGTAACCCTGTCCGTCCTCATCGTGGATGAGGCCCTCGTTGTGATCGCGGTTATGCGACCGTCGAACAACGGAGGCCACCATTCCGGAATTGATTTCGTCGATGCTGGGCAATTGCGATTGCGAAGGATGCGTCATCGCGCTTTCGACAAGCCCCGTAAATTCGGGATGCGCGATCAGCGAGCCGGCTTGGTCGAATATCATGACCGTGCCATGCTGGCCCGGCCGCTGCGCCTGGACGAATGCGCTGAAGGTGTCGAGCTTGAGATCGGCTGCGATAACGCCCGGCACCTTGCCTCGCAACGGGGCGCTGACGGTGATCACCGGCGCGTCGATGCTGAACGACAGATAGGGGGCCGAAACATATGGCCGGTCCGACCGCAGCGTTTGCCAGTACCAAGACCGCTTGCGGCCGTCGTATCCGTAGTTCCATAGGTCGATTTCGCCGACCTCGTTGCCCTGACGGTCCTGAAAAACACGGCGCATCGGCAGATCGCCAGCCGGCGTCGGACGAATCAGGCTGATCGCAAATTCGGCGCTCGCCGGCGCCCGCAGCCGGTCGCGCTGGTCTTCGCTGAGACCGCTAATACGCCTCACCTGCAGCCATGCGCCATTGTCAAAGCCGGCATAGATGCTGTCCATCTGCGGCATTTCCTGCAGCGCCGCTTTGAACAGGGGGATGGCCCGGCCGGTCTCCGACCTTTCATTTGAATCGGCCACACTCGAACTGGTCGCCAACACATTCACCAGCGACGCGATCGCGTTCAGTTCGCCCTGCAGACGGCCCAACGACTTGGTGCTGGCGGAGTCCATAAAAGCCGACGCGGCTTCATGCGTAGCCGCGCGCAAGGAGCGGGTCTGTATCGCGATTAGCAGCCCCGCGAGTGCCACAACAAACGTCATCACCGCTAGGGTGATCGAGGTTCGGAATGTGAACATGCCAAGCCTCCCCGTCGTTTTGCTCAGGCTATAGTCTTTCCGGAGAACGTCCAGCAATAGATTCGCGGTGCGATTGCGTACAGAGACACTCACAGCCCGTGCAACGTACTCGACTTTGCTGGATGGCCGTGTAGCGCGGCCGGAGGTCCAGGATGAGGTCTTTGCGCTTTCGCTCTTCCAGGAGGCAGTGACCTCGGACGCAGCGGCATCCGAAAGGCACCGCCGTCCCATGGCGGATCTCCGTCCGAACAGACCCATGATGGTCACGTGTAGAGGGCGCGGATTGCTGCTGCGCGGGATCCAAGCGTCGCCGGTGGTCGCCGAGCGAACTTTAGAGTTGCTATCGCGCTAGCGGCAAGCAAAGCTTGCCAAGTGTCGTCATTGTGCGAGTATGTAAGCGGCAAGCCCTGTCTTAACACTGTGCCACCCGGTTATTTGGGGGAGTGGACGTGAGCGACCTGCATTCGGCTGCACCTCATCACCTTCCAGGCTTCATCACTGCTCCAGGCGACACCGATATCCTCATGTTGGTTGTCGGCATTATCTTGATCGGAGCCGTTCTTTTGGTCGGCAATTTCTATTTGCACCTGCACACGATGCCGGAGCGGATGGCCCATAAGTCGCAGAAGTTTCAGTTTGAAATCGTGGCCGTGCTGGGGCTGCTGGCCCTTTTCACCCACAACCACCTGTTCTGGGTGATAGGCTTGTTCCTCGCCATGATAGATCTGCCGGACTTCAGCACGCCGCTGCGGAAGATCGCTCGATCGGTCGAAAAAATGGCCGGTGTTGCTCCGGTGCCGGATGCTGACGAAGCGCCGGGCCATGCTGCCCCTCACGCGGCAAAAATGTCACACGTGGAGAAGACCAGCGCTGCTGTCAACGAGATCAAGAGCAGGATCGAGCGCGATCTCAAGCGGGGGACGCCGGGCAATGCTTGAGCTCCTTCTCTGCGCCACCTTCACCATCCTTCCGGACTATCTCTATCGCCGCTATCGGCAGGGAAAGCGCATAGGGCGTGAAATCACGCTCTATTCAGTCTGGTTCGAACTGCGGTTTGGCATCGTCGCCTGCCTGATGCTGACGGTGTCGCTGATCACAATGATCTTCTATTTTCATCCGTCGACCTCGTCGGCGACGTTGTTCTATCGGACCGTCCCGATCATGACGGAAGTCAACGGCCGGGTTGCCGAGGTTCACGTCGACGTCAGTGCGGACGTCAAGCAAGGCGACGTGATTTTCAGGCTCGACAGCGCCAAGCAGGAAGCTTCGCTTCTGAGAGCCAAGCGCAAGGTGGCCGAAGTCGATGCGGCCATGCTGTCGGCGCAGGCCGATGTCATGAAGGCGGAAGGCCAGCTTCAGGAGGCAAAAGGCTCGCTGCAGCAAGCGCAGGACGAACTTGATACCAAAACTGAATTGCAGAAGCGCAACCCCGGAATCGTTCCCCAGCGCGACATCGAAAAGCTCGGTGTGGCGGTTGCAGGTCGTCAGGGCTCCCTCGACGCCGCGACCGCCTCCAAACAGTCCGCCTCGACGCGGCTGAACGATCTGCTACCGGCGGAGAAGGCAAGCGCCGAGGCCGCATTGGCCGAAGCCCAAGTCGATCTGGACAAAACTTTCATTCGCGCCGGCGTTGACGGACGGGTCGAGCAGTTCGGACTGAAGCCGGGCGATATCGTCACTCCAAATATGCGCACGGCCGGTGTGCTGATTCCGGAGGGCGCCGGACGGCGTGCTTTAATGGCCGGATTTGGGCAGATCGAGGCTCAGGTCTTGAAGGTGGGAATGGTTGCCGAGGCCACCTGCATCTCCAAGCCATGGACGATCATTCCCATGGTGGTGACCAGCGTGCAGGACTACATCGCGGCGGGCCAATTCAGGGGCGGCGAACAACTGATCGAGGCGCAGCAGGTTGCGCGTCCAGGCACCATTCTCGTTTTCATGGAGCCGATCTACAAGGGCGGGCTGGAGGGCGTGACGCCCGGCAGCAGCTGTGTCGCCAATGCCTACACCAGCAATCACGATAGGATTGAGGACAAACAGACGGGCACGCTCAAGCGCTTTGCCCTGCACGCTGTCGACGCTACCGGCATCGTGCACGCCATGCTGCTGCGCATCCAGGCGTTGGTGCTACCGGTCCAGACACTGGTGCTGAGCGGGCATTGAGTGGTGGTCGGATGCTGCTGGCGACGACGTAGCTGTGATTTGCAAAATGCGCGGTCGATTCCGTTGATGTCCCTTCTGCGACCTCCAACGATGTCGGCTATTGCGCTGCAAGGGCCGATGGCGGCTCCCCAAGACTGTCATCGAACCGTCCGGCTTCAACATCGTTTCTGCACGCATAGCGGACGCGACAATTCCAGGGCAGCCTTCAAGAGCCACCGGATCGGCAGCTTCCTCGGCGCCCGGGCGGGGTTAAAGGCAACTGTCCGGTAAAATGACCTTGCTCAATCAAGCCGCGCCTCGCAAGCGAACTATCAAGTTAGCCCTTTCGAGTATTGGAAGATTATCTGCCGGGATCGGATATAGAATTCACGACCCCAACGGGCCCGGATACTGTCGGGAAGCGGGTTTCGTCCGGCTGTATCCGGCTGACCAATGAGGACGTCGGCGTGGACCATTATGAGCGGGTGAAAGTCGGAGCGAAAGTCATCGTGCTTCCGGCAACCGCTGCCCGTCGTCCCGTCCCGTGGGGCGCCGCCCGACGCTGCTTTCCGATCGCCGGACCCGGTATCGCGGCCCTCGGCAACTAACGCGCAGATGCTGTCATCTGCGCGAAGGCCGGCCGAGGTCCAATAACTCAGTCCTCCGTGCTCGATCTGTAACGGAGGACAAGGAGGCGGCAATTCGTCGCTCTTAAGTCAACCTCTGGCCCTGAGCCGGCCAGTTGAAGGCATCGGCTTGGACGTGATCCAAGCGCGCAAACCGGAGCCTCGAACCATGCGAATGGGCCGCGATCAGGTCGTTTCTGCCGAACAGACCACGTGGCATTCCCCGTGTTGACGACCGGCGCGTCCTGGACGGCATCTTGGGTTCTGCGCTCAGCCGCTCCCTTGCGCGACCTGCCAGTAGCGCGCATACGCGCTCCGGCTTCGCACGGCATGATAGCCGGGCGTGGCTCGGAAGTGTGCGGGCCTCTCCTGCGGCCCGCTTCCTTCGTGCCGTCGACGTCGAGGGGCTCGCCGAGCGTGACGGCCGTGAAGCGGCGCCCTGTCTCGGTATCGAGCTGACGGCTCTCTCGATACGGCGCGCGGACATCGACCATGATGATCGAAATTCGCGCGCATCTCGGTCCAAAAGTGCACACAGAGGGTGCCCCGCTTTTGGGTATCCCTCCATTGAAGGCCGCCTTGTTTGACGAACGTTATAGCTGCAGGTCCTAGGGGTAATCCTAGGAGAAGTGGTATGACGATTTCGAGGACGGAG
>NZ_JADPIU010000035.1:0-265889 GCF_023073075.1 Bradyrhizobium sp. 61 | reverse complement strand
ATGAACAGCAAGCCGCCTGACCTTCACCCAACGCCATCACATATAGCTCGCCGTGCCCGCGCGCACGCGACAATCAGGCGGCCTTCGTCGTAGGCGTACGCTTTTGGCGCAACTGAACAAGTAGGAACGGCACGGTTTGCCTTGGCATTGCCGGTGTGTGCCGGTGCATCCGGCATGCTCATTGCCCGGGCAAGCGGCCCCGGTCTCCCTCCTCTCGGACCGGGGTCGTGCTCGTGGAGCAGCCCTCAACGTCCAGGAACTTTGATCCTGAACGAAGGTTGATCGCGACATTTCACCTTCCAGAGGAAACCTTCGTGAAAAAAACAGCCCTTGCGTTTGCCCTGCTTGCAGTCTTGCCTCACCATCCTCCGCGCAATCTGTCGGCGAGAAGACCGGCGTGAATTCCGCGCTTGGAATTGCGCCGAAGACCGAAGACTTCATCAAGGAAGCCGCCATGAGCGACATGACGGAGATCGAAGCGGCCAAAATCGCGCAGCAGAAGAGTAACGCCGACGAGAAACGATTTGCGGAAATGATGGTGACCTACCGCACCAAGACGAGCGGCGAACTCAAATCGATGGTCCCCGACAATCTGAAAGCGGCGATCCCGGCTTCGCTCGATGACGCTTCGCAGAAGAAGATCAAAAAGCTGCGCGACGCCAAGCCCGAGGATTTTGCGTCGGAATACGACCCCATGCAGGTAAGCGCTCATAAGGATGCGGTGTCGCTGTTCGAGCGTTACGCGAATGCCGGCGACGATGCCAAGCTGAAGGACTGGGCGGGTAACACCCTGCCGGCGCTCAAGCACCATCTCGAAATGGCGCAGACGCTCGACAAGAATCGTAAATAGGTCCAGGCGACCACAACACAAACGGAAAGCCCGGCCGAAGCCGGGCTCTTGTTTTTACTTTACGGCTTCTGGCCGCCCTGCTGGCCGCCCTGTTCGCCGCCTTGCTTGTTTTGGCCCGGGTCCTGGTTTTGCTGGCCCGGCTTCTGGTTCGGGTTCTGACCCTGCTGGCCGCCCTGGTTGCCCTGCTGGTTCTGCTGTCCAGGAGTCTGCTGCTTGTTGGGATTCTGCTCGTCTGCCATGTGAACGTCCTTTCGCTTCGTGGATGTCAACAATCATGCTCGAAGATGACTCGTTCCTAATCTCGCTGCGCAGGCCGCAAACATCGTCACCAGTCAGCCCAGCTGACACGCCGGGTTACAAGCGCGGCTTCTCGCGCTCCATGACGACGTCTTTTGCCTGCTTGTCTTTTCTCAGGCCGAGATAAACGGGGTGCCGCATCTCGCCGGAGCTCGTCCACTCGGTAAATTTCACCTCGGCGACGAGTTGCGGCTTCACCCAGGTGGTGACCGCTTCGTCCTTTACCTTTTTAGGGAGATTTGGCGGCTTTGAGCCTGATCATGCTTTTGTGGAGCTCTTCGAGAGTATCGTGGCTGAAACCCGTCCCGACATGCCCGATATAGCGCCAGCCATTTCCTTCCCGCAGCGCAAGTGTAAGCGCTCCGAAAAACGGTCTCGTCCTCCGCGGCGCCGTAAATCCCGCGATCACCACTTCCTGGCGTTTCGAGGTTTTGATTTTCAGCCAGTCGTCGGTTCGCGCGCCTGACAGGTACTTGCTGTCGGCGCGTTTTGCCATGATGCCTTCAAGACCTTTGCGCTCGGCCTCCTCGAAGAATTTCACGCCGAAAGTCTTCCGGTTGCGGCTGTACCCGATGAGCCTATTTTTCGGCAGGATAGCCTTAAGGCGCTGCTTACGCTCCGTGAGCGGCAGGCCACGAAGATCTTCGCCATCCTGAAACATCAGGTCGAACGCGAAGTACTGCAGTTTTGCTTCATGGTGAAGGGCATTCTGCAGCAGCTGGAAATGCGACACGCCATCCTTGCCGATCGCGACGAGTTCTCCGTCGATGACGGCATCGCCTCTGACACCTTCGAGCGCCTGTGCGACTTCGCTATAGCTATGGCTGATGATCTTGCCGTTGCGGCTATACAGCGTCACCTTGCCGCGGTCGATTTTAGCGACCATGCGGAAGCCGTCATACTTGTCCTCAAATATCCAGCCCTTATCGTCGAACGACGCGTCGGTCAGCGTTGCAAGCATCGGCTGGAGCCGCTTCGGCAACGTGGATACGCGCGCCATTACGATGCACCCGCTTCGAGGACGTTCCGAAAAGTGACCGAGTAGCGCAGGCTTTCGGCTCCGGGAATGCTGTGCTGCCATTCGGTGCGCGATGGACCGCGGAGAAGGTAGATGGAGCGCGGCTCTGCAACGAGAGTGTTCCTCTCGAAGCCCTTTTCATCCACCTGCGCAACCTGAAGGTGCGTGACGACAACAGGGAAACGCCCGCAACATCGCCAAAGACGGAGCGGTCTTTGTGCCAGCCGATCCCGGCCCCAGGCGCGTATTCGGTCACGAGGACCTGCTGGAAGCTGTGAGGCGCAAGGCCGGCAAAGGCTTCGGCACGGGCGCGGAGCGCCGTCAGGAATTCGGGCATGTCTTCGGTTCTTGTGAGGCCGCCGCCATTGAAATCATAGCGCCACCCGAAAGAAACGGTGCGACGCTTTCCCGTGAAGCCGCGGAATTCGAACTCCCGGAAGGGGAGTTTTTCGACATCAGTTAATAACTGACGCTCCTCCTCAGCAGAGAGAAACTCCGTCTCATACTTCATACCCTCCGGAAGGAGACCGCGTCCGAAGAGATCGAGTGTCGCGTTACTTGTCGGCACTCGGCTTTTTCCGCTCCGGCGCTGTGAGGGCCTTATGGTCACCCCCGGTCACCCTGCCCCGCCTTTACTTTTGTCCTGGCGATCTTGAGGCGATCCTGAGACAGCAAACGGCTCTCGTCATCGCTTTCCCTGATGCGGCCTTTCGCATCGCAACGGATGTAGCGCTTGTCCCCGCGCGGCTCGATCAGCCCACGCTTCGCCGCCGCCCGCCAGTTCGGAGTTCGCTTCATGTGGCCTCCCCGGCTTCATTTATGCGTGTCCCAACTAACCGCAGAGGCGCATGGTTCCGTTTCGGGCGCGTCCGCCTGCTGTGCAGGCGGCCGCTAGTCGCAACCCTTTTCAGGACAGGAACCAAGGCCGGGCCGCTCCGTTGGAGCTCACTTTCGAGGACGGCGCCGATGTCAAAGAACGATGAGCTCCGCTATGGGGCACCCGGAGAGAACGCGGTTCATATCTGCGTCGATATGCAGAGGATGTTCGCGGAAAGCACGGCATGGAAGATGCCGTGGCTGCCGCGCGTCCTGCCCAATATTGTTGCGGTGACGGCGGCCCATCCCGAGAGGACCCTCTTCACGCGCTTCATCCCGGCGCAGAAGCCCGGCCAGGGCGCCGGCATGTGGCGGCGTTATTACGAGCGCTGGGGATCGATGACGATCGAGGAGCTTGGCCCGGAGATGATCGGCCTCGTCAAGGACCTTGCGCAGTTCGTTCCACCCGCACGCGTCTTCGACAAGCATGTCTACTCGCCGTGGACGGGAAGCGATCTTCACGAGCAGCTGCGCGCGGCGCGCGTCGATACGATCATCGTCACCGGCGGCGAGACCGATGTCTGCGTGCTGGCGACCGTGCTCGGCGCCGTCGACTGGGGTTACCGCGTCATTCTTGTCACCGACGCCCTGTGCAGCTCGGCTGACGAAACGCACGACTCCATGATGAATATCTACATGAACCGCTTCGGGCAGCAGGTTGAGTGCGTAACGACCGAAACGCTTCTCGGCAACCGGCCGGGCGGCTCCAGGGGAAGGCTCGTGTCATGAATAACTGTTTCCTCGTCCAGATTCTCCTCCCAAAGGAGCGAGGCAATGGCGAGCCGGTTTCGCAGCGTGGTTCGAGGAATTCCTTGAAGAACTGACGGACCGGTTCGGCGGCGCGACCAGCTTCATCCGAGCACCGGACCAGGGTCTACGGCGCAGCGGCCACGAGACCGAGCGGGACAATATCGCCGTCATCGAAGTCATGGCTGCGAAGCTCGCGCGCCCGACTTCTGGCGCGCCCTGCGCGAGCGGCTCGAACGCGAGCTTTCAAAGAAAGAGATCGTCATCCGCGCTCAGGAAATCATCGCGCTGTGAGGTCTTAGGAACGCTATCCCATCCCCGGCTGTTTGCAGTGCAGACCCCACCCGGAAGGACACCATGGGCTTTTCACCAAGGACATTAAAACGCTGGCGCTGGCTACCGCGCGCCGGTAAGGAAGCCGCCGCGTCGCAGGCTGAGGACCGCGCGATCCGCTAGCTTGGCTCAAGCCTGTTTCCTGTCCGAGATTGCCCAGCGTGCCAGCGCGGCTTCTCCTGCTTCGGTCAAGGCGCCAAGCGTTGTCTGCCCCTTCCTAGCGCACTGGACAAGGCTGTCCGCGATGAAAGATCTCAGTTCATGATTGACGCCGTCCGGCCGGCCTTGGCAGAGCCGTTCGAGAACGGCTTCCATGCTTGCAAGTGTGCGGCGATCGAAGCTTTCGAGGATCATGGAGCTTCTCCTATTCCGACTAAACGAACTAAAGAGCCGAGCGTTCCAATTTCGGAACTGACGTTGCAAAGTCGGGAACCAAGCTCAATCGTGGAGTATTGGACCTGAATGCCTGTGATCGCAGCGGCCATGGCGCATCCCGGTATTGTTCTGCGCAGGGTTGGATCGAGCTCCGCTTTCAAAGAGCATGCGGAGCTGCCGTCTGCCGCAGCGCTGGACACCCAGCCGCCACGAAAAGAGAACGGGAAAGCGAAGAAGCGAACTTCAGCAAAGCCTTCCAAAAGGAACGAAAAATCCGAGCGCGAGGTCGCAGCAAAGTACGAGAAGGAAGAGAGGCAGCGGGAAAAGCAGCGGGCGAAGGAAGAGGCTGAGGCCGCGAAAGCCCGCGATAAACGAAGGAGGCTTACAATCTTGCCGATCGTCGGCAGTCGCGGACTAGGGGGCGATGATGATGGCGCCGGCTTTTCGCATCTGCCGTTTGAATAAGGGAACGAGAAGCGAATAAAGGAACACGTCAGCAGTTTTTGCAAATCTTCCCCACCGTTCTGTCTGCCTTGTTGTTCTCTTGATCTATCTTAGCGTCGCTATCCTGCGTGTTGGTTGTCGTCGCTTCCCGATGCCACCGGCAGGCGCCGCACTCTGCGCGCTGGCGCCCGAAGATCCTGAAGAGGTCGCAGTACCGGCGGCATTGGTGCCGGTGCCTGTCCGTCCGCTGCAGATCCGTTTCTTTCTCCAGTTCCCTGATTAGTTGACGGGGCTGTTCCAGGAGCGGCTGCAGTGCCGGTTGGGCTGCCGGTCAAGCCCGAAGTTGTGCCGGCCGAATTTGCCGCGCCGGACGCGGCATTTCCCGTGCCCGAAGGAGAAGAACTCGTACCGCCACCGCCCGCAGCTGAAGAGGCTGCGCCACCTCCGCCTTGAGCGAAAGAGGCACAGGGAAGGACGATTACCATAGCGAGGGCGAGACAAACGATTTTCATGCTGCGATTCCTTTTAGCGACCAAGCGGCCTCCGGAAATTTAGTTCATATCGCTGGCCCGTCCGCCGAAGAAGTGGTCGGTGACGCAAACGGAGCTAGGAACCCGGACTGCCATGGAGGCATAGTCTGCGCGCCCCGCGCTTGCGGCCGCCTCATGCTCGCGACCAATCGGCATGCGCAACTGATACGGCCGCGGAGCGCGTTTGGAGCGCTGATCTCGACACACTTCTCGTCAGGTGCGTTCCTATACATTGCAACCTGAGATACCCCATATTTTGATTTGTGGATGCGCGAAATTTCGGGGGCGGCCGGTTGCCACGGGCGGATTGTGGAAGAAAACCGACCCGCCCCCCGGCCATAGGGCCAACGAGCCATCACATGGACGCGCTCCGACGCCGGTACCGGGTTGTGCAGTTCGGTGTCAGAGGCAAACGCAACAGCCAGATCGAGGACATTGTCCTCGTCCAAGTCCGGAGTGACTCCTGCCGCACCAGGAAGGAGAAGGCTTCTGCAATTCGCCTAGCGACCGGCCATATAATTCAGACGGCCTCGCTAGAGTCGCGCTTCTTCAATACCGAAAAGCGAGACTCGACTGACGCCTGGCTCCGGCCGAGTGCAGCTGCAATGTCTTTGAATGACGCCCCGTTCGCCTTCATCTGTAAAAGCTGTTCTTCGTCCTCTGCGGACCAAATTGTCGAAGTTTTAGAAGCCCCAGTACGGACCATTCCCCCCACCACTTCTTTAGACTGTCCAAGTGCACGCTGTGAGGCAAATTATGGCAGCCATTCGTCCTCCTACAACCGCTTGTAAGTTGGACGATCGTTTACCGCACGCTGCGATTAGTGTTCTGCGTCTTGCTGATAGCCTGTGTTCACTAGTGGACCGAAGCTGGGTGAGAAGTAAGGCCGCATCAATGGGCGGCCGCCCCTAAGCAGCATCCCTCTCGTCTCCTGCCTTGCCGGCAGCGCGGTCTAGGTGTTCGGCGCTAAGCCGATTGGGCTGCGGTGGAGGGGTGTCCGTTTTTTCAAAGCCGATAATTTCTTGCGGGCCGGTCGGGCACCTGCGGACGCGACGCCGCAGATTTCGCAACTATTTTTGCCTGTGCACGTTTCTGGAAACCTGCGGGATGACGTCCGTAACTGTGCGGCCGGAAGTTAGGGCGGACTGGTTTAGAGTTTTGGATGGCCCCCTACCCCACGCGGCAGCGTCACGCCGCGTCGTCCTCTTCGTATTCGGCGTCCATCCAGGCCGGCCAGGCGCCATCGTCGTCATGATCAAACGGCACGCCAGCGTGGGCTTCATACTGCGCGACGGTGATCTCGCGTACCGGGCCGGACGGTTTGTCTTCAAACAA
Source organism: Bradyrhizobium sp. 61 (assembly GCF_023073075.1). Taxonomy (NCBI): domain Bacteria; kingdom Pseudomonadati; phylum Pseudomonadota; class Alphaproteobacteria; order Hyphomicrobiales; family Nitrobacteraceae; genus Bradyrhizobium; species Bradyrhizobium sp. 61. Next base: position 259,084 of record NZ_JADPIU010000035.1, on the reverse strand, counting down.
TTCCGGATGCGCGGCGTCCCATTCACGCCTGCCGGCGGCGCGCTCTTGCCGCTCTTGGTAGCGCCGCTCCCACTCTCGGGTGCCGTAGTCGTCGCGCGGCGCCGATGGCGTGGCATAAATGCGCGCCCTAAGCGCCGCCTCATCGGCCTCAGTCCAAGGCTTGCTAGGTGGTGGTGCAACTACCGGCTCGGGCTCAGGCGCGGCTGGCGGGTTTTCATCTGGCAAGTAGTGAAAGCCCAAGTCACCCTCTTCGCCTTCGTTGATGCCGAGCACGCGGCCAACCCATTTTCCCGCAGGATTGCCCTTGCCGAATGTTCCCTTGATAAGCTCCATCTTGCGGTAGAAGTCCGGCGCTTCGTCAGCGTCCGCATCCGCCTTCAACACGTACATGCGCTGCGTGAATTCATACCCGTCGTCGTGGCGCCGAAAGGTGAAAGTTTCCCAGTAGTCTGCAAACGCGCTGCCCTCGGTTTCATGCGCCGTGATTGTGTACCGCTTGATATTTATCCCGAGGCCGAGGCTGGGCTGCTTGGCTGCCTTCGGTTTGGCCTGCTTGGCCTTGCTCGCCTTCTCGGGCTTCACGTAGCCGGTTGGCGGGCTCTCGTCGTAACGCTCATCCTTGAGCCATCGCGCCAGGGTGTATCGCGGTGCATCCGGCTTGCCTTGTGCCGCCCATGAGGCTTGCCATGCCGCAGCGGCCTTGATCACGGCAGTGCGATCCATCTCGGCCGGGAGCGCATCCCATGCCTTACGGGCCTCTATCTTGCCTTTAGCGTGGGCGTAGGCGCGCCATAGCGCCTCGAATGACGGCTTAACAGCGGCTGGGGTATCGGCGCGCTCTTCCACCGCCGTCCCGCCCGCAGCGGTGGCCGCAAGGCCATCCGCAAGCAGCGGCGCCGCAGGCGTGGCGGGGTCAATCTCTCTTTCTGTAGACCCGTCCGTAGGCGGGTCCAGTAAGAGAGTCTTTGTCCCGGTGATGTGGGACGCTAGGTCGCTTTGCGTCCCAGTAGAGTGGGACACCGCTGTCCCAGTAGAGTGGGACACTAAGGGAATCTCTGTAGCGTCCCGGTGATCTGGGACGCTAATCGGCAAAGTGCCTTGCGCCGCCAGTTCCAAGACATTGAGCACAGGCACGTACCGGCTACCACCGCGCCCCTTACCTGTATGGGTGCGAACCAACCAACCGCATTTGATAAGGAGCATAATTGCGCGCTGAACGGCGCTGCGGGACAGGTGGCGAGCACCGTCCGGCGCACGATCGCGCATAGTCTTGACGATATGTCTTACGGAGGCGAGAGCATCGCCATACTTGGCGTGCATGTACCAGCCGATCATGAACCGATAGACCGTGCGGGCTGGATCTGTGAGTCGCAGGTCGTAGTCAACAAGCTGGGCCATGCGGAACTGCGCCACCGGCCCGGTCATGCTGTCGACTTTATAAGTCCAGTAGGCGCGCGTGAGAGACTCGCCGCCTCGGCCGGCGGCCTCAGACGTCGGTGCTGGCATCGGCCGGAAGCTCCATGAGGGCCGCGAGGGCCATATCTGAAATAGCGCGGTTGAATTGGTCGCCGAACGCGGCAGTGCGCTCGTGGAAAGCGTTGGGGGCCACGGTCCAACAGCGATCCCCGCCCCGCTGGCGAAGAGCCAGGTTGAAGAGTTTGAGGTGGTCGTTTAGCTGCAGATCGAAACGCGCGAGCGTCGTCGAGCCCGGTGGGCTTGGTCTGATGTCAATTATTCGCAATGCGGGATTCCCGTGGTGCGGGTTGCTCCTTTGGAGCGGTGCTCTCGGCTAAGGGCCGATCGTGCTTAGGCGGCCTTGGCGGCCGGCTTATTATCGTTCGCCGCGTCAGCAGTAGACTCTCGCCGCCGCGCCGCCATCCATGAATCAAGGTCGACGAGCGCGTAGACGATGGTCCGGCCGAGTTTGAAGTAGCTCGGACCGCCGCCATGACAGCGCAGTTTATCGAGCGTCGATTTGGATAGCCGCAAGTGCGCGGCTGCTTCGGGGACTTTAAGGTGCATGCTGTTGCCTCCATCGGTTGCCGCGATTGTCGCGGGTGTGGAAGCGATATAGCGACGGCCTATCGCGTTATCACGGCAGAATAATCCTATTATTCTGCATCAGACATTCGGTCTCGAAAGTATCGGACGGCGACGCCAATCTGGCGTTCCGAATAGCCAAATTTCTTCGCGAGCGCCGCAGCGGCCTCTTCGTATGAGAGGCCCATTCGTGACATTTGGTCTTCAAACTCCGTACCAATCTCAAACCAATGCGAGGGATCGGATTTCGGTTTTCCGCGCCCCTTCTTGGGTGGTCGCAGAAGGCGCGCCGCAAGCGCCTGCAACTCTGCCGACGCCGTGCCAGTACGCAGTCTCTCGACAACAATCGTGATTGCATCTTGCGTCCGCCCCTCGGCAAGTGCGCCGCGCGCCTCAACGGCGTAACAATCGAACGTCTTCGGCAGCGGCGCCATCACTTACCCTCCAGTGCGGCAGCAAGCGGCTGGCCCGGCGGCTTCAGGATCATGTCGACCATCGCGGCCAGCGCCTCGAAAGCAACCCGCTTCTCATCCAGATACTCATAGCGGTCATAGGTTTCGCGGACGCCGCCGATAACGTGTCCCATGCAGCGCTCAGCGTGATCGGCGTCCACCTTGGCGCGGCTCATCAAGCTACGGCCGGTGCGGCGCAGGTCGTGAAGCTGCCACTGCTTCATGGGTGCCCTGCCCTCTTTCTTGCGGATCTCGGCAACGATCCGGTCCAGCTCCTTCTTGGCCTTGCTGAATCCGCTGAAAGGCTTGGCCCCATCCAACTGGCCACCGCTGGTCGTGGTGGAGAAGACGAACCAGGAGTTCTTTTTACAGCCGGCGGGCCTCTCACAGATCAGCTCGCTGATAGCTGGCGGGACCGGGATGACGTGATCCTGCTTATTCTTGTACCGCGAGCCGGGGATGATCCACAGATCGCCCTCAAGCTCATCGGTGTGCATTCGGGCCGATTCGTTGCGACGCGTCATGGCGAGCAGGAGCGACTTCACGAAACGCGGATAGCAGGCTGGCTGTTCGATCTGGTCCAAGGCCGCCCAAACGTCCCTGATCTCGTCGTCGGCCAGGATGCGCTTGCGGGCGCGCTCCTTCGGTTTCGTCTTGGCCATGCCCCGGACGATCGGCGACTTGAATTCATCGTCCTGGACCATTTGCCAGTTGAATGCCTTCCGGACGTGCGCCAGCACCCTGTCAGCCATAACCGGTCCGCTCTCGGCCTTCACCTCGTTGAGCAGGGTCGTGATATCGCTACGCTTCAAGTCGTAGATCGACTTGTCCCCTATCCGGGGCCGGACATGATTGGTGAAAGCCGCCTTAACCTGATCGCCGCTGCGGAGCCCGTCGACATGGTCCTTTTCGAAGGCGTCGAGCACGGCATTGACGGTGTTGATGGCGGCCAGTTCCTCCCGCTTGGCCTCAGCCCGGGCCTCCTGAAGCTCACCCTGGGGGTCCTTCTTGTCCGCCACCTCGCCCGCCGCCTTCTTGGCGAAGTCTCGGGCTTGTTCGGCCGTAATGTTCCCGTGCAGCCCCAGCCCGAGCCAGCGCTGCCTGCCCGTGGTCTTGTCGCGATAGCGGTATCCAAACGTCACGGCACCGCTGTCCAGCTTGCGCGCCACGAATCCCTTCACTTCCTTGTCCGCGAGGATCTGTCCCTCGGTCATCCGGTCCACCTGCGTCTTGCTGATCTTGACTTGCATCGTCCCGCCTTCGTGCACACCAAATCATTACGTGGTCTCCGTGCACACGGTATGCACACACTGGAGAGAAAACGCAAGGAAAAGTGTGGCAATGCACGGAAAGCCGATAAAACCATGCTATCCTTACGTTTCTTGGTTATCGAGGAGAATGTTCAATGTTTGGAAAAGGTTGGCCTGCGTGCACGGCCATAACTTTTAATCACGGGGTCCTGGGTTCGAGCCCCAGCGCGCTCACCAAGCCAAATCAAAGACTTAAGCGAATAAACAAGCCGATCCAAAATCCCTTGTGTCTGCACGTGTCTGCAAATCGATTGCCGGTCTGGGCGTCGAGGATGGCGGCGCGGTAGTTGCTCGCGATCGCCACTAGGCCGGCGCGCTCAAGCGGCAGCACGCCCTCTCCGTCCGCCAGATCCAGGCAGATGCGCTCCATGCGCGCGAAAGAGCCCCACTAGGGCCGGCGCAACACCCCAAGCAGGTCGGCGACATCGATCACATCAAGGTCTTCGCGACGGTGGGCGCCGCGGAACGATGGTTTGAGGAGAACGACCCGGAGGGCGTCGCCTTCGAATACGATGTGATCGAGTGATGTGGAGCGGATAATCAGCGCCACATCGTTGGTGGGTTCAAGGCCTCGCGACCCGCTGCTTTCAACGCGTCGGTTGAGAACTGTCCATGTGCCGCGGCATCGAGCAGCTTCGAAGCAACGTACGCTCTGGCGCCCGTCTCGCTTACAGGAATATTTTCGCAAACTTCATCGAGCACCGCCCTGAGCAGCGCAGTCATTTCAGCATCAAACACGCCGAACTCCCGAAATTGAGAGGAAACTGAACGCTGCACAAGCGGAATATATTCGCTTGGCAGCGTTCGCCGCGTATTCCGGTCTGGGCTCTGAAATCCCAGCGCCTTCCAAATTGGCACCTGTCTGTCAAAGTAATGTGACAGCTTCCTCGGCCACATCAACAGGAGTTTGCAGGGCCTGCCAAGGCCCGCCAGCGTGAACCGGCAGCCTGAAACCTTCCCAGGTTTCGTACGTAAAATCTCTATCCGAGGTTTTTGTTAGTTCCCATCTCGGGGCTGGAAATGAACACCGCCGCCGGGACAATGTATTAGAGCCCGGCGGCGTATTTGTTGGTGCCTGAACCGGCGCGCGCCTCGAGCGGCGGCTTCCACCTGAATTTGCAGGGCAGATTTTTTTCTAACCTGAGTTAGTTTTTTCTATGCCCAGCGTCGACTACCCCAATTTTTCTGCGCGTAGAGCAAGGGGTCGACCGGGTGGTTCAACAACTGGGACTGGAGGATTGGGCCTGGCAAATCGCCGCCGACGTGTATCGCTTGAATCTGTATAGCCGACTCACCGGACGAGCGGCCCCGGGAGACGCCGTTTCAGACGAACAGCTTGCCAGAGCAATCCGCGAAAGCTTCACTCAAACGAACGACGGCGCCTATCGAGAAATGGTTGAGTTAGCGACCGATGCCGCTTTATCGGCCTACGATCGTGTCGTCTCACGCAATGTCAAACAGGCGCGCGCTCAACTAGCGAACTAACGGCTCGTCGGCGGATGATGACTAGCCTGCCCCGCAAGAGAACCCCGCCGACCTTGTGAGCCGGCGGGCTTATCTCTACCGCTTCAACCGGCGGCGATGCGTCATCAGCCGTTACCGGACGCCGCTCCGATGCATTGATGCCGCAATCGGCGCGATGTTATGCTAGTCACAGAACCGGGAGTTTCTCGATGCGCAAAATCGCCGTCGCTGTCATGTTCGCCCTGATCGCACAGACCGCATTGGCAGAGGACCATGTTCCAATGTACGGCGAGTCCAAGGACAAGACGGAGGCCGAGAAGGCGGACGACATTCGGGCCGAGCGCGCCTATCAACGCTCCCTCGGCAATGTTCCCAACCAGAAGGCAGTCGATCCGTGGGGAACTGCCCGCGGCGACGAAGCGAAGAAGCCGGCCACGCCGGCCAAACCGGCAGTGAAACATTCGTCCAAGGCCAAGAGCGGCAGCCCCCCCAACTAGCGAATTCTAAAGGGGGGCCGCCAGCGAACCGGCGGGTCAGCGCTTCGCTGCGTTGCCAGCTAATTCCATCGCGAGATCTAGGGCTGCGATTCCAATTTGGTCGGTCGGACGGGATCTACAGCGCTGTAAAGTCACCGCCTCCAACAATCGCCTCTATCATAGAGCGACGGCCGGCGAGGCTGCCATCGAGCATCCAGCCAAAGCTTATGCCGTGGCGACGGCAATCGCCGGCCAATTCTTGTGAAGCGCAGAAGCCTGGGGCGTGCAGAGCCGGCTCCTGAGCGCGGTGGCTCAAGGGCTACGAGTGTTGGTCCACGGGTCTGCAACCTTGGGGAAAACGCTCCCTAGGTCAGTCGGGCTGCATTTTCCGAATCAACCAGATGTGCGCGCGTTGGCGCGTGATCTTGCTGGGGATGTGCGTGAGCCAGTTTCTGTCCGTGCTGCTATTGCTGACGACATTGACGCTGACGGTGTGTTTCGGCGTGGCGGCCTGGCGCCAGTCGGCCGGCAGAGATGTCGATATCACCGCCACCATTTCACATCGGGAAACCGGCTGGAGGTCGGAACGGAGCAACTGAGACCTTGCGCTCGCTCTTGCGAGAGAGTTTTGAAGTCACCGTTGGCGCGCGCCAGTTCGATTGCGATGCCCCCCCGGGCTTGATCTCGAAAATGCATCGGGGCGCAGCAGCCCCTGTTGCGGCCTCTAAGTCGAGCGGCCCCCTCACGGATAACGCCTCGGTGAATGAAACCGTTCACCGCATTACGCGAAGCACTCAGGAAACAATCCGGGTCCAGTGTCTCGTCACCCACGAGGGGATCTCAAAATGATTATTCTCAAGGTCTCTGCTGTTGTTCTTGGCGCTGGCATCCTTTTCACGATGTACTCAGGGGAGCTAAGCGCAGACGTCGTGCTTGCCATCGTGTCCTGCCTGGCATGACAAGAAGACCGGCCAGCGTGAGTTCGAGGGCCAGTAATGCCAACTGCTTTGCTTGAACTATCTTCAGCTTTCCGGAGCCGACGTCGCAGCCGGCACACTCAGCGGCGCTCCCCCAACTGAAACCGGCCCGACAGACTTCGACTGCCGAACCATCCGCTTCCGCATCGCTGCCGACAGTCCATAGCGCGCGTTCGCTTTTCGGATCGAGGACGTGACGTCCGACATCATCGCATTTTGAAGCGTATCGACCTTCGCGATGAGCGTGGACAGCTGTGAAGATATCTTCCTCACATCGACCCGTTCGTCCGTGATGCTCTGTCGCAGAGACAGCAGCACCATTGAATCCTGCTGCAGCAGGGCTGCATTTTGCTGCAAGGCGTGGTTGTTCTCCTGCAGCGAAGCCGTGTGTTGCTGCTGGGCCGACTGAATGTCCTTCAAGGCAGCGACAACCGGATCCGCCTTTGGCGCGGAAGCTTCCCGGCGCTGAAGCAGTTCAGCCAGACTGCTGAGATTCGGCGACGGAAGATCGGCCGGCAATGTATAGATCGCCGCCGCACCATTGATGGCCAAGGCACACACCGACAGTGCCAGGACCGATTTCCGGCTGGACCGCTTGGCCGGTGCTGGAGCTTCCGGGACTGCGGGTTCGAGTGCTGCGACTGCGAGCGCGAGCGCCGCGGGGTCGAGTTGTTCGACGAGGCCTTGCGCCTCGGATGTCGTGGTCATGTCCATTGACCTCAAATGAGCGAGCAAAAGGAAGCCGACGCCGGAACGTCCTCGCGACGGCTCCTCTACGCAGCACCCACCTACAACTGCCTAAAATTGTGGGCATTTTGGATTAATTCCACGTTAGCGACATGGCCGCCTGGCAGGCCCGGCCGCCCCGGCCGATTACGGGGGGCGAAGGGACGGAATGAGTCACGCGGCAGCCTGCTTCGAAGCACCAAAGCCGAGAGACAAGGCCCCTGAAAGGTGTAAGATTCAGGAGAACCGGAGGAACGGCATGTTTGAAATCAGCGGTTTCGACACGGCAGGCGTCGTCAGCCTCAAGCGGCTGTCACTCGCGGCCGCCCTCAAGAAGGCCCGAGAGCTTGTCCAAGACGGGTGCTGGGACGTTCAGATCGTCGATCCAACCGGGCGCGTACACACCTCGTTTGAGGAGCAGGCCGCTTAGCGTAGCGCTGGACCGGCTCCGCGGCTAGCTCATCAAGAGCACGCTGATCAGGAGCACACTGATCCGGAGCACACCCGGTCTCACGCCTGACGGCCCGTCTCTCAGTACCGCCGATAATAATTCTCTGGCCGGTCCTGGAATTGTAGTGGAACCGTGCCGTTGGGGTAGCAGACACCGTCGCGGGCGCTCTGATCCCAATGATCGCCGCACGGCGGCGGATGCCTCGGTACGCCGCGATACTGCACCTCGAGCGGGCGTTCGACAGCTGCGGCAGGCGCCGTTGCACCGCCATGAAGAGCAAGGATTGTCGCAATAGTGGTGATCAACATCGAAGCGGTCCTCCAAGGCCGCAAGATAGACAACCCCTCTGAATGACGCCTGAACGCGACGAGAGCGCCACGACCATCAGGGTCGGCCGATGGCACGACGGCGGCCACTGCGCTGCACTGGACACTGCAGCTGCCTGCAGTTCCAAGGGCCTTGCCACAAAAGCCGGGAGACAACGCCCTCGAAAGGTGTAAGATTCAGGAAAACCGGAGGAACGGCATGTTTGAAATCAGCGGTTTCGACACGGCAGGCGTCGTCAGCCTCAAGCGGCTGTCACTCGCGGCCGCCCTCAAGAAGGCCAGAGAGCTCGTCGAAGACGGGTGCTGGGACGTTCAGATCGTCGATCCGGCTGGGCAGGTCTACACCTCGTTCGAGGAGCAAGCCGCTTAGTCGCCCCGCCCTTCGGCACTTTTCAGAAAACACCCGTCCGGTCCGATCACGCCTCGCGAAGCCGTGACCGAAATGAAAACCCCAGCGCCTGGTAGGGAGCGCTGGGGCGTTTTCAAAATATCAATCGGTAAAAGCAATGAGGCCTTCATAGCACCGGTCTCGAAGCGCGAGTGTGAACTGGTTCACACGGCTCCGCCGATCTTCCCGCACCCACGTCCGGGTATAGCTATCCGCCTCGGCCGACGTTGGACGAGGCATTATTGAGCCAGCGCGCCGTTGCTTCATCGCTCCAGCCGGGGACCGCGAAGCGCACGCGAGGATTCCCTTCCGTGCCGAAACGATCGACCGGGGGATGGCGTGTCGCGGGATTGTGCGCACGAGCGCGGTGCGCGGCGTCTGCAGACGTGCACAAGACGATCAAGAGGCCCAGGGCCAAAACTATACGCATCATATCGGCTCCAATCGAGTCCGCTTCCGCTCATGTAGTACGCCGACCGTCCCACCGCGATCTGACGCGGCTTCACAGCTAGGAGAGCGAAGCGCGAACGCGACGCTCTCGCGATGGAGCGAACCGCCGCTCAACTCCCGCGCGCCGCACCGTTGCCAACCAATTCGTTTGGGAGCACGCTCTCTCCAGGCGCTCAAGACGCCGCACAGGGAGAACCACATGAAGGAACCGGGCCTGGACGGCCGCCATCGGGACAAGGATGGCGCGATCAGCAAGAAGCACGGCAACACGCTGGTCGGTACGTTGCGGAAGATCTACGGAAAGGCATTTGCGGCCGGTTATCCCGATGCGACCCCGCTCAGCGAGGTCTTGCATCAATTGAACGAGACCTCGCTGAGCCAGTTGCGTCGCGATCACGACACCGGGCATCTCGGGCACAAGATCGACCACGCCTCGAAGTGAATGGACTTCGCTTGGCCGATTTCGCTTGGCCGATTTCACATAGCCGACTTCAGGTCGTCGAAACCGACTCCGCCGACAGCCTCTCGGACGCAGGCTGCGCGATCGGTCGCCTCGCCGTACTTGCCGTTTGAGCCCTCGCTACCCTCGCGCTAGCATGAGCCCTTTTACGGAGGCTCATTTGAAGCAGTTCATTATCATCATCGCCGCCATCGCGCTCGCCGTGACTGCTCCCGCCCGCGCGCAGGCGCTGGTCGATCCCAACAAGGTTGCCCCCGAATATCGCGAGGCGGCCGAGAAGCGCCGGGCCGAGCAGATGCGGCAACGCGAATGCGCACTGAAGGCGGATCTCGACAAGGTGCTGCCCAGGGATCGCACCGTCTATCTCAACCACTGCCTGGACACGCTGGCGGTCAAGCAATAGCGGCTGGCTGGGGCCGTCTCGATCAGACCACGACGGTAGGCCGACCTGACCGCACGATCATCTGTCGATTTCGGGCTTGTGTTGTGGACCAGCGGGCGATTTGTCGCACCGGCGCCGCGAAGACGCGGCCCCCCCTCCTCACTGGCGCCGCGGCTTGCTCGGAAACAGCCGATCGCGGATGTAGCGCGAGGTCGGCGTCAGGCGGATGCCGCGCGGCTTCTGCCAGGCGGCCCGGTCGATCTCCTTCTTGTCGCCGATCTCGAGCCTGCCCTTGGCGCCCTTGGCGATGAAGATCGCGTCGCTCATCTTGCGACCGGAGCGCTTATTCCTGGCCGTCACTTCCTTCCACAGGCTGATCCGGCCGAGCTTCAGCTTGGGCAGCTCCTCCTTGATCTCCCGACGCAGGCAGTCCTTGTCGGACTCGCGCGAACGCTTGCGGCCGCCCGGGAACATCCACAGGCCGTCCGACCGCCGTCTGACCAACAATACCTTGCCGCGTTTTGCGGCAACCAGCTTGGAAGACTTCGCCATTACTGCCGTAGATCGAAAACAGAATCGCCCTATCGTAACTTGTCTAGTTGAATAGACAAGTTCGCGCGGCGCTTTGACCACAGCCCGTGCGAGCAGCTCAGCTTTCGCTCGCCGCCGCCCGGTCCTCGGTCCTGATCCAGGCCATCATCAACTCCCAGGCCACCGACAGGATGATCGGCCCGATGAACAGGCCGACGATACCGTGGGCGAGCGTGCCGCCGATCACGCCGACGAAGATCACGATGGTCGGCGTGGTGAGGCCGCGCCCCATCACCAGCGGCTTCAACATGGTGTCGATGAAGCCGACGAGGACGAGAAACACGGTGAGCAGCAGCGCCGTGGTGACGTCCTTGGCGGTCCAGATCCAGATGATCACCGGCAGGATCACCAGGAACGCGCCGACCTGCACGATCGACAGCAATAGCACGATGAAGGCGAGCAGGCCGGCGCTCGGCACGGCTGCCATCTTGAAGCCGATGCCGGCGAGCAGCGCCTGCACGATGGCGACGCCGATCACGCCTTGCGCCACGGCGCGGATGGTGGCGCCCCCAAGCTCGAGAAAATGCTCGCTCTGCTCGGGCACGATGCGAAACAGGAAGCCGCGCCCGGCCGCAACCAGCCGCGGCCCATGCGGAAACAGGAAGCCGGCGACGAACACCGAGACCAGAAACTGGAGCGTGCCGAGGCTCGCATCGCCCGCGAGCGACAACAGGGGTCCCGCCAGCGGCTGGAGATAGGGCGCGACCTCGCGCAGCACCGCACGGATGTTGTTGTAAGCCTGATCCCAGAGATCGTAGAGCCAAGGGCCGACCACCGGCCACGACTTGAGCTGCTCCGGCGCCGACTGCAGCGCGAGATCGCCGGTGCCGAGCTGCTTCGCCAGTTCACGCGCACCGTCCACCGCGCTGAGGCCGAGCCAGGTCGCCGGGCCAATGACGATGCCGAGCGTGATCAGGGTGAGGATCGCGGCCGCAGTCTTCGGGCGGCCGCCGAGGATCTTGGCGACCCAGCTGAAGGCCGGATAGAACGCGACCGCGAGCACGGCGCTCCAGGCCAGGATCGGCACGAACGGGCGGATGATCAGGAAGGTCCAGATGATCAGCAGGCCAAGCAGGCCGACCCGGATCAGGAGCTGGATGATGTCCTCTCCCGTCAGGAGCTGACGGAGACTTTTCACGGGCACGCCTTTCCTTGCGGCATTGACGCGGGTTCCGGCACTTGCGCGGCAAAGCGTTATTGCCAGCCGCGCATCCGGCGTCAAGACGATCGGGCCCGCGGCTGCGCAAGGGATCGGACCGCTGCGCCGCCCGGCGCGGCATCAGCTGTCGCCGAACGGGTTGGTCCAGTCGGCCGAGCGGTGGCGCTCCGTCCGCTCAGAAGTGGTAGTTCACGCCCACCGTGGCGGTCTGGATGTTCAGCTTCACATTGGCTGGAGTCGCCACCAGATTGCCTGTCGTCACCGGCTGCTCGGTGATCGTGCCGAAGCCCATATAGTTGTACTCGGCCCGCACCGACCAGTTCGGCATGAACATCCACTCGATGCCGCCGCCGGCAAGCCAGCCGGTGCGATTGAAGCTGCCCGAGGCGGAACCGGCGAGCGGGCCGGCAAGGCCGTTGTTGACGCTATACTTGTCGCGGGTGAAGGCCGCGCCACCCTTGGCGTAGAGCAGCACGCGGTCGAAGGCGACGCCGAAACGGCCGGCGACCGTGGCGATGTAGTCGTTCTTCAGCGACAGGTTGAAGCCGGCACCGCCACCGAACGGGCCGCCGGCATTGAGTGTGACGCTGGACCAGGCGCCGGTGCCTTCGAGGCCGATCACGAAATTGCTGATCTGGTAGTTGCCGCCGATCTGGCCCCCGACGATGCCGCCGCTGGCCGTGACCGAGCTCCAGGTCGCGGTCGGATCGGTCGGGTCGATGCCGGTCCATTTGCTCCAAGCGCCGCCGCCATGCGCGCCGATATAGAAGCCGGTCCAGGTGAAGATCGGAGCCGGCACGATCGGCGCCTTCACCACCGGCGCAGGTTCGATGATGTCGGCCGCAAAGGCCGGCGTTGCCAGCGACAACAGCGCAGCCGTCAAAATCAGTTTCTTGCTCATCATCTCACCCCCAATGACTCTTGCCCTGCTCGACCAGGGCGATGGGGTGAAATCTAGCTGTCCGATCAAGGGGGCGCTTGGACCGACCGGCGGCGCGACTTGGACTGACGGGCGCTCGTCGCAAGCTTAACCGGCTCCACTGGGGGCCAGGCCTTCGCGCGGGATAGACGCCATTGATACAACTAAAGGTAAATATTATACTCGGACATTTCCAAAGGGGAGGATGCCGTGGATCCTTTACTCGCGCAGTCATACTTCAAATTGTTCATGAATTACGACACGAGGAACATAGCTGTTCTCGATCAAATCAAAGCCGCCCTACTGCAAAACCAAATGTCCACATTTCGATCTGACGCTTTGCTCTGCGTGCTGTCGCTTTTCGACCAGATGATCGTTCAACCCTACCAGGATCGATTGAGCCAGGGGAATCTCTCGTCTCCAAATAGCACCGTCGTTCTCACAGCACAGAACCTGGATGCCCAGGTGATGGATAGCTTCTATGAGTTGGTGAAAACAACGAACAACAACAAGCGCGAGTCACTTGCATCTTCCCACGACGTCATCAAAGCGATCGACGCAGCCTGGGGTACCATCTCGACTTATCTTTTGTGGGGGTGACGCCATGCCAGCTTTCGATCCTCTGACTGCAATTGCACATTTGGAGGCCAACAAAGCGACGATTTGGCCCGACGCCACGACGCAAGATGCCTTTCTATCGGAGGCGAAGGCTCGCCTTGGCGGCCGAAGTTCGGACGACAAGAAGGAAGCGACGAAGCTGGCGGTCGAGACCGCTAAGACGCTTCTCACAATTGCTGTCGCGCTTCTGGTTGCTTCAGGGACATTGCTTCAGTTCACGCGCTCTAATGGCGTTCCGTGGCTGTCTTGGACCGTCGCCTTCTTCACCTTCAGCGTGATCCTCTTGTTCATCAGCATGAGCGCCGGCCTCTCTGCAATCAGCGGGGTCTATAAGCGTGCCGACGGACGAACGTTCCCAACCGAAACCGCATGGTCAACGCTCCCCGTCTCGAAACGCTTGAACGTGCAGTCTCTAACGGGGGTTTTTGCTCTTCTAGCCTTGCTGATCGGGCTAGGACTTTCGGCGCACAGTACACAAACACCGGGACTGAGCCTCACGATCCCCGGCACTCCACAGTCCGCGCTGCCAGCGGGCCCCCTCATGATCGACGGAACATGGACCGAACTGCGCCTAAAAACGGCAGGAAACCAAGAGCTAAAACCGCCGCCGAACTCACCAACTGGCGGCCCGCTCGCGATCAACTGCAAATAGCCTTGCCATCGTGCCAGTCCTATTTCCGCGGCAGACGGCACGTCGCCAACTTGGCTAATCGGAATTAACGGATTTTGCGTCATTCGGTTTACTTCGAAGCAAATGCTGAATCCTACGCTGGTCAGCGTGACCTAACCTGTGATTGCGGTGCAATGGCCAACAGCATCTGGACGATCGAAGAATTCACCTGCCCCGGTTGCAGCATGAACTACATTGCGACACGGGAAGAGCACGCCGAGCCGCATTCGGGCCACTTCAAATGCAGCATCTGCAGTGGCGTGGTGCACTCCTGGTCGGGGAAGCATCACTTCTTCGGCTGGTCGGCGGTGAAGACCAAGCCGCCGGTGTTCGGGAGACGATGGGCGGGAGTGGGTTGGTAGGCCGAGGCAAGGTTCTCACTGCCGTCGCCTGGATGGAGCGCAGCGAAATCCGGGACCAGTGTCGCTCTATTGCGCGAACCCCGGATTCCGCTTCGCTCCATCCGGGCTACGAAACCCCATCGCCACTCTCGCCGTCATTGCGAGGAGCTCTTGCGACGAAGCAATCCAGAGCGCCTCCGCGGAGGGATTCTGGATTGCTTCACTGCGCTCGCAATGACGATGTTGAAGCAACGACGCACAATGCATCGACGGAGTTCGCAGTGACACCTTGCCCGACGTCGGGCAAAACACTTCACGCAAAATTCCCACTGCGATTGTCAGCCCTGCCGTTGTGCGGAACAATAGCGATCCTTTGATCATGGCAACTGCTACGACATAAAAAAAACCCGCGGCAGGTTTCCCCGCGCGGGTGTTACGAATTTCCGATGATGCCACTCTGCCAGTGTTTTGCCCGACGTGTCAAATCCGGACGAGGCGATGCGTCGCGCCATCGAGATATCGGTAGGCTGTTCGCGTTGGACAAGTCCGAAAAGGACCTGCTTGGCACCAACTGAAAATGACGAATGCATTCAATACCCCCGCTACTGTGCATGGGGTTGTTTTTCAGCTTTTGCTTTGAGGGCGTTTGAACGCCAGCTTCAGCGCCGGCCGCGCGGCATCAGGCCGGGATCGGCGGCGAGCGCTTTGCCGTGACGCAGGGATGAGGAACTGACGCTTCTGCCCAGCCGCGACACCGGTTAGACTCCCCTCCCCGCAACAGAATCCGACACGCAATGACCGCACCCTTCGTTCCCCAGATCGCCCTCTACCGCAACTGGCTCGCCGAGCAGCGTGGCCTTTCCTTCGCGAATTACGAGGAGATGCGGCAGTGGTCGGTGCGCGATCTCGACGGCTTCTGGCGCAGCATCTGGGACTATTACGATCTGCAATCGCCGACGCCGTTTGCGGCCGTGATCACCGAGCGCAAGATGCCGGGCGCGGTGTGGTTTCCCGGCGCGCAGGTCAACTATGCGCGGCAGGTGTTCCGGCATGTCGAGGCCGCCGACGCCGCCGGCCTGCCCGCGATCGTCAGTAGCGGCGAGGACGGCAAGCTCAACGAAACGAGCTGGCCGGAGCTGCGGCGCAAGGCGGCGGCGCTCGCGCTGCATCTGAAGGAGAAGGGCATCAAGCCCGGCGACCGGATCGCGGCCTACCTGCCCAACATCCCCGAAACCATCATCGCGTTTCTGGCGAGCGCCAGCATCGGCGCGGTCTGGAGCGTCTGTGCGCCCGATATGGCTGCGCCCGCCGTGATCGACCGCTTCAAGCAGATCGAGCCGAAGGTGCTGATCGCCTGCGATGGTGTCACCTATGCCGGCCGCCGGCATGATCGCAAAGACGTCGTCGCGGAGCTGCGGCGATCGCTGCCGACCGTCGAGCACGTCATCCTGCACAGCGAGGCCGCGCCCGCAGCGCCGGACGCCCTGCTCGCCGACATCGTCGCAAGGACAGGCGCCGCGATCGACGCGTTCGAGCCGGCTTGGCTGCCGTTCGATCATCCGCTCTGGATCGTCTATTCCAGCGGCACCACCGGCCTGCCGAAACCGATCGTGCACGGCCATGGCGGAATCGTCATCGTGGTGCTGGCGCTGCTGGGCCTGCACAACGACCTCGGCTGCTCCTACCACGAGAACTCGTTCGGCGAGCGCTATCACTGGTACTCTTCGACCGGCTGGATCATGTGGAATTCGCAGGTCGGCGGCCTGCTCAGCGGCACCACCTGCTGCATCTTCGACGGCAGCCCGGGCGGCACCAAGGACAAGCCGGACTGGACCACGCTGTGGCGGTTCGTGGCACAGTCGAAAGCGACCTTCTTCGGCGCCGGAGCTGCGTTCTTCGCCAATTGCGCCAAGGCCGAGATCGATCTCACTGCGGCCGGCGACCTGTCGCGGCTGCGTTGCCTCGGCTCGACCGGCTCGCCGCTCAGCGCCGATACGCAAGCCTGGTTCAACGATCGCTTCGCGGCGTTGTCGAAAATCAACGGCAGCAAGGCGCAGGCCGACATCTGGTGGGCGAACATCTCCGGCGGCACCGATTTCGCCGGCGCCTTCATCGGCGGCAACCGCGAATTGCCGCAGACCCCGGGCGCGATGCAGTGCCGCCTGCTCGGCGCGGCGGTCGAAGCCTTCAGCGAGCAGGGCCGCGCCGTCATCGACGAGGTCGGCGAGCTCGTCTGTACCGAGCCGATGCCCTCGATGCCGCTCCGTTTCTGGAACGACAAGGGCGATGCGCGCTATCGCGCCAGCTATTTCGAGACCTATCCGGACAATTTCGACGGCAGCGGCCGCGGGCCGGTGTGGCGGCACGGCGACTGGCTCAAGGTCAATCCGGACGGCTCCTGCATCATCTATGGCCGCAGCGATGCGACCATCAACCGGCACGGCCTGCGCATGGGCACGAGCGAGCTCTATTCCGCGATCGAAGCGCTGCCGGAGGTGCTGGATAGCCTCGTCGTCGACCTCGAATATCTCGGCCGCGACAGCTACATGCCGCTGTTCGTGGTGCTGCGCGAGGGCACAGCCTTCGACGCTGCGATGCAGGCCAGGATCAACAAGGCGATCGAGGCCGGCCTGTCCCGGCGATTCCTGCCGAACGAGATCTTTGCCGTCGCCGAGATCCCGCGCACGCTCTCGGGCAAGAAGCAGGAGCTGCCGATCAAGAAGCTGCTGCTCGGCCAGCCCGTCGAAAAGGTGATCAACAAGGAGGCGATGGCCAATCCCGCCTGCCTCGACTGGTATCTCGCCTTCGCCCGCGATTATCTCGCCCGAACCGCGGCGTAGCTTCGATCAACCGCCGCCGAAATTGGAGGGATCGAGATTCCTGTTCTCCGATGGCGGGATCGGCGGCCACCCGGGAAATTTGTACCAGCCGGGCGGGACCGGCGCGTCCTCGGGCAGATGGACGGCGACGTGATGGCGCGGGCGGGCATGATGCGCCGGCGCGGCAGCCGCCGACGCGCATGTTGCAATCAGGAGGACCAAAGCCAGGATAGACCGCATCATACGTGCTCCAGACGTCCACCCGGAGCTCCATGTGGTGCGGGAACCACGCTGGGACGACGCATCGCACCGTCACGATGTCTCACATCGGCGGCATCGCTGCTGCCGGGAGACGCCGGAGATCAACCCAATTGCGCCAATGGCGTTTGGATTCCGTTCACCGATCGCCGCTAGATCAGGATGGATCCTCCGCGACGAACAGCAGCTATGGCCGATCTCAACGCAGTCCTCTCCAGGCTCAACGACCGCCTGCTCCGCCTCGAAGGCGAGCTGTTCGTGCTGCGCTCGCTGGCGCGCGCGACGCTGACGGCGGGCGACGACCATGCGGCGCGCATGCGCAAGCTGGTCGAGGCCGCAAAGGTCGCGCTCGACGACGAGGCCAAACGTGAGCTCGACAAACCGACGCGCAAGTATGTCGATGCGGCTACCGCGCTGGTGGAGGAACTTCTGGTCGAGCCGACCCAGGCACGGCCGCTGTTCACCGTCATCGACGGTGGCCGGCGCGACTGAGCGCGTCAGATCGGACGTATCCCGCGGGGATCCGCGGACTGGGCCTTCAGCCGGCTGAGCCCCTCCTCGATGATCGCGATCTCCTCGTCGATCTTGCCGATCGGCAGGCTGAAGTCATAGCCGGACCTGCTCTTCAGATCGACCGCGAGCCGCTGCCTATGCATCATCAGCTCGTCCAGCCCACGGCGGTTCTTCAGCCGCACATAGGCGTCCACGATCTGCTCAATTGCGCTCGGCATGAAATCGGTCCCGGCAAAAAAGCCCGCGGCGCACCCACGCCGGCGGGACATTTTTGGTGTCGCGGTACGCAATACAAATCCGCGACGGATTCGTCGATACGACAGGCAGGTTGAGAACGCGTTACCGTTTGATGATTTCGTGATGGCGCCGGCATGAAAAGCCGCTGGCGATCACTCGCCAGCGGCCAAAGCCGGGTTCGAAAACGGATTCGGAATCAAATTTGGCCAGCCCCGGTTGGCGCATTCTAGCGGCACACGGGGGCTGCTTATGTTAGAAATGAAACAGAGGAACCGGCGGATACATCATTTGCTGTCGATGTGGCCGCCCGGCAACGCTAGTCCGTGACGCAAAAATACTTGCGCGGCAGCCTGCGGTAGGCGCTGTAGCGGTAGTACGGCCTGTAGGCGTAACCGCGATAGAGTGCGGGCGGCTCCTCGCCGTAATAGGCGCCGTGGTAGAAATTATAGACCGGCCCTTCGGCGCAACGATAGGCATCCCACGTCGGACCGATGAACGGCGCCACCCCGACCTCGGGCGGGACCGCCGGGTACGGGCCGCCGGCGCGCGCGGGCGTGGCCACGCTCAGTGCCGCGAGAAGGAAAAACCACGCTCTTCGCATGCGCTCGCTCCTGATTACGGTGCCATACGCGCATGGAAGCACCGGAACAGCCAGCTGCGCAATCGCGGAGCCCGTCGCGCCCCCGCGCCCGGTGCATTGTTGATAACCGGCACAAACCGCCCGCGGCTGGTGACAGGACGCACCGACGTGTTATCGGGGGATGACGCAGTTGCGAGACGGATCGGACACCCATGCGCATTACCCTCGTCGGCTCCCGCCATTTCGGCGTGACCACCCTGAACATGCTCCGGGAGCACGGCGTCCCGATCGTGCGGGTCGTCGTGGCCGACGCCGAGGATCGCCTCGCGGCGAGCGCCAAGGCGGCTGGCATCGAGGTGACGGTCCAGGCCAATCCGAAGCTGGTGGTCGCCTCCGAAATCGGCCCCGACACCGACCTGATCATCACCGCCCACAGCCACGCCCGGATCGGCAAGGACGCCCTGGCCGCCGCGAAGTACGGCGGGATCGGCTATCATCCCTCGCTGCTGCCGCGTCATCGGGGCAAAGCCGCTGTGGAATGGACCATCAAGGAAGGCGATCCGATCGCCGGCGGCACGATCTATCATCTTGCCGACCGCATGGACGCCGGCGCCATCGCCGCCCAGGACTGGTGCTTCGTCAAGAAGGGCGAGACGGCTCGCGAACTCTGGGAGCGCGCGCTCGCTCCGCTCGGCCTCAAGCTGCTGGCCGACGTGATCGACTACGTCAAGGTCCACAAGGCGCTGCCCTCCAAGGTTCAGGACGAGCAGTTCGCGACCTTGGCACCAAGTCTTTCCTGAGTCCCTTCCGCAGTCCTTCCCCTGAGTCTCTCCTGACGTTTACCCTTAACGTGAAGGCGCGTTGATTCTGCTTCGAAAATTGGAGCCGGAAACACAAATAAACTATTGTTTCCACTGGAACAATTTTCGCTTTGGCAATGCAACAAATTTCCGTCACATTTGGGCCGAATAAGCGTCAGCATATCAGACAGATTCAAGGACGGAATTCATGCGTTTTGGTCGCATTACGGCATTCTGTGCCGCTTCAGTTATCACCCTCGCCGCTCCCGCTTTCGCCCAGACCCCCTATGACGGCAACTGGCATGTCACCATCGTGACCAAGAGCGGTACCTGCGAGCCGACCGCGAGCTCCATGCTGACGGTTGCCGACGGCAAGATCACCGCGCCCGGCGCTAACGTTTCCGGCACCATCGGCAGCGGGGGACTTGTGAAAGTTTCGATCAATGGTGCATATGCCAACGGTCAACTCAGCGGCAACGCCGGATCGGGGAAGTGGAATGGAGCATCTGCAGGCATACCGTGCAGTGGGCGGTGGGAAGCATCGCGCCAGTAAGAAATTCGGGATCAGCGTCGTGAGCCGGCGGCTGCTGATCGCGGCCGCCGTTTTGTTTGCGGCGGGGATCGCCAACTTTGAGAGCCAGGCCCAGTCCGGCCCGTTCGCCCCGCTGGCGGGGAGCTGGAGCGGTGCCGGCACCGTCACGCTCGATGACGGCTCGACCGAGCGGATCCGCTGCCGGGCCAGATACGCCCCGATCGGACCGACGATGGAGATGTCGCTGACCTGCGCCAGCGACGCCTACAAGTTCAATCTCGGCGCCAACGTCAGGGCTGAAGGCGGCACTATTGGCGGCAGCTGGTCCGAGGCCAGCCGCAACATCTCCGGCTCGCTCCAGGGCCGCGGTGCCGGCGGAAACTACGAGCTGGTCGCCTCAACCGCCGGCTTCAACGCCAACATCTCGCTGAAGACGTCCGGCAACAAGCAGAGCGTCACGATGCGCGCGGACAGCCAGTTCCGCGGCGCCAACATCTCGCTGTCGCGCTAAGGCGGACCGCGTTCAAGCCAAAAGCCCCGGTGATTCCGCCGGGGCTTTTTTTATCCGTTTTATACGTTCGGCACGAACGCCGTGACCTCGATTTCGACCTTGGCGCGCTCGTCCACGAGACCGCCGATGTAGAGCAGCGTCGAGGGCGGAAAATTGCGCCCCAGCGTTTCCTTCCAGGCCGCGCCGATGCCGGCGCCCGCGGCCTCATATTCGCTGCGGCTGGTCAGGTACCAGGTCAGGCGGACGATGTGCTCCGGACCGGCTCCGGCCTCGCCAAGGAGCTTGATGATCCGCTTCAGCGCGGTTGCGACCTGCGCCGCCATGTCAGGCGCGTAATTGCCGGTCTCGTCGCCGCCGGTCTGCCCGGCCAGCACCACCCAGCGGCCAGGCCCTTCGGCCACCACGCCGTGAGAAAAGCCCCGCGGTTTCTTCCATTCAGCCGGCTGCAAGATTTGCATGAGCGAAGATCTCCCTTTTCTTGTTGTTCAATGATGCCTTAGCACGCCGCCCTGCATCGCTGCATCCGCAGTTTTGGCCGTTGCAAACGCCGGCGATGTCGCCGATACCGGCCCTCCCCTCAGGCTCGATCGCCCGCACCAGCAACGATGACCGCGACACCGTCCAAAACGATGGCTGCACTGTGGATGGCCGGCTGGCTGGCGCTGATGCTGGTCATGGCGGTTGCCGGCCGCGAGACTACGCGCGAGCTGAACGTCTTCCAGATCATGGAAGTGCGCTCGGTGATCGGCTTCACGCTGCTGCTTCCGATCATCTACCGGGCCGGCGGTTTGAAGGCGGTCGCGACCAAACGCCTGCCCCAGCACCTCGCGCGCAACGGGGTCCATTATTTCGCGCAGCTCGGCTGGTTCTATGCACTGACGCTGATCGGGATCGGTCAGGTCGTCGCGATCGAATTCACCATGCCGATCTGGACTGCGGTGCTGGCCGCGACGTTTCTGTCCGAGCGCATGACCGTGTGGAAGATCGCCGCCATCGCGCTCGGCATCGTCGGCGTCGTCATGATCGTGCGGCCCGCCACCGGCGAGATCAATCCGGGCCAGTTGATCGCACTAGGGGCCGCGATCGGCTTCAGCATTTCCATGATCTTGGCGAAATCGCTGACCCGGACCGAGAGCGCATTGTCGATCCTGTTCTGGATGATCGTCGTGCAGATGGTCGTGGGCCTGCTGCCGACGCTCTATGTCTGGACCTGGCCGTCAACCACTCTCTGGGGATGGCTCTTCGTCATCGGGGTCTGCGGCACATTCTCGCACTATTGCCTCGCCAGCGCGCTCCGCTACGCGGATGCAACCATCGTGGTGCCGATGGACTTCCTGCGGGTGCCGCTCACCGCGACTGTCGGCTGGCTGCTGTATTCGGAGCGGCTCGACGCCTGGACCGTGCTCGGCGCGACGCTGATCCTGTGCGGCAATCTCCTGAATCTGAAGCCGACCGCCCCGGTTCCCGCCCGCGCGCAGTGAACCCGCTCGCAGCCTCACGCGACAAAAACGAAGTGGCCGTGTGATTTGGATCACGTTGGAGGGGCATTCCATCGTGCACATTCGGCCACACAGCAGCGGGTTGAATGCGACGTACTGCCGTTTTGGTGGCGCGAAGTCGGGCACTTCGTGTAGGTTCGTTGCCAATTTGTTGCTGCCTGCAATTCGATTCTGTTGGGGATTTCAGATGCGCACTCTCACCCTGCTCGCTTCGCTGATGTGCATGGCACTGTCGGTCAGTGCCGCGAAGGCCGACCGCCGTGTCGCCTTCGTCGTCGGCAACGGCTCCTACAAGAACGTCGCACAATTGCCGAACCCGCCGATCGACGCCAAGGCGATGGCGGCGACCCTGCGCAATGTCGGCTTCGAGGTGATCGAAGGATCCAACCTCACCCGCGACCAGATGACGGAGAAGCTCCTGGACTTCGGCCGCAAGGCGCAAGGCTCCGATGTCGCAGTGTTCTACTACGCCGGCCACGGCATCGCCGTCAGCGGCAGCAACTACCTCCTGCCGGTCGACGCCGACATCAAGTCGGAGATGGACGTCAAGCTCGGCGCAGCCATCAATATCGACCTGACGCTCGAGCAGACCATGGGCGACGCCAAGGTCAAGCTCGTCTTCCTCGATGCCTGCCGCGA
Source organism: Bradyrhizobium sp. 61 (assembly GCF_023073075.1). Lineage (NCBI taxonomy): Bacteria > Pseudomonadati > Pseudomonadota > Alphaproteobacteria > Hyphomicrobiales > Nitrobacteraceae > Bradyrhizobium > Bradyrhizobium sp. 61. The sequence goes on along the minus strand of NZ_JADPIU010000035.1, from coordinate 236,496 downwards.
CAATCCGTTCGCCGCCAAGATCAAGTCGAACTCGGCAACGCGCAGCGTCAACGTGCAGAGCGGTCTTGCCGAGATGAAGTCGGGCGAAGGCACGCTGATCGCGTTCGCCACCGGCCCGGGCCAGACCGCGCTCGACGGCCAGGAGGGCAACAACAGCCCGTTCACCCGCGCGCTGATCGACAACATCACCAAGCCCGGCGTCGAGATCCAGCAGGCGATGACCTCGGTGCGCGCCCAGGTCAACGAAGAGACCCGCAAGGGCCAGCTTCCCTGGGGCCACACCAACCTGATCGGCGCGGTCTATCTCAACCCGTCGCAGCAGACGCAGGTTGCCAACGCAGCCCCGACCGCTTCCGGAAACGTGCCGGCGGCAGCGAGTAGCTCCGACGGTGTCGAGCTCGAATACTGGCGCTCGGTCAAGGAATCCAACAAGCCGGAAGAGCTCAACGCCTATCTCTCGGCCTATCCGAACGGCCAGTTCAAGGCGCTGGCGCTGGCGCGGCTTGCGGCGATCAAGAGCGGCCCGTCCACGGCGACCCGCAATCTGAACTCCGGGATCGATCCCGCCACCTTCACCGACGACTCCACCCAACTCACCGAGGACCAGATTGGCCTCGACAAGGGCCAGCGCCGCGACGTGCAGCGCCGCCTGACCGGGCTCGGCTTCGACACCAAAGTGACCGGTGCCTTCACCGACGAGACCCGCTCGGTGCTGAAGCGCTGGCAGGCCGCCCGCGGTTATCCGTCGACCGGCTACCTCAACAAGCTCCAGCACAAGGCCCTGCTGTCCGAGATCGTGGCGGCCGCGCCGGCCACAGCGAGCGACGACAGCGCGAAGCCGGCCCGGCGTGCTGCCCCGGCCCAGGCCCAGAGCGGCGCACCGGTTCAGCATCGCAACAGCGGCGGCGGCGATGCCGGCGCAGCCTTCGTCGGCGGTGTCGTCGGCGGCATGATGGGCGGGATGTTCCGCCGCTGAGGCGGGACCAGATCGCAAACATAAAAAGCCCGGCTCGCGCCGGGCTTTTCGTTGCTAGTAATCCTGGGTGAACCAAGGCACGAGCGTCCGGATCCGCGGCATCGCCTGCATCGTAATGCTCGTCCGAGCCATCTCCGCGATGCGCGGCGCCAGTGATGAGAGATCGCCACGGCGGGTCACCAGAAGCAGCTCACGAAAAAATCCGGGGCCCGGCAGAGGGAGAGCGCTGACTTGACCAGCGTGAGCGAGCCCCTGCAACAGACACAGCGGCGTGGTGATCGCCACGCCCATCCCGGTGGCGACCATGGCGACCAGGCTGTCCGAGGTGTCAAACTCAAAGGCCCGCGGTGGGCGAATGCCCAAACGGCTCAGGTGGCGCTCGACCTGAGCGCCTGCATAGGAGCGTTCGCTGTACCGGACCAGGCGATGCCGGGTCAGGATCTCCCGCAAATCAAGGTCAGCAAATTCGGCTTCCAATCCGCGCGGCACCACCAGCAGATTTGGCTCGCGGTAAAACGGAAAGCGCTCGATATCATACAGGTCATCCATCGCATCGCATGTGATCGCCGCGTCGATCGTTCGGTGGACCAGCGCCTCGGCATGCGAGTGAGCAAGGCCCGACCAAACGGACAGACTCAGTGCGACCTCGCCCGTCATAAGCTCCTTGACGAGGTGTGCGCCGACCGTGGCGGCATAGGAGTCGATGAGGCCGAGCCTCAGATCGACACGCTCAGGCAGTTTCGCTGCGTCCCGGAGTGCGCTGAGTAACGTGTCAAAGTCGCGATTCAGATCGCGAACACGGCCAGCAAGGATGCGGCCCGCCCGCGTCAGTGTAAGCGGCCTCCGGCTACGGTTGAAGAACGCGACGCCGATCGAGGCCTCGGCCCGCCGCACAGCCTGAGAAACCGCTGATTGCGTCATCCCGAACTGACGGGACGCCTGAAGCATGCTGCCGGACTCCGCGACGGCAGCGACAATCTGCAAGCTTCGCAAGTCTGGAACAGGTGGCGTCATATCCACAACTTAAGCAGAAGTCATATTAACATGCAAATTGCCTTCATTATATGAATTATCCTTGTAGGAGAGCCGCATCCGAAAGCAGACTTCGGATCGTCCTAACAATTAAGCAGTCCCGATCCATGAGCGAGCAAGCGGATATTCTGGTGATCGGCCTCGGTGCCATGGGCAGCGCGGCCCTCTATCAACTGGCCAAGCGAGGGGTAAAGGCGGTTGGCCTCGATCGCTTTGCCCCGCCCCACACGATGGGATCCAGCCACGGCGAAACCCGCATCACCCGGCAGGCGGTCGGCGAAGGCCGCGATTACGTGCCCCTGGTGCTGGATACCCACCGGATCTGGCGTGAGCTCGAAGCCGAGACGTCTGCCGAGCTGCTGAACCCATGCGGCCTCGTCGTCATGGCGCCCGGTGTCGGCGAGACGTCGCACCACGGCAAACCGGATTTCGTCGCGCGCTCGATTGGGGCCGCGCGTGACTTCGGCATCGCGCATGAAGTGATCGACGGGCGAGAGGTGGCTCATCGCTTCCCGCAGTTCCTGAATCTCCAGGGCAACGAGAAGGCCTATTACGAACCCGGCGGAGGGTACGTTTTTCCGGAGCGCTGCATCAAGGCGCAGCTGACGCGCGCGGAGCAGCTCGGCGCAACGATACGCACGGGAGTCGAGGTTCTCTCGATCGCGCAGCGCGGCTCCGCTGTTCGGGTGGAAACGTCCTCGGGCACATTCGAGGCGGACCAGGTGGTGGTGTCGGCAGGCGGCTGGAATTCCCACCTGCTCGGCGCGCCGTTTGATCGCGTGCTCACGGTGAAGCGGCAGGTGCTGCATTGGTACGAGCTCGAGGATACCAGCGCGTATCGCGCCGACGCCCCTGTGTTCATCTGGATGCACGGCGCGACCGATGTCGACTACCTCTACGGCTTCCCGCCGCTGCCTGGCGATCGTCGTCTCAAGGTCGCGACCGAGCAGTACGAGACCAACACGACGGCCGACGCCATCGACCGCACCGTCGATCCCGCGGAATCGGCTGAAATGTACCGGAAGCACGTCGCGGGGCGGCTCGCCGGCGCCACGCCGCGCGTCGCGCAGGCGGCCGCCTGCATCTACACGGTGACGCCCGATCGGGGCTTCATCATCGACCGCCATCCCGACCAGGACCGGATTTGTGTCGTCTCGGCGTGCTCGGGCCACGGCTTCAAGCACTCGGCAGGTATCGGCAACGTCGTCGCCGGGATGGTGACCGACGGTCGAAGCGCGATCGACCTCAGCCCATTCTCCATCTCCCGTTTTTCGTGACGTTTGGCACGAGCCTTGTATCTTGAACAAGCGCGCTCAACGCGCGTCGTGATCACAATCCTGGAGGCGTCATCCGATGAGAGACATTGTCCGTTCCATGATGACAGGCATCGCGGCGCTGCTGATGCTTGGCAGTGCCCAAGCCGCAGATGGCGTCGATGCCATCAAGCAGCGCGGCACGTTGAATGTCGGCGTCAAGGCTGACTACAAGCCCTTCGGCTTCCGCGATCCCACGGGAAACGTGGTCGGCATCGAGCCGGATCTCGCCGCAGACATTGCCAAACGCCTCGGCGTCAAACTCGAACTCGTTCCGGTCGCGGCCTCCAACAGGATCGAATTTCTTCAGCAGGGAAAGGTCGACCTGCTGATCGCGACCATGTCGGACAGGCCGGAACGCCGTCGCGTGGTTCAAGCCATCGAGCCGCTGTACTATTCGGACTATGTGAACATCCTTCTCAACAAGAAGTCCGGCATCAAGGACTGGGCCGAGCTCAAGGGAAAACCCGTCTGTGCAACGTCGGGGGCCTGGTACAACAAGGACGTTGCCAAATCCTACGGCCCCGAAATCGTTGCGTTTGACGGCTCGGAGAAGCCTCTGTTCGCCATGAAGCAGGGCAACTGCATCGGCTATGTCTACGATCAGACCTTCCTGCAAGGCAAGCTGCTCGAGGACGAGTGGAAGGCGGACTACGACTTGCCCCTGAAAGGTATTTTGCCATCGCCATGGATGATCGCTGTCGCGCTCGACAATGCCAGCCTTCAGAAGCTGCTTGAAGATACGACAAAGGACTGGATGAAGACCGGCTTCATCGTGGCAGCGGAAAAGAAGTGGGGCATTACGCCGACCGAGTATTCGCTGCTCATGCACGAGCAATACAAGGACAAATAGACGCGCAGAGCGGAGCGCCAGATCCGTCTTGCGCTCCGAACAGGTCGAGCCAATGCACTGATACGAGGCATCGCCTCAACAGTTTGGTGTCGCGCAAAATGCACGAAATCGGCGACTGGTTTCAACGGCTCTACGAAACGACGGGGCTGAATTTCTCCGTATTCTACGATGCCTACGATTGTGACCGCTATTTCGGCGGGCTCAAGATGACGTTGCTTCTGAGTGTCACGACCATCCTGCTGAGCCTGATCATCGGCGCGGTGGGCGCCTTGCTGCAGGGCAGTCCGTCGATGCTGTTGCGGTTGCCCGTCAATGCTTTCGTGGTGGTGTTCCGCAACACGCCGCCGCTGGTCCAGATCTTCTTTTTCTATTTCGGCCTCGGCACCATGCTCCCAGCCGTCGAGGCGGCGGGCATGCGCGTTCCGCTGCTGAGCAACGTCCAATGGGCCATCATTTCGCTGTCGCTGTTCGCGGGCGCCTTCAACGTCGAAATCTTCCGCTCCGGCATCGAAGCTGTGCCGAGGACGACGCTGGAAGCCGCGGAGGCGCTCGGATACACGCGCCTCAAGGCTTACATCCATATCGTCCTTCCGCTGGCCATTCGCGTCTGCCTTCCCGCACTGAACAACAACCTCGTCAACCTGCTCAAGACGACCACCCTCGCCTACGCGATCGCCGTTCCCGAGACGCTCTATGCGGTCAAGCAGATCTGGTCGGAATCGCAGAACGTCTTCGAAATGATGGTCGTATTGCTGGCGACCTACGGCATCCTTGTCGGCGTCCTCGTCTGGCTGATGCATCGCTGGGAGCGGGCGATGCGCATCCCGGGATATGCCCGATGAAAGACGCCCAGCCCGAGCACAGGCTTGCCGTTCTTCTGCCGTATCGTCCCGCGCCGGCCCGGATATCCGTTCGGATCGGCCCGCTGGCCGCCGCGATCCTCTGTTTCTGCGCCATCATGGCCGCGTCCACCGCGTGGGCGCAGACCGGACCGGCGGTGCTGTCCCCGCTGCAAGTCATCGTGAAGTGGTCGCCGCTGCTGCTGCGCGGGTTCGCCTTCAACGTCCTGATCTCCCTGCTGGCCATGCTGCTGGGGACCATCGCCGGGCTTGGCCTGGGTCTGGGGTTGTTGTCGGAGTTTCGACCGCTCGCCGCCGTCAGCTGGCTCCTGACTCAATTCTTCCGCAACGCGCCCTGGCTGGTGCTGCTGTTCTTCGTCATGTTTCTGGTGCCCTTCCAGGTCACCCTCTTCAAGACAACCATCCCCTTACCGGACTGGATCAAGGCGACGGTGGGCTTCGCATTGCCGGTCATGGCGAATGTCGCCGAGGTCGTGCGCGGCGCCGTCCGCTCCATTCCGTCGACGCAATGGGAGGCGGCGGAATCGCTCTCGTTCACACGGCGCCAGACGATGTGGCTGATCATGCTGCCACAATGCATCAAGCGCATGCTGCCGCCCTGGATGAACGTCTATGCGCTGGTCGCGATGTCGACGGTGCTGGCATCGATCGTCGGTGTTTCGGAAATGCTCACCCTGACGGCGCAGGTGCATGCCGCCGAAGGCGGCAGGCCGGAGCTGTTCGCGCCGCTCTACGGTTTCGCGCTGCTGTGTTTCTTTCTCTACTGTTATCCGATCAACCTCTGGACCGCTCGTCTCGAGCGTCGGTTCCGCATACGCTGAGGGAGCAGAGCATGGCCACGAGCTGGACTCCGGATCAGCCCATCGTCCAATGCGTCGACGTCAGAAAGTCGTTCGGAGCTCTCGAGGTTCTGAAAGGCATCAGCCTGTCGGTCAACAAGAGCGAGGTGATCTGTATCATCGGCCCGTCCGGATCAGGAAAATCCACGCTGATCCGCTGCATCAATGCGCTGCAGCCGATCACGTCCGGCAGCATTCAGATCGAAGGCATCGAGGTGTCCGATCCCAGGCTCGACAAGCTGGCGCTTCGCCGCAAGGTCGGGATGGTGTTTCAGCAATACAATCTCTTCCCGCACAGGACGGCGCTCCAGAACGTGATGATGGCGCCGATCCATGTTCTCGGCCAGAAACGTGCCGAGGTCGAAGCGCGCGCCCGGGCGCTGCTTGCCAAGGTTCGGCTCGCGGGGAAGGAGGATACCTATCCCGGCGAGCTCTCCGGCGGACAGCAGCAGCGCGTGGCCATCGCCCGCTCGCTGGCGATGCGACCGGACATCATGCTGTTCGACGAAGTTACCGCCGCCCTCGATCCGGAAACGGTCAAGGAGGTCCTGGTCACCATCCGGGAGCTTGCCGAGGATGGCATGACATGCCTCCTCGTCACCCATGAAATGAACTTCGCGCGTGAGGTCGCCGATCACGTCTACTTCACCGACCGCGGTGTGATCGTCGAGCACGGGCCGCCGGAAGCCTTGTTTACGGCGGCCAAGGACGAGCGAACGCAGCGGTTTCTGTCGCAGGTCCTCTGAGTTCGCCGGCGCGCCGCCCTTCGGCGCCCCTGGGCAGGAGGCGCTACTTCCCCGCCGCCTTGCGCAGCGCCTCGTTGATGCGGTCCTGCCAGCCCGGACCGCCCTGCTGGAAGAACTCCAGCACGTCCTGGTCGATGCGCAGCGTGACCTGCTCCTTGATTCCCGGCGCCACGTTCGGCTTCGGTTGCGCCACGGCGACCTTGGCGGTCACCTTCTTGAACGCCGCCTCGGCCTCCGACCGCGCATCGCCAAGCGTGCGCGGCCGCCTCGGTTGATCCGTCATGTCCTAGATTCCCTCAAACAGAGCCGTCGAAAGATACCGCTCGGAGAAGGACGGCACTATAGCCAGAATGGTTTTTCCCGCAGCTTCCGGCCGCTTGCCGATCTGGAGCGCAGCTGCGATCGCCGCGCCCGAGGAGATGCCGCCGGGAATGCCCTCATGCCGCGCCAGCGCCCGGGTGGTCTCGATCGCGGTCGTCGAGTTGATCTTCACGATCTCGTCAATCACCGAGCGGTCGAGGATGTCGGGCACGAAGCCGGCGCCGATGCCCTGGATCTTGTGCGGCGTGTGCTGGCCGCCTGAGAGCACCGGGCTTTCCTCCGGCTCGACCGCCACGACCCGCAAGGACGGCTTGCGTGGCTTGAGCACCTGGCCGACGCCGGTGATGGTGCCGCCGGTACCGACGCCGGCGACGAAGAAATCGACGTTGCCGCCGGTGTCGTTCCAGATCTCCTCGGCGGTGGTGCGACGGTGCACCTCGGGATTGGCGAGGTTCTTGAACTGCTGCGGCATGACCGAATTCGGCGTCGTCTTCAGGAGCTCCTCGGCGGTCGCGATCGCGCCCTTCATGCCCTGTGCCGCCGGCGTCAGCACCAGCTCGGCGCCGAGAAAGGCCAGCATCTTGCGCCGCTCGATCGACATCGATTCCGGCATCACCAGCTTGAGCCGGTAACCGCGCGAGGCCGCGACAAAGGCGAGCGCGATGCCGGTGTTACCCGACGTCGGCTCGATCAGCACGGTGTCAGGTTTGACGATGCCGGCCTTCTCCATCGCGATGATCATGGCCGCGCCGATGCGATCCTTCACGCTCGCAGCGGGATTGAAATATTCAAGTTTTGCCAAAATCGTCGCGTTGACGCCGTGCATGCCCGGCAGCCGCTGCAAGCGCACGATCGGCGTGTCGCCAAAAGCCTCGACGATCGAAGAGTAGATCCGGCCGCGGCCGGGCTGGTGCGCTGCACCCGTGTTGGACGATGCGTCCATGATGAACTCCCTGTGACGACAATTTCTGTTTCTGCAGCGTCTCTTATGCAGTAACGGACAGCTTGGGACGACACGCAAGCGACAATGCGGCACATGTTAAATACGCTGCATCGCAAAATCGCGTGAGCTGTAATTATCAGAAAACCAACGCATTTGTGTTGCGACCTCGTCAACTGATTCGGTCTATGTTAGACTTAGGTCTCAAAGCAGAGAGGTCACCACGATGTCAGCAGTCGCTGAAGTGTTGTCGACCGTCGCACATCACCGCGCCCCGCGTTGCAGCGAGTTGCCGACCTGCGCCGTTTGCGCCGACTCGATGGTCGCCGCCGAAGCATCCGCCTACATCTCTGACCACATGATCAGCTATCTCTGGACCTGCGACAATTGCGGCTACGGCTTCGTGACCAAGCACGCCGTCAAGCAGCGGATCGTCTGCAACTGACTAGCGCGGGGCGATGTCGCCCCTCGCCCAGTCCTGGCGCGTACGCTGGTAGAACTCGTCGAATGTCCCGTGTGCGATCGCGTCCCTGATGCCCTGCATCAGGAACTGGTAATAGGCGATATTGATCTCGGAGAGCAGCATGGCGCCCAGCGTCTCGCCCGCCTTGACGAGATGATGCAGGTAGGCGCGCGCGTAGTTGCGCGCCGACGGCCAGGAACTCTCTTCGTCGAGCGGCCGCGGATCGTCGGCGTGGCGCGCGTTGCGCAAATTGACCTGGCCGAAGCGCGTGAAGGCAACGCCATGACGGCCATTGCGCGTCGGCATCACGCAATCGAACATGTCGATGCCGCGCTTGACCGCTTCGAGGATGTCATCGGGCGTGCCGACGCCCATCAAATAGCGCGGCCGCTCTCTCGGCAGCATCGGTGCGGTCTCGTCGATCATCGCCAGCATCACCGCCTGCGGCTCGCCGACGGCAAGTCCGCCGATCGCATAGCCGTGGAAGCCGATTGCGACGAGGCCTTCGGCGCTGGCGTGACGAAGCTGCGGTACGTCGCCGCCCTGTACGATGCCGAACAGCATGTAACCGTCGGGCGCACTTTCGAATGCGCGCTTGCTTCGCTCGGCCCAGCGCAGCGACAGCCGCATCGCCCGTTCGATGTCGTCCCGCTCGGCCGGCAGCCGCACGCATTCGTCCATCTGCATGGCAATGTCGGAGCCTAGGAAGCGCTGCACCTCGATCGAGCGCTCCGGTGACAGCTCGACCTTGGCGCCGTCGATATGCGAACGGAATGTGACGGCGTTCTCGGTGACCTTGCGCAGGTCCGACAGCGACATCACCTGGAAGCCGCCGGAATCCGTCAGCATCGGCCCGTTCCAGCCGGTGAACCGCTGCAGGCCGCCGAGCGCCGAGATCCGCTCGGCGCCGGGACGCAGCATCAGATGATAGGTGTTGCCGAGCACGATGTCGGCGCCGGCCTCGCGCACCTCGCGCCAGTGCATGCCCTTCATGGCGCCGGCGGTTCCGACCGGCATGAAGGCCGGCGTCCGCACCACGCCATGCGGCGTGGTCAGGCGCCCGGTGCGCGCGGCGCCATCGGTGGCGAGCAGTTCGAAATGATTGGGTAGACCGGTATCGGGAAGATTCATGGTCGTGCTTATTGCGTGTCGGAAGAGACTGATCAACCCGCTCGGACCACGCCGGAGCCGGCTTGTGGCTCAGAGCGGGACACATTTGACGCCGACTTGATCGCCCGGCGCGCTTGTCAAACAAAACGATACAGTGTAGTTTTTGCGCGGGGCTGGACGAGATGCCGCGGTGAATTTTGCCGGCGGCAGTATTTGCGTGATCGCCAGCCACCGACAATGCCCTCCGCTTCATGTTCGACCGAAATGTCCGGCCCCTCGCGCGGCTGGATCAGACAGACAGGCGCCCGCCTGACCGGATTCCTGGTTCTGGCGTGCAGCCTGGCACTCGGCGCCTGCACCTCCCTGCCCCGCACGCCCTATACGGCCGCCGAGGCCAGCACGTCGCGCGTGCTCGATATCGACGGCTTGCGCCGCTACGCCGACGAGCCCGTCACGAAATTCAGCTTCGAGAAGGACACCAGCACCGCCACGAAGTCCTATCTGGCGCTCTCCGGCGGCGGCGCCGATGGCGCCTACGGCGTCGGCGTGCTCAACGGCTGGACCACGGCGCGCACCCGGCCGACCTTCTCGGTCGTCTCGGGCGTGAGCACCGGCGGTCTGATCGCACCGTTTGCGTATCTCGGCTCGCAGTATGACGACACGCTCAGGGAGCTCTACACCAGCGGCATCGCGGAGAGCCTCCTAAGCGATCCCAGCATCATGCGTGTGCTGTTCGGATCCGGCCTGTTCGGCAACACGCGGCTGCGCGAGCTCGTCGCCCGCTATGTCGGGCCGGAGATCATGGCACAGGTTGCGCGTGAAAATGCCAAGGGCCGAAAGCTGCTGGTGGTGACCACCGATCTCGACACCCAGCGGACCGCCATCTGGGACATGGGCAAGATCGCAGCGGTCGGAACACCCGAGGCGCTAAAACTGTTTCGCGACGTGATGGCGGCTTCCGCCAGCATTCCCCTGGTGTTTCCGCCGATCATGATCGACGCCGAAGGCGAGGGCCGCAGATTTCAGGAGATGCATGTCGACGGCGGCGTGACGGCGCCGGTGCTGACGCTGCCGGAAGCCCTGCTCTCCCAGGACCGCCTGCCCGGCAACGCGCGGATGAACATCTACATCCTCGTCAACAAGAAGATCGAACGCAATTTCGAGCTCGTGTCCAACAGCACCATCGACGTCGCCTCGCGCAGCCTGTCGTCGATCACCCAGTCGCAGACGCGCTCGATCATCTTCTCGACCTATGATTTCGCCAAGCGCAACAATCTCGGCTTCCACCTCTCCTACATCGCACGCGATTATCCCGCGCCGCCTTCGGAAGGGTTCGACACCGCCTATATGCGGGCGCTGTATCAGTACGGATATGAGAAGGCCGCCTCCGGCCAGGCCTGGACTTCGAAGCTGCCGTGATCTCTCGTGACGGAACGAGACCGCGCCGAAACCGTTGACGATATGGCCAATTCGGCCAGATTCGCGATGACGCCCCCGCTCCTGCGCGATATAGAGCAAATGACGACGATTAGAAGCGCGCAGGAATCATTGGGCATGGGATTGACTGCGACCAGGACAAAACCGGCGGCGCCACGGCGCGAGGTACCGAAATCACGCGGCGGCCGTCCGACGAAAACCGCTGCGATCGAGCGCGATCAGCGGCTGATCGAGGTCGCCACCCGCCTGTTCCTGGATCGCGGCTTCGACGCGACCTCGCTCGACGCGGTCGCGGAAGCGGCCCGGGTCAGCAAACCCACCGTCTATTCCCGTTACGGGGACAAGCGCGGCCTGTTTGCCGCCGTGCTGAGGCGCGAAATCGCGCGCTGGCTTGCGCCACTATCGGCAGCCGCCGAGACGCAGCTCTCCAGCGCCTCGGACATTTCGGTCGAGCAGCGGCTGGTCGAGATCGGGCGCGAGATGCTGACCTTCACCTGCGGGCCCGATGCCGTCGCATTCAGCCGCATGATGACGTCGCAGGCCATCAACTTCCCCGACATCGCCAAGCTCGGCAAGGAGGAAGGCTGGCTGAAGGCCGTCGCCACCACGGCCCGCTTCTTCGACCGTCTGGTGGCGCAGGGCGCACTCGACGTCGACGACACCACGATCGCGGCAGAGGTGTTCCTCGACGTCGTCGTCGGTCACACCCACCGCCTGGCGACGTTCGGCACGGCGCTGGAATTGAAGGCCGCCGAGAAGCGCATGCGCGCGGCGATCAAGCTGTTCCTGGCCGGTGCGCTGGGACCAGCAGACCGCATCCAGAGCCCCGCAAAGGGCACACAGCGGCGGCGCCCGTCCCGCTGACAATTCCGTGAGGTCGCGACGTTTCCCCTTCGAGGTTACGCCCGCGTCGTTGACCAAAACAAAACGATACGGTATGGTTTCGTTATAAGCGATACGGACCGCTTTTTCACCAGCCCCAAAGGGGTCCGTACCGCCGAAGATCGCCGTGCCGGGTCCAGCCCGCTGCGACGCTCCGCGGCCGGCCGATGCCCAAGGTCGGCCGCGAATTCTTTACGATCATCCGGCACACTCGCTGGCCGAGGGTTTCGAGCATGACGACAGCCAAACGATTGACCGCGCGATTACTTGCGATCGCCTTGCCCGCGCTGCTCCTTGCCGCGCCGGCGCGAGCGATCGTCACCACGGGCACGCCAACCGCGCTTCACGGCGACACAGATGGTGATGCTGAAGCAGACCGCCAAGCGGTCAGCCGCGAAATCGAACGATTCCGCAGCTCGTCGATCTCGATCGGCCAGGCCATGGCGATTGCGGAAGCCCGTCATGCCGGTGCCACGACGGCGGATGTGAGTTTCGACGGAGCCTCCGGCGTGCCGGTCTACCGGGTGAAGACCCTGCACAACGACCGCATCTGGCGCCACACCATCAATGCCGCCACCGGCGAGCTCGTCGGCGGGGAAGCCGCCCTCCCCCTCGCCGAACTCGATCTCGACGACCGCAGCAACCTCGCAGCGCTCGGTGCCATCAAGCACCGCCTTGCGGATGCCGTGCACGTCGCCGAACGTGCCGCCTCGGGCAAGGCGATCAGCGGCGGACTGGTGCGCGAACGCGGCCGGCTGAATTTCGCGATCGTCGTCATCAGCGGCGACAACCTCAAGGAGGTCATCCTGGAGCCGCCGGGCGTCCGGGCGAAATAGCGGCGGCCACAATCCCGCCGAAAAGCCATTGACGGGCGCGAAACTCTCCCGCATAAGTCGCCGCCATGTTCACGACCACCAAACGCACGACTAAAACCACCACGGCCTTCGGGGCCCGGGGAGGCGTGCGCGCGTAGGTCGTCGACTTAAACGCAATCCACTCTACCGAAGCTCCGACCTCTGGTCCGGGGCTTTTTTGTTGTCTTCAGCTCAATGCAATGGAGGAGAATGTGAGTAACGATCCCGTCGTCGCGATTGTCGGCGTCACCGGTGCGGTGGGCGCCGAATTCATCGCCACCATGGACAAGCGCGGCTTTCGCGTCGGCAAGCTCAAGGCGCTCGCAAGCGCCCGCTCGGCCGGCAAGACGGTGTCGTTCCGCGGGCAGGACGTCGTCATCGAGGAATTGACCGAGCGCGCCTTCGAGGGCGTCGACATCGCGCTGTTCTCGGCCGGCGGCAGCATCTCCAAGAAGTTCGCGCCAATCGCTGTCAAGGCCGGCGCCGTCGTGGTCGACAACTCGTCGGCCTTCCGGATGGACCCCAACGTGCCGCTGGTGATCCCCGAGATCAACGCCAACCGGATCCGCGACCACAAGGGCATCATCGCCAACCCGAACTGCGCCGCCATCACCGCGCTGGTGCCGCTCTGGCCGATCCACCAGACGAACCGCATCAAGCGCGTCATCATCTCGACCTACCAGGCGGCCTCCGGCGCCGGCGCCGCCGCGATGGACGAGCTCGTCGAGTCCACTCGCGCCAATCTCAACGGGCAGGTCTATACGCCCAAGGTCATGCCGCACCCCTACGCCTTCAATCTTTTCAATCACAACACGGCCGTCGACCCTGAAACCGGCTACAACGACGAAGAGACCAAGGTCATCAAGGAAACCCGCAAGATCTTCGAGGACGAGAAGATCGCGATCGGCGTCACCTGCGTCCGCGTGCCGGTGCTGCGCGCCCATTGCGAGGCCATCACCTTCGAATGCGAGAAGCCGATCAGCGAGGACCAGGTCCGTGCCATCATGGCGCAGGCGCCCGGCGTGAAGCTCGTCGACGACCGCGTGAAGAACTACTTCCCGATGCCGATCGACGCTTCGGGCCAGGACGACGTCCTGGTCGGCCGCATCCGCAAGGATCTCAGCGATCCCTCAGGGCATTCGATCTCGATGTTCGTGGCGGCCGACCAGCTGCTCAAGGGCGCCGCGCTGAACGCGGTGCAGATCGCGGAGTTGTTGCCGCAGCGCGTGATGGCGTAGCCGGTGTCGTAGGGTGGGCAAAGCGAAGCGTGCCCACCAATCGACCTGAAATATGCGGATAGATGGTGGGCACGGCGCTACGCGCCTTTGCCCACCCTACGGCTCCGCGCAAAACAACAAGCACGCATCCCCGTACGAATAGAACCGGTACCCTTTCGCGATCGCGTGCGCATACGCCTGCTGCATCGCCTCGAGCCCGGAGAACGCCGACACCAGCATGAACAGCGTCGACTTCGGCAAATGGAAATTGGTCAGCAGGATATCGACGGCACGGAAGCGATATCCGGGGGTGATGAAGATCGACGTCTCGGCCGCGAACGGCTGGATGGTGCCGTCCTCGCCGGCCGCGCTTTCGAGCAGCCGCAGTGACGTCGTGCCGACGGCGATGATGCGGCCGCCGTTCTGCCGTGCGGTGTTGAGCCGCTCCGCCGTCTCGGCCGAGATCGTGCCCCACTCAGCATGCATCTTGTGGCCTTCGGTGTCGTCCACCTTCACCGGCAGAAACGTTCCGGCACCGACGTGCAGCGTGACGCGGTTGATGCCGACGCCGCGGTCGCGCAGCGCCTGCTCCAGCGCCGGGGTGAAATGCAGGCCCGCGGTGGGAGCCGCGACGGCGCCTTCGTTCGCAGCGAACATGGTCTGGTAGTCCGCGAGGTCCTGATCGTCGGGCGTGCGCTTCGAGGCGATATAGGGCGGCAGCGGCGGGCTGCCGAGATCTTCGATCGCCTGATCCAGCGCCGGGCCGTGAAACGAGAATGACAGTGTCACTTCACCATCGGTGCCCTTGGCCTCGACCTCGGCGTCGAGATGGCCGAGCAGGCAAACCTTGCCCTCGTTGCCGAAGCGGATGCGGTCGCCTGCCACGAGCTTTTTTGCCGGCTTCACCAGCGCCTGCCAGCGCGAGCCGTCGAGGCGCTTGATCAGCGTCGCTTCGATCTTGGGCTCGGTCTCGCGGCCGATGCGGCGGCCCTTGAGCTGCGCCGCGATCACCTTGGTGTCGTTGACGACGAGCTGGTCGCCCGCCTTCAGCCATTGCGTCAGGTCGGTGATGATCTGGTCGCGCAGCGCGCCGCCTTCCACGACCAGCATCTTCGCGGAGTCGCGCGGGCTCGCCGGGCGCAACGCGATGCGCTCGGCGGGCAGATCGAAATCGAACAGATCAGTGCGCATGTCGGGCTCAGCGCCACGCAGTCAGACCCTCATGGTGAGGAGGCGCGTAGCGCCGTCTCGAACCATGAAGGGCCTTCATCCTTCGAGACGCGCGTTCCGCGCTCCTCAGGATGAGGGTTGAGCGGTCACTCCGCGTCCGCGGCCATCCGCGCCTTGACGATCTTGTCGGGGTTCTGGACGGGCTCGCCGCGCTTGATCTTGTCGACGTTCTCCATGCCCTCGGTGACCTTGCCCCACACCGTGTACTGGTTGTCGAGGAAGCGGGCGTCGTCGAAGACGATGAAGAACTGGCTGTCGCCGGAATCGGGGCTGGCGGCGCGGGCCATCGAGGTGGTGCCGCGCACATGCGGTTCCTTGTTGAATTCCGCCTTCAGCTTCTTGCCGGAGCCGCCGGTGCCGGTGCCCTGCGGGCAGCCGGTCTGCGCCATGAAGCCCTCGATCACGCGGTGGAACACGATGCCGTCGTAAAAGCCCTCGCGGACCAGTTCCTTGATGCGCGCAACGTGGCCGGGCGCGAGATCGGGCCGCATCTCGATGGTGACGGGGCCCTGCGTGGTCTCGAGGATCAGGGTGTTTTCGGTGACGCTCATGCTCGTCTCTCTTGCGTTGGGGGTGAAGTCTTCCGGTTACGGAACTGGATCGCAAATGGACGTCCCGCGGCGGCGCCGGCCATTGCATCGGTAAATGGCATCGGCGTGCAGCGTTGCAGCGCCTCCATCACCGCGACCCGGTATTGCAGCCGGTCATTGTCGGAGGCCTCCGCGGATTCATAGGTAATCCTCGGATGGCCCAGAATGTTTCCGGCCCGGTTAAAGCTCACGACGACGGTGATGTCGATAGGGCGAGCCTTGCTGGGCGGCGGCGGCTTCCAGCAGGTCCGCAAGTGCTGGAAGATGTCCTGGATGGTGTTGACCTCGGCGTCCCCGGCGGCCGCGCCGGAAACGCCTGAAAGCAGCAGCGCGGCAGCCAGAAGAAGCCTATTGCCATAGCGCGCCATGGCCCCATCCTATTTGATGTCGGAAGCGACCTGGACCTTCACCATCTTGTCGGGATCGGTGACGGCACCGCCGGCCGAACCGGGCGGTGCCTTCTTCAGCTTGTCGACGACGTCCATGCCCTGCACGACCTCGCCGATCACGGTGTACTGGTTATCGAGGCTGCCGCCGTCCGCGAACATGATGAAGAACTGCGAGTTGGCGCTGTCGACGCTGTCGCCGCGCCGCGCCATCCCGACGATGCCGCGGGCGAAATGAACCTTGGAGAATTCCTGCTTCAGGTTCGGATATTTCGAGCCACCGGTGCCGTTGAATTTCTCGCCGTCGCCGGTCTGGGCCATGAAGCCGTCCATGACGCGATGGAAGGGCACGTTGTTGTAATAGCCCTCGCGCGCGAGCTGCTTGATGCGCTCGGCATGCTGGGGCGCAATGTCGGTCCGCAGCTTGATGACGATGCGGCCCTTGGTGGTGTCGATGACGATGGCGTTGGCCTTGTCGAGGTTCGCCGGCAGCTGCTGCGCCACCGCCGGGAGCGCACTGAAGAGCGCGGCAAAGATCGTGGCAAGAATTGCGAGACGACGGATCATGAGAACTCCGGATCAGGTAGGATGACGAATTGCGCCGTTATCCGGCGAATTTGGCCTTGAGCAGGTTGGCGACGAGCGGCGGCACGAAGGTCGAGATATCTCCGCCCATGGCCGCGATTTGACGCACCAACGTGCCGGTAATTGGGCGGACGGCCGGAGAGGCCGGCAGGAACACGGTTTGGACGTCGGGCGCCATGGCGCCGTTCATCCCGGCGAGCTGCATCTCGTAGTCGAGGTCGGTGCCATCGCGCAGACCCCGAATCATGACAGTTGCGCCGTGCCTGCGTGCCGCGGTGACCGCAAGATCGTCGTAGGTCACCGCATCGAGCGTGCAGCCGACCTGGGCCGCAACCGGCCCGCAGACGTCATGGAGCATCTTGAGCCGCTCCTCGGTTGAGAACAGCGGCTTCTTGCCGGGATGGACCCCGATCGCGACCACGAGCCGATCGCACAGGGGGACACTGTTCCGGACCACGTCCAGATGGCCGTTGGTGATGGGGTCAAAGGAACCCGGATAGAAGGCGATACGCGGCATGTCCCCGTCCTACCGCGCCCGGCCCGGCCCGGCAAGCCAGACGGGTTCCCTGCCGGTTTTTCGGCGGCGCCGAGTCGGAATCCCCCGAATTGTTTCGTCCTCGGGACGGCCATGAAACAAAACGAAGTGCGAACGAAACCATTTCGGGCGTCCGCGAAGACGTCCGGAAACTGGCCATGGTTACTAATCCACCCAACGAATGACGGGCCGCACAACTGGGCGTAGCGGCCGCATCACAGGGGACCGTCAATGATCAAGACCATCTCGGCCGTCGCTATTGCCGCGTTTGTTGCCGCCGCTCTCACCGTCCTTCCCGGTTTCGCTCCGTCCGTTGAAGCAAGCGTCCCGCAGCCGCTCGCCAAGAGCGACCGCCTCGATATCCGCACCGTCGGTAGGGACTGCTCGCAGCAGGCCTGGCCGAACTTCGAGGCGTCCTGCCTGCGTCAGGCCGGCACCAAGGCCAATATCCGCGAGGCGCGTCTCGTGACCGCCGACCGGACCCCGTAGTCGAACCTGTCAGCTTCGCGTCATATAAACCCCGAGATAAATCCCATGGATATTTGCGACGTCTCGTCGCAGACTGTCTGATACTCGCGCCCGTCGGAATGGCCCGGCGGGCGCGATCCCATCGGGGGGTCGACCTTGTCCAGTACGCCCGCAGTCGTTTCCGGCCATCACCCTGACCCTCTGCCGATTGCCATGACCATGGGCGCCCTCGGGGTTGTCTATGGCGATATCGGCACCAGCCCCCTCTACGCCCTGAAGGAAGCCGCCAAGGCAGCTGCCCATGGCGCAACGGTGACTCCCGAAGCTGTCCTGGGCGTTGCCTCGCTGATCCTCTGGGCCCTGCTGCTGATCATCTCGCTGAAATATGCGCTTCTGATCCTGCGCGCGGACAATCGCGGCGAAGGCGGCATCGTCGCGCTGCTGGCGCTGCTCCACGCCCGCCACGCCCAGTCCGGCACCTGGCGCGCGCATCTCCTGGTGGTCGGCCTCGTCGGCGCCGCCCTACTCTATGGCGACGGCGCGATCACCCCGGCGATCTCGGTGCTCTCAGCCATCGAGGGTCTCAAGGTCGACGCACCCTCGCTCGCGCCTGTGGTGGTGCCCATCACCGTCGCCATCCTGATCGGGCTGTTCATGATCCAGAAGCAGGGCACGGGCTTCATCGGCCGCATCTTCGGGCCGGTGATGCTGGCCTGGTTCTTCGTGCTGGCCGCGCTCGGCGTCCACGGCATCGTCAAGGCCCCGGCGGTGCTCGCGGCACTGAGCCCGCTCTATGCCTTCAACTTCCTGATCCACCAGGACTTCCACATCTCCTTCGCTATCCTCGGCGCCGCCTTCCTGGCGGTGACCGGCGGCGAAGCCATGTACGCCGACATGGGGCATTTCGGCCGCTTCCCGATCCGGCTCGCCTGGTTCGCGATCTGCCTGCCCGCGTTGGTGCTGAACTATTTTGGGCAGGCCGCGCTGCTGATCACCGATCCCGCGATGATCGAGAACCCCTTCTTTCAGCTCTGCCCGGACGCCCTGCACTATCCGCTGGTCGCCTTCTCGGCGCTCGCGACCGTGATCGCCTCGCAGGCGATCATCTCCGGCGTGTTCTCGCTGACCCAGCAATCGATCCAGCTCGGCTTCCTGCCGCGCATGCAGATCCGCCACACCACGAGCCATGCGATGGGCCAGATCTACGTGCCGCTGGTGAACTGGCTGCTCGCTGCCGCAACGCTCGGCGCGGTCCTGAGCTTCGGCACCTCGGAAGCGCTCGCCGGCGCCTACGGCATCGCGGTGTCGCTGCTGATGGCGATCACCACGCTGCTCGCGGCCCTGGTCGCGATCCAGTGGGGCTATTCGCCGTGGATCGTGGTCGCCGTCAACGGCTTCTTCTTCGTGATCGACGTGATCTTCTTCTCCGCCAATTCGATCAAGCTGTTCGAGGGCGGCTGGTTTCCGCTGCTGCTCGCGGCCCTCGTCGCCTTCATGATGCTGACCTGGCGCAGCGGCGTGAAGCTGGTCGAGGCGGCGCGCGCGAAGCTGCGCCAACCCGAGGAGGACCTGATCGAGACCGCGGTCAACAAGTGCCGCGCCAGACTGCCCGGGACCGCCGTCTTCCTGGCCTCCGCACCGCGCGGCGTGCCGCTGGCGCTGACCCAATTCGTCAAGCACAACCACGTGCTGCATGAGCGCATCGTCCTCGTCACCGTGCTGATCGAGGAATCCCCGCACATCACCGATGAAGACCGCGCCGAGGTGATCGAGATCATCCCCGGTATCACCCGCGTGGTCCTGCACTACGGCTTCATGCAGAATCCGACGATCTATGCCGGCCTGACGCTCGCCTGCCGCCAGGGCAAGCTGCCCGGCATCGACCTCTCCGACATCACCTACTATGTCGGCCGCGAGACCATCATCCCGAGCGAGGACATCCCGGGCATGTGGGTCTGGCGCGAAGGCCTGTTCGCCTTCCTCCAGCGCAACGCCGAACGCTCCGCCGCGTTCTTCGGCGTGCCGACCAGGCAGGTGGTGGAGTTCGGGACCGAGCTGGAGATTTAGGGCCGGGACCTCTATCTCAACGTAAGATTTCGCATTCCCAATGCACGCTTTGGTTGCTACCATCCCTCGGTTATCTTTTTCGGGGGAGCCAGATGTTTGCTCGCATTCTATTGACGGTCATCGCGCTCATATTCGCAGCGACAACGGTCGAAGCAGGTACGCTTTCAGACCTATTGCTTACCGATGCTGTAAAGAGCTTGGACCCC
The DNA here is from genome assembly GCF_023073075.1 of Bradyrhizobium sp. 61. Taxonomy (NCBI): domain Bacteria; kingdom Pseudomonadati; phylum Pseudomonadota; class Alphaproteobacteria; order Hyphomicrobiales; family Nitrobacteraceae; genus Bradyrhizobium; species Bradyrhizobium sp. 61. The sequence continues at coordinate 216,586 of NZ_JADPIU010000035.1, read as the reverse complement.
GCCCAACGCGCCGCTAAAGGGGGCATTGGCGTTTCGTTGTGGGTGATCTTGTTCTACATCTTCTATCTGGGCACCATCTGGTCGTTCAACGTGGCGATGTTGCTAACCGAAGGCCAGCTCGCTCCAGACCGACGCAAATTCGCAAAATACTTCTGCCGAGCGAACATCTTTCTCGCCGCCGGCGATACGGCAATGTTTATCGCCTTTTTGACAGCCTATCTATTTCCAGATGCATTCAGCTCACCTGAAGCGTCACAGAAACTGATGCAGTTACTTCTGCTTGGCGTGTTCACAACTTCGCTGACGATGTCAGTCTATTACGCCTATCTCGGCTTTTACTACCGAGAACGATTTGGCGGCGGAGCTTGGGACGTGCTCCTCCTTCTCATCATCGTCTTCTTTGTGATCCGTCTTGTACTGCACTATAATCCAGAGAATGTCTGGTTCAGCATGATGCTCCCGCAAGGACAGCCCAACTACAGTTCGTGGCTACGCAACACTCCGCTCTTTCTCTATGGAATTGGAGCGGTCCTTGTTGTTGGCTATCTGTCTTGGAAGAGCTTGCAGCAGTCTCAAGACGGCATTCAACGGTTGATCGACTGGTGTGTCATCGGCGCGATGTGCGCGCTCTTGTTCTCGTTTGCAATGTACGCGCTTGATGTATTCTACGCACACAAAATTCCGCATGCCTACATCTGGATTATCTATACCCTGAAGACGCTGGCCTACATGGCGGCATTCTTCCTGATGTGGCTTGGAGAATTCCACTATGGCAGGAGGCTACCCGCATAAATCGAACGGACAAGGTTCTCGGCGAAGCGCAATCCGGAATTCTAGGCGCTTGACAGAGCGCATCGCCGGCTTTCGCTTCGCTCCATTCGAGCGACGGACAGACCTACGCCCCGCTCTCCCCGTTCCCGCTCTCGGCCTCTTCCGTGATGTGCTCGACCGAGACGACGTGCTCGTCCTCGGCGGTGTCGAACACGATCACGCCCTGGGTCGAGCGGCCGGCGACGCGGATGCCTTCGACCGGGCAGCGGATGAGCTGGCCCTTGTCGGTGACCGGCATGATCTGGTCGGCGTCTTCCACGGGGAAGGAGGCCACCAGATTGCCGTTGCGGTTGTTGACGCTCATGGCGACGATGCCTTTGCCGCCGCGGCCGGTGGTGCGGTACTCGTAGGACGAGGTCCGCTTGCCGTAGCCGTTGACGGAGACAGTGAGCACGACCTGCTCGGCCGCCGACATCTCGACATAGCTCCTGCGGGAGCTGGAAGCTGCCGGAGGTCTCCTCGGCCTCGGCATCCACTGCGGGCTCCTCGGTCGCGGCCTCGCCGGCGACGGCGCGGCGCATCTTCAGATAGGCCGAGCGTTCGTCCGAAGAGGTCTCGACATGGCGAAGGCCGACTTTTCACCAGCCCGTTTCGGTTGGAGCTGGTCGCCGACAGGTAGAGCCCGGCACGCCCGCTTATCCGAGAATGTGCGACATTCGAGCGCACTCGAATCTTGTCTGGCTCCGTCATGCGACATACGGAGCAACGAATTCCAATGTTTTGTCGATCGGTTAGCCCAGCTATTCGATACGTTCTAAGAACGCTTCCAATTACGACATTTCGAGAGATTCAAAGCTTGATCAACTCGACGCTCGCAATGTCGCGATCTAACACGCGCGAGGGTGCGAAGTCGCGTGAGGTCAGAAGGATCATCCCGCCGGCGCGGCGATCGCCGGATGGGGCGCTGACATGGAATGCGATGGACACGGCCTGCGTGGTCGTGCGGACTATTTTTTAAGGAACACTTTCAAGAGCACAGCCAGCGCACTCGCGCTTGGCTGCTTGCTGATGGCCGTCACGCCGGTGAACGCGCAGACCGCCGGCCAGTCCGGTGCATCCGCGTTGCCGCCGGTGACGGTCGACGCACCCGTTCAGCGCGCGCAACGTCCGGTCCAGGGCCGGCGCAACGCATCGGCGCGGCGCAGTGCGAGCCAGCGGTCCGCTCAACAGGCCAACCGTTCGACAGTACAGCCGGAGCCCCAAGCGCTGGTGGGAACAGCAGCGCGCGTCAACGCCGGCACCAACGGGTTCGTCGCAACGCGCGCCTCTGGTGCGACCAAGACGGATTCACCGATCATGTCGACGCCGGCGTCCATTGCCGTCATCACCCGGGAAGAAATGGACGTGCGGCGCGCCCAGAGCGTCCGCGACCTCTTGCGCTACGCGCCAGGAATCTATTTCAGCAACGATACCGATTTCCGCTTTCAGAACGTCAGCGCGCGCGGCTTCAGCCTCGAAACATATCTGGACGGGCTGCGGCTCCAGGGCGGACCGTTCGGTGCGCCGCGGGTCGATCCCTATTTGCTCGAGCGCGCCGAGGTGATCACCGGGCCGGCATCAATTCTCTACGGCGCCGCCTCGCCCGGCGGCATCCTCAACCTCGTCAGCAAGCGCCCGACTGAAAATCCGTTCGGAGAAGTCTCCCTGCAAACCGGCTCGTTCAATCGGATCCAGGGCGCCTTCGATGTCGGCGGCCCCGTCGACAAGGACAAGACGCTGCTCTACCGCGTCACCGGTATCGGCCTCAACGCCGACACCCAGGTCGACAATATCGGCGAGCAAAGATTTTCGATCGCGCCGGCCTGGACGTGGCGTCCGAGTATCGACACCACCATCACCTTCCTGACGAGCTACCGGCAGGACCCGAAGGGTGGTGCCTTCGCGCTCTTGCCGATCCAGGGCACGCTGGTGCCGGGGACGTTCGGGCAGATCCCGCGCAATTTCTTTGCCGGCGATCTCAACTACGAGACTCTCAAATACAAGCAGGCAACCGCCGGCTACGAGTTCGAGCATCGTTTCGACGACGTCTTCACGGTGCGCCAGAACGTACGCTACCTGCACAATGAGCTCAGCTATGTCGAGGTGCAGCCCGGCGGGTTCACGACGACGGGCGCGGGCGGCACGCTCCGGCTGGTCGACGGCCGCACGATCAACCGGAGCTACTTCTCGACCAACGAGAACCTCGACACATTCGCTGCCGACAACCAGCTCCAGGCCAAGTTCAACATGGGACCGTTGCAGCATACGGTCCTCGCAGGGGTCGACTACCAGCGGTTCGACTTCAACAATCTCGCCCGCTTCGCGGCCACCAACACGCTCGACATCCTGGCGCCGAATTACACGCAGAACATCGCCGTCCCCACGGCGCTCTTCCAGAACCTCGACCAGCACCTGTCGCAGCGCGGCCTCTACGTCCAGGACGAGGCCAGGCTCGGCCGGCTCACCGTGCTCGGCGGAGTCCGCTACGACTGGGCCGAGGGTAATACCCTGGCGCAGAACACCGGCGTTCGCGTCCTGAACGACGACCAGAAGCCAACCGGCCGCATTGGCGCGATCTACAATTTCGACAACGGCATTGCGCCCTATGTCAGCTACTCGACCTCGTTCCAGCCGACCTCGGTCGGCACGCTGCTGAACGGCCAGCCGTTCAAGCCGACCACCGGCGAGCAGTATGAAGGCGGCGTGAAGTATCAGCCGGTCGGGACCAATCTGATGTTCACTGCCGCGGTCTACGATCTCAAGCAGCAGAACGTGGCAACGGTCATCAGCGGCCCCGGCATTCCCGCCAACACCACGGCGCAGGTTGGCGAGGTCAGCTCGCGCGGGTTCGAAGGATCCGTCGTCGGCAGCCCCCTGCCCGGCCTGAGCCTGCGCGGGCAGTACTCCTATCTCGACAACCGGATCAGCTCGCCCCAGGACGTGAATTTCGGCAAGCGGCTCGCCAACGTCCCGATGCACACCGCCTCGCTCTGGGCCAACTATCTGGTGCAGGGCGGTCCCGCCACCGGCTTCGGCTTCGGCGGCGGCGTCCGCTACGTCCACGACATGTACACGACCAACGCCAACAATCTGACGGTTCCGACCATCGTGCCGGGCGTCTTCCTGCCCGCCGCCACGGTGCCGGCCAGCACGGTGTTCGATGCGGTGCTGTCCTATGATTTCGGGATGCGGTATCAGCAGTGGAAGGGCCTCAGTGCGGCGGTGAACGTCAACAACGTGTTCGACAAGACCTATGTCTCGTTATGCACGGCCGGCGGCTGCCGCTGGGCGCTGGGGCGCACGGTGCTGGCGACGCTGACCTACCGGTGGTGAGAGGATGACAGCACAGTCAGTCAAATGGTGGTCGCTGGTCCACAAATGGACCAGCCTAGTCTGCACGCTATTCCTCCTGATGCTTTGCATCACCGGGCTCCCACTGATCTTTCATGACGAGATCGACGAGCTCTTCAAGTCGGAAGCCTCGGCCCGGGAGCTCCCGGCGGATACTCCGCAGGCTCCGCTAAGCCGGCTGGTCGACGCCGCCAAGGCGCGCTATCCGCAGCGCTACCTCCAGGTGCTCGGCTGGGACGACGATCGCGCCAACGTCGTCAACGTATTCCTCTCGGCTACGCCCGAAGCTCCCCCCGGCCAACGTTTCCTGAAGCTGTCATTCGATTCCAGGACCGCGGAACTGATCGGCGAAGACACGCAGCAGGGCGGCCTGATGAGCGCCATCCGCATATTCCACCGCGACATGTTCTTGGGGTTGCCGGGTGAACTGTTTCTCGGCGTCATGGGCCTGCTGTTTGTCATCGCGATCGTTTCCGGCATCATGCTCTACGCGCCCTTCATGCGCCGGCTCAACTTCGGCACGGTGCGTCGTATCGGCGCGTCGCGGGTCAAATGGCTCGACCTGCACAATCTGATCGGCGGAGTGACTCTCATATGGCTGCTTGCCGTCGGCGTCACCGGTGTCATCAACACGATATCGTTGCCGCTGTTCTCCGCCTGGCGCGCGGAGGTGATGCCGGAGCTGATCGCGCCGCACTTGGGTAAGCCGCCGCTTGCGAAATGGGCCGACGTCGACGACGTCATGGCCGCAGCACGTCGCGCGCTCGACGGCAATACGCCGGCCAGCATCATCTTTCCGACGGTCGCACGGTTCGGGACACCACGGCACTTCATCGTCTGGACCAAGGGCACGACGCCGATCACCTCGCGCCTGTTCACGCCCGCGATGCTCGACGCCGAAACCGGGCAGCTCGTCACCGCGCGTGGCTTGCCGTGGTATCTCAGGGCGTTGCAGGTATCGCGCCCGCTTCATTTCGGGGACTACGGCAGCCTACCGCTGAAGATCATCTGGGCGCTGTTCGATCTTGCCGCCATCGTCGTGCTTGCCAGCGGCGTCTATCTCTGGCTCGGCAAGCGCAAATCGCCTCGCGCCACCACGCGCGCGCAGGACGGGCCGCCTGTCGTAGCGACATCCGGGATCCGTCCATGAAGCGCGAGCGCCACACCATGGACGAGATCTTTCGCTGGCCGCTCCTGCTCGCGGGGCTCATCCTTGTCGGGCTGGCGTCGGCGCTGTTCGGCGACGATGGCTGGGACGCGCTGTCCTGGGCAGCACTGGCAATTCCGCTGGCCGTGCTCGGCTGGAAGGCATCGCGCCGGCCGCATCTTCCAGGATCATAGGCCGGACACCGGCGCGTTGTGCCGTGCCGGACCTATCCGGTTGATTGCAACCGTCAACGGGGACGACACCTGACGGGATCGGCTCGATCTACGAACCGTTCCCGTTCTCGCCGTTCCCACTATCGGCCTCTTCCGTGATGTGCTCGACCGAGACGACGTGCTCGTCCTCGGCGGTGTCGAACACGATCACGCCTTGCGTCGAGCGGCCGGCGATGCGGATGCCTTCGACCGGGCAGCGGATCAGCTGGCCCTTGTCGGTGACCAGCATGATCTGGTCGGCGTCTTCCACCGGGAATGAGGCCACCAGATTGCCGTTGCGGTTGTTGACGCTCATGGCGACGATGCCTTTGCCGCCGCGGCCAGTGGTGCGGTACTCGTAGGACGAGGTCCGCTTGCCGTAGCCGTTGACGGAGACGGTGAGCACGACCTGCTCGGCCGCCGACATCTCGACATAGCGCTCCTGCGGGAGCTGGAAGCTGCCGGAGGTCGTCTCTTCGGCCTCGGCATCCGCCGGAGCCTCGTCGACCACGGCTTCGCCGGCCACCGCACGACGCATCTTCAAATAGGCCGAACGTTCGTCCGAGGTGGTCTCCATGTGGCGCAGGATCGCCAGCGAGATCACCTTGTCGCCCTCGGCAAGCGCAATGCCGCGCACGCCCATCGAAGTGCGGCCGGTAAACACGCGCACGTCGGGGACGGGGAAGCGGATGCACTGGCCGCCGGCGCCGGTCAGCAGCACGTCGTCGCGCTCCGTGCAGATCTGCACGTCCACGATCGCTTCATTCTCATCGAGCTTCATGGCGATGATGCCGGAGCGGCGGACGTCGACGAAGTCGGACAGCTTGTTGCGCCGGACGTTGCCGCCGGTGGTGGCGAACATCACGTCGAGGTTGCCCCAGGTCGATTCATCCTCCGGCAGCGGCATGATGGTGGTGATGCGCTCGCCCTGCTCCAGCGGCAGGATGTTGATCAGCGCCTTGCCGCGCGCGTTCGGCGCGGCCATCGGCAGGCGCCAGACCTTCTCCTTGTAGACCTGGCCGCGCGACGAGAAGAACAGCACCGGTGTGTGCGTCGACGCCACGAACAGGCGGCTGACGAAATCCTCGTCGCGGGTCTGCATGCCGGCGCGGCCCTTGCCGCCGCGGCGCTGCGCCCGGTAGGCCGACAGCGGCACGCGCTTGACGTAGCCGGCGTGGGAGACGGTGACGACCATATCCTCGCGCTGGATCAGGTCCTCGTCCTCGACCTCGCCCTCCTGCTCGATGATCACGGTGCGGCGCGGGGTCGCGAACTCGGCCTTCACCTCGGCGAGCTCGGTCTTGATGATGCCCAGCACGCGGGCGCGCGAGCGCAGGATGTCGAGATAGTCGGCGATCTCGCCGGCGAGCTTGTCGAGCTCGTCGCGGATTTCGTCGCGGCCGAGTGCGGTGAGGCGCTGAAGGCGCAGGTCGAGAATGGCCCTCGCCTGTTCCATCGACAGCCGGATCGTGCCGTCCTCGCTGATGCGGTGGCGCGGATCGTCGATCAGCGTCAGCATGTCCTCGACGTCCCGTGCCGGCCAGTCGCGCGACATCAGGGTGTCGCGGGCAGTGGTCGGGTCGGGCGAGGTCCGGATGACGCGGATCATCTCGTCGATATTGGCGACCGCGATCGCCAGACCAACCAGGATGTGGGCGCGATCGCGCGCCTTGGCGAGCAGGAACTTGGTGCGACGCGTGACGACCCGCTCGCGGAAGTCGACGAAGATCGCCAGCAGGTCCTTCAGATGCATGATCCGCGGACGGCCGCTGTCGAGCGCCACCATGTTGACGCCGAAGCTCGTCTGCAGCGGCGTGAATCGGTACAGCTGATTCAGCACCACATCCGGCACGGCGTCGCGCTTCAATTCGATGACGACGCGGTAGCCGTCGCGGTCGGATTCATCGCGCAGGTCGCCGATGCCTTCGATCTTCTTTTCCTTGACCAGCTCGGCGATGCGCTCGACCATCGTCGCCTTGTTCACCTGGTAGGGAATCTCGGTGATGATGATCGCCTCGCGCTCCTTGCGGATGGTCTCGATGGCGACCTTGCCGCGCATGACGATCGAGCCGCGGCCGAGGTGATAGGCGGCGCGGATGCCCGCGCGTCCGAGAATGACACCGCCGGTCGGGAAATCCGGTCCCGGAACGATGTTGATGAGTTCCTCGATGGTGAGCGCAGGATTGTCGATCAACGCGACGCAGGCGTCGATGACCTCGCCGAGATTGTGCGGCGGGATGTTGGTGGCCATGCCGACCGCGATGCCGCCCGCCCCGTTGACCAGGAGGTTCGGGAACTTGGCCGGCAGGACCGACGGCTCGGTTTCGTTGTTGTCGTAGTTCGGCTGGAAGTCGACGGTGTCCTTGTCGATGTCGGCCAGCAGAGCCAACGCCACCTTCGTCAGTCGCGCTTCGGTGTACCGATAGGCGGCCGGGGGATCGCCGTCGACCGAGCCGAAATTGCCCTGGCCGTCGATGAGCGGCACGCGCATCGAGAAGTCCTGCGCCATCCGGACCATGGCGTCGTAGATCGACTGGTCGCCATGCGGATGATATTTACCGATCACGTCACCGACCACGCGCGCCGACTTGACGTACTTCTTGTCGGGCGTGTGCCCCTGCTCGTTCATCGAGTAGAGGATGCGACGATGAACCGGCTTCAACCCGTCGCGCGCATCAGGCAGCGCACGCGCCACGATCACGCTCATTGCGTAATCGAGGTAGGACTTCTTCATCTCCTCGTAGATGGAAACGGGACGAATGTCCGAGGGTTGCGCCGGCTGGTCGCCGGGCTTGTTGTCGTCGTCAGCCAAGGGGAAATCCGGTGAGATTTTATCTGGGAATCATATAGCGCATCGCCCCCCTGATAACCACCCTTGCGAGGTCTGGGGAAGCGGTTTTTCCGACTGTTTTTCCAGAGACTTACGAGCTCAGCACCACTGCCTCGAGGGAAGCCGGAATGAGCCGCATGGAACCACGTCCTAGGCTCCGAAAATCACCCGGTGCATGATCCGTCCAGGCACAAGCGTGAACAGCCCGGCAATCACGAGCGCGCCGACGAACGTCATGATCATGATGCGCCGGTGATCAGTGACGCGATGGGTATGCGCCCGCCACACCGCGAGCGGCAACATCACCAGCGTGAAGATCGACAGGAGATGGATCGGGCTGAACGGCCCGACCAGACGGATCTGGTGGATCCAGAACGACGAGGCCGCCACCACCGCCATCAGCGCCACCCAGATCCAGCCGATCGTCCGGTGCGGTAGCGTGCCCTTGGGGGCGGCAAACTGAACGAGGCCGAGCACGAAGGCGGCCATTGCGGCAAAGGCATGCAGCGGGATCGCCGGAGCAGCCTCAAGCAGTGGCGCAACGCTCATGCAGGGCTTCCTCTAATCGACGGCCGACCCATGTGAATAGGATTAACATCAAGTTAATACCATTCACATCATGCCTCGTCAAAGGCTTGAGGCAGCACATGAGGCAAGCCCGGAAAAACCGAGCTTTGCCCGCCAATTGGTAAGAAATCCTGTCGTTTCAGGCGAGCAAGGTGACATCAGGGGCGAAGCGCCCCCGCCCGCCTCAGAACGGGATATCGTCGTCCATGTCGCTGTTGCGGCCACCACCACCGCCACCACCGCCGCCGCCGGCGGCAACGGCACGGCGCGGCGCGCTGCTGACGGGACCGGAGGAGCCGAAATCGCCGCCCGGCTCGTCGCCGAAGCTGCCGCCTCCACCGCCGCCGCGGCCGTCGAGCATCGTCAGGGTCGAGTTGAAGCCCTGGAGCACGACCTCGGTGGAGTACTTCTCGGCGCCGCTCTGGTCGGTCCATTTGCGGGTCTGGAGCGCGCCCTCGATGTAAACCTTCGCGCCCTTCTTCAGGTACTGCTCGGCGACCTTGCAGAGCCCTTCATTGAAGATCACGACGCGATGCCACTCGGTCTTTTCCTTGCGCTCGCCGCTATTCTTGTCGCGCCAGGTCTCCGAGGTGGCGATGCTCAAATTCGCGATCGGCCGCCCGTCCTGGGTGCGGCGGATTTCGGGATCCTTGCCGAGATTTCCAACCAGAATGACCTTGTTGACGCTTCCCGCCATCGCCGCTCTCCACTCCGAATGCCACTGAATTTTAGAAGGCCCGGGACGCGCCCGCGTCCTCTGCAACCTGTTGACGCGACCTATACGCTTGCGCGGACGGATCGGCCCGTCACCCCTCCACTTATCCCCACATATAGCACCCCTGGCCGGCTCGTTCCAGATTTGTTCTTATGACACCCCTCACCTTGTTGCGTTGGCAAGACGGCACCGCGCTGCACAAAGACGGCCTGCGCCAAATGGAATTTCCCCGAATTCCTGAGGACGGCGAAACAGCTTAACATTCATCAAGTTAGAAGCAGTTCAGATGCCGCCCGACTGTTGCATTCCGGAGACGGACTCCGCCTCCCGCCTAAGCTACGCTTGCTGCGGAATTAGATTCTTATAGGCGTCGCGCCTGATCAGCCGCTTCGGGGACTTCGAAAAGCGGTCAGAAACTGGGGGGACTGCAATGAATAAGATTTTGATTGGTACTATTGGTGCAATCGCGTTGGGGCTGTCGGCTCCCGCAAGCGCGGCAGATCTCGCTGCGCGTCCCTACACCAAGGCTCCAGCACCGATGATCGCGACCATCTACGACTGGAGCGGCTTCTACATCGGTATCAACGGCGGCGGCGGCACCAGCCACAAGTGCTGGGACGTCGATATCGGCGGTGGCGTTCTCGTAGGCGAAGGCTGCCACAACGCGACCGGCGGCACGGTCGGCGGCCAGGTCGGCTACCGCTGGCAGTCAGCCAACTGGGTGTTCGGCTTCGAAGGCCAGGGCAACTGGGCCGATTTCTCGGGTGACAACATCAGTGCTATCAGCGGCCTGCGCGATCGTTCGAAGATCAACGCCTTCGGCCTGATTACCGGTCAGGTCGGTTACGCCTGGAACAACGTCCTGGTCTACGTGAAGGGCGGCGGCGCCGTCGTCAGCGATCGCTACCGCAGCTTCGACGTCGCCAGCGGCCTCGAGTTCGACCGGGCCAACGAGACCCGTTGGGGCGGCACCGTGGGTGCGGGCGTCGAGTTCGGATTCGCCCCGAACTGGACCGTGGGTTTCGAATACGACCACATCTTCCTCGGCAACCGCACCATCGGCTTCACCGGATCCGGCAATTTCGCCCCGCTCGGCGTCGCCACACGCTCCGATCGCATCAGCCAGGACGTCGATATCGGCCTCGTCCGCGTGAACTATCGCTGGGGCGGCCCGCTGATCGCAAGATACTGACATCCCTCTGGGATCGCTTGGAGATCAAAGGCCGGCCTCGCGCCGGCCTTTTTGCGTGGGCAACGGGAATTATAGGTCAGTCACCGTTACGTTTTGCGATTATTGTGGCTTTTGGGAGACACAACTTGCGGCTTTGCTGATGTAAGCACGACATCAGTTGGACCACGGCGTCCGATGTCCTTCCGAACGCACGGAAGGCAAAAACAGAAACCGGGACTGGGATTAGTTTGAAAATGAAGAAGGTTTTGTTGGCTTCGGCCTGTTTGTTCGCTCTCGCTGCTCCGGCTTCGGCCGCTGATCTCGCGGCGCGCCCCTACACCAAGGCTCCGGTGGCGGTGGCCTCGGTCTACAACTGGACCGGCTTCTACCTCGGTATCGTCGGCGGCGGCGCCTGGGAAAACGGTTCCGGCGACCCGAAGATGAAGGGTGGCTTCGTCGGCGGCACCGCCGGCTACAACTGGCAGACCGGTAACGTCGTGTTCGGCGTCGAGGCTGATGGTTCCTGGGCTGATGTCAGTGCTTCGGCGACCGGCGCCACTGTTGTTCCCGGATTCGGCGTTGTGACCGCAACGGCGAGCTCGAAAACCGATGCCATGGGCACCGTGCGCGGCCGTATCGGCTACGCCGTCAATCAGGTCCTGTTCTACGGCACCGGCGGCTACGCCTGGATCGACAACAAGATCACCCTCTCCGCTCTCGGCCTGACCGCGTCGGACAGCAAGTGGCACTCCGGCTGGACCGTCGGCGCGGGCGTCGAGGCGTTCTTCGCTCCGCAGTGGTCGGTCAAGGGCGAGTACCTCTATCGCAGCCTCGGCGGCGAGACCTACTTCTCGGGCGCCCTGCCCACCGGCACGCTCAACTTCCACACCGTGCAGGTCGGCGTGAACTATCACTTCGGGGGCCCGGTGGTCGCGAAGTACTGAGCTTCGCTTCCAACGCACCGCGTTACGAAAGGCCGGCCTTGCGCCGGCCTTTTTGTTTTCGCGCGTCCAGATCCAGGCCAACCGATTCCCAACGTTTTCGGGGAAAGCTGTGGTATCCCGGTGACACAACCTTCGGCTTCAATGGTGTAGAGCAATGACATCGGTTGGGTCATTGGGTCGGCCGTTTTTGGTCGACAAAGAGAAACGAAACTGGGGAATTGAAATGAAGAAGGTTTTGCTGGCCTCGGCCAGTCTGTTCGCACTCAGCGCGTTGGCTCCCGCCTCGGCGGCCGATTTGGCGGCCCGCCCCTACACCAAGGCGCCCATTGCTGTGGCCTCGATCTACAACTGGAGCGGGTTCTACCTCGGCATCAACGGCGGCGGCGCTTCGAGCCGCAACTGCTGGGATGTCAACAATATCTTCGGCGTTGCGGGTCCGGACACGGCTGAAGGCTGTCACAATGCGACAGGCGGCGTCGTCGGTGGCCAGGTCGGTTATCGCTGGCAGTCGGCCAGCTGGGTGTTCGGCCTTGAAGCCCAGGGCGACTGGGCCAATCTGAAGGGCTCGAATACGAGCGTGGCGCTTGCTCCGCTGGTCAACGAGACCAAGATCGACGCGATCGGCCTGTTCACCGGCCAGGTCGGCTATGCCTGGAACAATGTGCTCTGGTACGTGAAGGGTGGCGCGGCGGTCACGCATGCCAAGTACAACGGCACGGTCGTCGGCGTGGTCCTCGACAGCGCAAGCGAGACGCGCTGGGGCGGCGCGGTCGGCACCGGCCTCGAATTCGGCTTCGCGCCGAACTGGTCCGTTGCGATCGAATACGACCATCTGTTCATGGGCAAGCGCAACAACTCGTTCACGATTCTCGGCATCAACGACCGCATCGACCGTATCAAGCAGGACGTCGATATGGGCACGGTCCGCGTGAACTACACCTTCGGCGGCCCGGTTGTGGCGAAGTACTGACCTTCGCCATCAACGCCATCGCGTTACGAAAGGCCGGCTTTGCGCCGGCCTTTTTGTTTTCGCGCGCACGGCGCGAGCGCTTGCGGACAAGTTCCATTTTTCGGCGCGCTGTGACCCTCCGGTGACAGACTGTCGCACCTCGAAGGTTGTATCGAAGATCGCAACAACTTTGGCCTTGGGGGGTCCGTCTTGAACAAGTTTATGCTTGCCGCCGCCGGCATAGTCGCGATGACCACGTCCGTTTCGGCGGCCGACCTGGCGGCGAGCCCCTACACCAAAGCTCCTGCCCCGATGATCGCCGCGGTCTACGATTGGAGCGGCTTCTACATCGGCGCCAACGGTGGTGGCGGCTGGAGCCATAATTGCTGGGACATCGTCACCAACATCCTCGGTGCGCCGGTCACTCCCCCCGCATCGGAGGGCTGCCACACCGCGACCGGCGGCGTGGCCGGCGGCCAGGCCGGCTTTCGCTGGCAGAGCGCGTCGTGGGTGTTCGGCGTGGAAGGCCAGGGCGACTGGGCTCACCTTAGCGGCTCCAATGGACCGAGCCTGGCTGCCGGCGGCGTCGGCTCAGACCGCTCGAAGATCAACGCCTTCGGCCTCGTGACCGGCCAGGTCGGCTACGCCTGGAGCAATGTGCTGTTCTACGCGAAGGGTGGTGCGATGGTTGTGAGCGACAAATACGAGGGCTTCACCACCGCCACCGGCTTCGTGTTCGACAGGGCGAATGAAACGCGCTGGGGCGGAGCGATTGGTGCTGGCCTCGATTTCGGCGTAACGCCCAACATCGTGGTCGGCGTCGATTATGTGCACGGCTTCATGGGATCGCGCGACAACCGCTTTACGTTCAACAACGGCACGTTCTCGCGCGCCGATCGGATCCGCCAGGACGTTGACATTGCAACGGCCCGCGTCAGTTACAGGTTCGGCGGCCCCCTCATCGCCAAATACTGATCTTCGCCTCCGACGCCATCGCGTTACGAAAGGCCGGCCTTGCGCCGGCCTTTTTGTTTTCGCGCGAGGGTGCACCCAACCGTCTTGGAGTCGTGAGGCGCGCGCAAGGCGTCCGCTAATGGCTTTGGCGAGTTGGGGACGTGACATGAAGACGTGGATGCTGGCTGCGGTCAGCCTGTTCGCACTCGGTGCGGTCGCGCCGGCTACCGCCGCCGATCTCCCGATCTACAAGGCGCCGGCGGCCGCCGTTCCCGTCTATGACTGGAGCGGCATCTATGCCGGCATCAACGGCGGCGGCGGCTTGGCCCATGCCTGCTGGGGCGTGACCCGCGCGCTCGGCATCGCTGTCGATCCGGCCGTTGGCGAAGGCTGTCACAATGCGGGCGGTGGCACGGTCGGCGGACAGCTCGGTTATCGCTGGCAGAAGTCGCGTTGGGTGTTCGGCATCGAGGGCCAGGGCAACTGGGCCGACTTCAAGGGCAGCAATGTCAGCGTGGCGCTGCCGCTGTTCACCAACCAGACCAAGATCGACAGCTTCGGCCTGTTCACTGGCCAGATGGGCTACGCCGTCAACAACCTGCTCTTCTATGGCAAGGCCGGCGCCGCGGTGGCGCACGACAAGTACGACACCTTCGTCCCCGGCGTCCCGGCCGCGGTGTTCAACAGCGTCAACCAGACCCGCTGGGGCTACACCATCGGCATCGGCGTGGAATGGGGCTTTGCCGAGAACTGGTCGGTCGGCGGCGAGTACAACCATGTCTTCCTCGGCCATCACAGCGCCGACTTCGCAACGCTCGTCGGCGGCTTCGCCCCGCGCACCGACCGGATCGGCCAGGATATCGACATGGGCCTGATCCGCATCAATTACCGCTGGGGCGGCCCGGTCGTCGCCAAATACTGAGACCAAGCTTCCCTCAGGAACCTCCAAGTCCTGATCATGTGCGGATTGCCCCAAATCCGCATTCAAACGCGAACGAAGGGCTGGCCTCGCGCCCGCCCTTCGCATGTTCCGGGCGCCCCGCTCCTGCCAGATGCCGCCAGCGCGCCAACAATCCGTTGACGATTCGCACACGCCACTGGAAATCCGTCCCCGTTCTTCCTACGTTCGCTGCCATACCCATCGGCGCCGATCCCGGTTCCGGGCGACGCGCGCCTTTTTTGTTGGCGCGATCGCGCACCTTTGGGATTCCTTGAGGGCAACTCGGATGGATGAAGTGATCAAGGCGAAGCGCCAACAGCAGAACGCGGGATCCAGCCTGCGCGCAATTACGATCCGTGGCGCGCGCGAGCACAACCTCAAGAATGTCGACGTCGAGATCCCCCGCGACAAGCTGGTGGTGTTCACCGGGCTGTCCGGCTCCGGCAAATCCTCGCTCGCCTTCGACACCATCTATGCCGAGGGCCAGCGCCGCTACGTCGAATCGCTGTCGGCCTATGCGCGTCAGTTCCTGGAGATGATGCAGAAGCCTGATGTCGACCAGATTGACGGCCTGTCGCCGGCGATCTCGATCGAGCAGAAGACGACCTCGAAGAACCCGCGCTCGACCGTCGGCACCGTCACCGAGATCTACGACTACATGCGCCTGCTCTGGGCGCGCGTCGGCGTGCCCTATTCGCCCGCCACGGGCCTGCCGATCGAGAGCCAGACCGTCTCGCAGATGGTCGACCGCGTGCTGGCGCTGCCCGAAGGCACCCGCCTCTATCTGCTCGCCCCCGTCGTGCGCGGCCGCAAGGGCGAGTACCGCAAGGAGCTCGCCGAATGGCTCAAGAAGGGCTTTCAGCGCGTCAAGATCGACGGCACCTTCCATGAGCTCGCGGAGGCGCCGACGCTCGACAAGAAATTTCCGCACGACATCGACGTCGTGGTCGACCGCATCGTGGTGCGCGCCGACATCGGCCAGCGCCTCGCCGAAAGCTTTGAGACCGCGCTGAAGCTCGCGGAGGGCCTCGCCGTCGTCGAGTTCGCCGATGCGCCTGCAGCGGCTGCGCCCGTCGAGGAGAAGAAGAAGACCGCAAAAATCCACGACAAGAGCGGGCCCGAGCGCATCCTGTTCTCGGAAAAATTCGCTTGCCCCGTCTCCGGCTTCACGATTCCGGAGATCGAGCCGCGCCTGTTCTCGTTCAACAATCCCTACGGCGCCTGCCCGGCCTGCGGCGGCCTCGGCGTCGAGCAGCATGTCGACGAAGACCTCGTCATCCCCGACAAGGAGCTCGCCATCGGCAAGGGCGCGATTGCGCCCTGGGCCAAGTCATCGTCGCCCTACTACGTGCAGACGCTGATTGCGCTCGGCAAGCACTACAAGTTCACGCTGACCACCAAATGGAAGGATCTGCCGAAGAAGACGCAGAACGCGATCCTCCTTGGCTCCGGCGAGGACGAGATCAAGTTCTCCTACGAGGACGGCGTCCGCTCCTACGACACCAAGAAGCCGTTCGAGGGCGTCATCACCAACATCAACCGCCGCTATCGTGAGACCGAGAGCGAGTGGGCGCGCGAGGAGCTCGCAAAATATTTCCACGACGTCCCCTGCGAAGGCTGCAAGGGTTTCCGGCTGAAGCCCGAGGCGCTCTGCGTCAAGATCGGCGGCAAGCATATCGGCGAGATCTCGGAGCTGTCGGTCAGGAAGGCCGGCGAATGGTTCGAGACCGTGCCCGAGGCGCTGAACACGCAGCAGAACGAGATCGCCGGCCGCATCCTCAAGGAGATTCGCGAGCGCCTCACCTTCCTGCTCGACGTCGGCCTCAATTACCTCACCCTGTCCCGCTCGTCCGGTACGCTGTCCGGCGGCGAGAGCCAGCGCATCCGCCTCGCCTCGCAGATCGGCTCGGGCCTGACGGGCGTGCTCTACGTGCTGGACGAGCCCTCGATCGGCCTGCACCAGCGCGACAACGCCCGCCTGCTCGACACGCTGAAGCGCCTGCGCGACCTCGGCAACACCGTGATCGTGGTCGAGCATGACGAGGACGCGATCCTGCTCGCCGACTACGTCCTCGACATCGGCCCCGGCGCCGGCATGCATGGCGGCAACATCGTCGCCGAAGGCACGCCCGCCGAGATCATGCGCAACCCGAAATCTCTCACCGGCAAATATCTGACCGGCGAGCTCGAGGTCGAGGTGCCGGAGCGGCGCCCGCCGAACCATCGCCGCACCATCAAGGTGGTCAACGCGCGCGGTAACAACCTCAAGAACGTCACGGCCGAAATTCCGCTGGGCCTGTTCACGGCCGTCACCGGCGTCTCCGGCGGCGGCAAGTCGACGCTGCTGATCGACACGCTCTACAAGGCCATCGCCCGCAAGCTGAACAACGCCAGCGAAGGCGCCGCCCCCCACGATCGCATCGAGGGCCTCGAGCACATCGACAAGATCATCGACATCGACCAGTCGCCGATCGGCCGCACCCCGCGCTCGAATCCCGCGACCTACACCGGTGCCTTCACGCCGATCCGCGAATGGTTCGCCGGCCTGCCCGAAGCGAAGGCGCGCGGCTACGAGCCTGGCCGCTTCTCCTTCAACGTCAAGGGCGGCCGCTGCGAGGCCTGCCAGGGCGACGGCGTCATCAAGATCGAGATGCACTTCCTGCCCGACGTCTACGTCACCTGCGACGTCTGCAAGGGCAAGCGTTACAACCGCGAGACGCTGGAGGTCCTGTTCAAGGGCAAGAGCATCGCCGACGTGCTCGACATGACCGTCGAGGAAGCCGCCGACTTCTTCAAGGCGGTGCCGCGCGTGCGCGAAACCTTCCAGACCCTGCACCGCGTCGGCCTCGACTACATCCATGTCGGCCAGCAGGCCACCACCCTCTCCGGCGGTGAGGCCCAGCGCGTCAAACTGGCAAAAGAGCTGTCCAAGCGCGCCACCGGCCGCACGCTCTACATCCTGGACGAGCCGACCACCGGCCTGCACTTCCATGACGTCAAGAAGCTGCTGGAGGTGCTGCACGAGCTGGTCGCCCAGGGCAACACGGTCGTCGTCATCGAGCACAATCTCGAAGTCATCAAGACCGCCGACTGGGTCATCGACCTCGGCCCCGAAGGCGGCGACGGCGGCGGCGAGATCGTCGCCTGGGGCCCGCCGGAGGATATCGCGAAGGCGCCAAGGAGCTATACGGGCAAGTTTCTGGAGCCGGTGCTGAAGAAGGCGCGGAAGCCGAAGCGGCGGAGCACGAGCGAGGCGGCGGAGTAGAATTCATTCCGCCTCGTCCGCGGGATCATCGGGGAAAGTCTGCAAGTGTCCGCGATGCCCAGCCGCACCTACACGCTCTTCCGCAAGGCAATCCTCGCCGAGCAGCAGGTAACCTGCATCTACGAGGGGCGCTATCGCGAGCTCTGCCCCCACATCATCGGCACCAACAAGATGGGTGAGGAAGCCGTGCTCGCCTGGCAATTTGGCGGCGAGAGCAGCGGACCGCTGCCGCAATGGCGATGCCTGAAGCTCGCCAATATCACCAACGCCCGCACGCGCGATGGCCACTGGCACGAGGGCGGCTCTCACCGGACTACTCAGACCTGCGTCAGCAACATCGATCTCGACATCAATGTTCACGTGCGCAAATTGCGGTGAATCCTGCTAGCTGCCAACAAATTCTATAACCGCCTCGCCTCGCGCGACGGCTTCGACAATTTGCGGCATGGCGCCCAAGAACTGGCGGATCAGCGCGCGATTGTCGATATTGCCAACACGCACCCACAGCACGATCGGTCCCAGTTTCTTGGCGGCGCGGAGAAGCGAGAAGTCACGGTCCTTGGTTACGAGAACGGCCGATCGAGAAACGGCCTCGCTCCAAATCGCCCCGTCGGTCGCGTTTGCCATGCCGAACTCGACCACATGAACCGCATCGTATCCAGCACGACGTAAGGCTTCCGCAAGTGCAGGCGGAAGCTGAGCGTCGATCAGGTAAAGCAAGCTACTTGACCGCTATGATCGGATGATCGACCTGACGGGCAGCATAGGCGAGCACCGCGTCGATGTCGGCCTCTTCCAAATATGGATAATCTTCGAGGATGCTTTCCCGCGACTGTCCGGCGGATAGCAGTCCCAAGACGTCGGCGACCGTGATCCGCAGATCGCGAATGCACGGGCGTCCATGCATACGCTGCGGATCGACGGTAATTCTTGCCAGTAGCTCCGACATCTGTCACCTCTGGACGCCAATATAGCATCTCCGATAGCATCTGTCAGCGCATCGCCAGCGGACGGGATGCGCAAGGTCCGCCCGGCA
Source organism: Bradyrhizobium sp. 61 (assembly GCF_023073075.1). Lineage (NCBI taxonomy): Bacteria > Pseudomonadati > Pseudomonadota > Alphaproteobacteria > Hyphomicrobiales > Nitrobacteraceae > Bradyrhizobium > Bradyrhizobium sp. 61. The sequence goes on along the minus strand of NZ_JADPIU010000035.1, from coordinate 197,695 downwards.
CTTCCCCTCCTCCAATGCCCTACTCCCTCGCTATCTTCGATCTCGACGGCACGCTGGCCGACAGCTTTCCGTGGTTCCTGCGCACCATCAACGATGTCGCCGATCGCTTCAACTTTCGTCGCGTCGCGGATGACGAAATCGAAGCGCTGCGGCATGCCTCATCGCGCGAGATCCTCGCCCGGCTCGAGGTGCCCTTGTGGAAGCTGCCGGCGATCGCGCGGCATGCACGGCGGCTGAAGGCGGAGGCGGCGGCGGAGATTCCGCTGTTTGCGGGCGTCGAGACGATGCTGCAGACGCTGGCCAATAACGGCGTGCAGCTCGCGCTGGTGACCTCGGACAGCGAAGCCAATGCGCGCGAGAAGCTTGGCGAGTCCGCCGCCCTGTTCGCGCATTTCGATTGCGCGGCATCGCTGTTCGGCAAGCCGGTGAAATTCCGCCGCGTCATCCGCCGCGCGGGCGTGGAGCCAGGCCGCGTGATCGCGATCGGCGACGAGGTCCGCGATATCGAGGCGGCGCGGGCGGTGGGGATTGCCTGCGGCGCGGTGAGTTGGGGCTACGCTGCGCCGGCGGCGCTGCGGGCGCTTGCGCCCGATCACATGTTCGCGCAGATGGATGAGATCGCAGACGTGGTCTGCCGGATTTCGCTCAAGGCCTGATCAGCAATCGGCACGCCCGGCCCAAGGAGACGGTGATGACACTCTCGGACGCAGCCCGCCTCAAACTGCTGGAGCCGCCGGTCGGCAAGGTGCGCGTGGTGCTCGACACCGACACCTACAACGAGATCGACGATCAGTTCGCGCTGGTACAGATGCTGCTGTCGAAGGACCGGTTCGACGTCGAGGCGATCTACGCCGCGCCGTTCTTCAACACACGCGCCGACAGTCCCGGCCACGGCATGGAGCTGAGCTACCAGGAAATCCTGCGCCTGCTCGAGCGCCTGAACGTCTCGCCTGACGGTCTGGTTCATCGCGGCGTCACCGAATATGTCGGCCCTGCCAAGCAAGCTCGACAGGCCCCCGCCGTCAACGACCTCGTGGCCCGGGCGCGCGCAGGCTCCCCTGACAATCCGCTCTACGTCATTGCCATCGGCGCCATCAGCAATGTCGCCTCGGCGCTGCTCAAGGCCCCCGACATCATCGACCGCGTGGTGGTGGTCTGGCTTGGCGGTCATTCGCTTGAATGGCCGCACACGATCGAGTTCAATCTCAAGCAGGACGTCGGCGGCGCGCAGGTGCTGTTCGACAGCGGCGTGCCGCTCGTGCTCGTGCCATGCAAGGGCGTCACCTCGCACCTTCACAGCGCGGTGCCGGAGATCGAGCGCTACGTCGAACCGCATGGCAGCATCGGCGCGTTCCTCGCCATGCGCTTCAAGGAATACTCGTCTGACCATCTGGGTTGGGCCAAGGAGATCTGGGACATGGCGCCGGTCGGCTGGCTACTGAATCCCGCGTGGGCACCGAGCGTGATCATCCCGGCTCCGGTTCTCACGGATCAGATCACGTGGAGCATCGACCGCCGGCGGCATCCGATCCGCTACGTGACCTATGTGGATCGCAACCCGATCCTGAAGGACTTTTTCCTGAAGTTGAAGGCGTTTGCCGGATCTAAGAGTGGTTTAGCACCGTAGCCCGGATGGAGCGAAGCGCAATCCGGGAAAGTGTCCCCGCATTCCGCTTCGCTCCATGCAGGCTACAGATGCTCCGCGCCCCCTACTCCGTCCGCCTGAGAAACGCCCCGAACGCGCGCGGGCCGTCGCCGGTCTTGACCTCGCCGATCACCTTCAGCTCGGCGGCATCGATGATGCTCAATGTGTTGCTCTCCCAGCAGGCGACGATGACGCGCTTGCCGTCGGCGGTCGCATTGATGCCTTCGGGATAGTCGCCGACATTGATCCGCTTGACCGGCTTCAGCGTCGCCAGGTCGAACACGCTGACGGTGCCGCCATACTGGTCGGTGACGAAGCCGCGGCCCTGCGTCAGCGCCACCGCATAAGGACGCATCCCGACCGGCACGCGGCCGATCTCTTGGCTCGCGGCGATGTCGATCACCGAGACGTCGTTGGAGCCGACATTGGCGGTGTAGGCGCGTTTTCCCTCGGCATCGATGGTGACGCCGAACGGACGGGTGCCGACCTTGATGGTCGCTTTGCGCTCACGCGTTGCGGTATCCACCACCGAGACGCTATCGTCGTCACGGTCCGCCGAGAGCAGCAGCCTGCCGTCAGGCGTCACCGCGAGCCCCGACGGTGAGGCGCCGACCGCAATGCTGGCGGTGACGCTGCGCGTGGCCGTATCGATCACCCGCACCGCGGCGGCATACCAGTCGGCGACGTAGAGCGTCTTGCCATCGGGCGTCACGGCAATGCCGAGCGGCCCGCCGCCGACCTCGATCCGCCCCGAGACCTGCCGCGTTGCCGCGTCGACCACGGTCACCGCCTTGGCGTCGGGGCTCGTGACATAGGCAAAGCGCCCGTCCGCGCTGACGGCCACGCCGGCCGGCTTGCCGCCGATCGGAATGGTCGCAACGCTGCGCGACGTTTCGAGGTCCACGACCATCAGATCGTCACTGAGCTGGTTGGTGACGAACGCCTCTTCGGCGGACGCGCTGCCAATACTGGCCGCGCAAAGGCTGGCGGCGAGCGCCGCCAGGACCCGCGCCCGCACGGTCAGCTTCCGCTCTCGATCTTCTTCTTCAGCGCTTCGAGCCCGGCCTGATAGAGCCCCTTCACCGCCTTCACCGCGGCCTCGTCGCTCAGCTCGGGCGGCGGATCGTTGTTGGGGAAGCCGCGGTAGAACGCGCCCGCCCATTCCAGCGTCGCGCCCTTGCCGTCGGCGCTCGGCGTCACCGTCAGCGTCGAGGAATAATTGGTGACCGGCAGCACCTTCACGTCCACCTTGGTGATCCGGTAGGAATAGGTCATCGCGGCAGCGTCGAACTTGTAGAGTTCCTCATCGACGGTGGCGCCTCCCGTCAGGGTCAGCCGCCGCGTCGCTTCGATCTCATTGCCCTTCTCGCCCTCGGTCTTGGTGACAGGCGGCAGCCAGCTCATGTCCTGGAAATTGCCGATCGCGGCCCACACCTTGGCCGGCGGCGCGTTGATCTCGATGGATTCGCGCACCTTCTGCCGGGTCGGCCCATGCGCCCAGGCCGGGCCAAACGCCGCCGTCAAAGCCACCGCGCCCGCGGCAGTCAGCACCGCGCCCATGACCATGCGCCGTCCAATCGTCACCCTCATCTCGTTTCCTCATGCGTCTCGTGGATCGTGCGCGACTTGAGGCGCGCTGCGATCATGGTAGCGCATTTTGCGGCCGTGGGGAGACCTGTTCATGGCGGCGTTGCGGCGCGCGCTCGCGCGTCCCACAACCCCTTGCGCCGCCCGGCGGGCAAAACACCCAATGGGCGGGTCAACCACACCATGCAGAAATAATTCTCTTTATCCGTATTTCGGATTATCAAATAGAGAGCCATCCCACCCCGGGCCGAGGGGCGTTATCGCGATCGTCACGACACGCGGGATGGGACGTGGTGGACGCAGGCGGCGTCGGCGCGAAGGTGGTTTGCAGGGCGGGCAACCGTGAGCGAACGCCGCGCGCACACGACCGGTGCAGCCTGTGTACGGTAAAACCGTGCCGTCCTGGCGCCCGGAGCCTGTGCGCCAAGTCTTGCGGTGATGTGGCGGCCCGACCGGGCCCGCACATCAGTCATCCGCAAGGCGACGGGGGCAATAGTGCATCGCTCCCCGGGGAGATCACGACATAAGCCGTCAAACCACTGCGCAGGGAAGGCCGGATGTTTGGCTTCACCTGTATGCCGCTGTGCAAATTTCCTAGCGCAATTTCCGCACAGTGGACCGCGGGTGCCAGCCGGCACCCGGCCTTCCCTGCGCCCTCGGCACTTTTGGGGGCGATGAATATAGCAGAGCTCGGGCAGATCTTGCCGCGAGGATGCGAATCCGTGCGTGCGATTTGAATTCGAATGCAAAGCTAGAATCTGCTCGCGTGCCCTGGACGCAGCGCAGCGCTTCCCTGGCGATGCGCAGCATCGTCCAGTGCGGCTGTGCGCTGCAGAGCCGGGGCCCATGCATCAGCGAGCGTGTGACTGCGTAAGTCCCTGCGCTGCGCCGCACCGCTACGCGCTGCAGCGCGTCCGGGACACGAGAAGAGCGAGTGCCGTGGGAGCGCGCCCCTCGCCTACTCCGCCAGTGTCGCCTCCACGAACCCGCGCGGATCGTCGCAGAATTCGCGCATCACCCGGTAATGATCGGTTTGCTCCACCGTCGTCGGCTCCAGGCCGTATTTGCCCAACCGCAACAGTCTCGCGTTTGGATAGGCCATCAGCAGAGGCGCATGGGTTGCCATGATGACCTGGCAGATGCGGGACTCGTCCATGCGTCGCAAGAGCTTCAGGAATTCGATCTGACGCGCCGGCGACAGCGCCGATTCCGGTTCGTCGAAGATGAAGATGCCCTGGCGCTGGCAGCGCTCTTCGAAGAAGCGCAGAAAACCTTCGCCATGGGAATGCGACAGGAAGTCGGGGCCGGCCTGGCCGGCATCACGTGCGGCCTTGTCGAGATATCGCGCCACCGAGAAAAAACTCTCGGCGCGAAAAAACCAGCCGTTGGTGATCTTCGGCAGCCAGCTTGCACGCAAGGCCCTGGAAAGCCGGCCGCCCATCTTCTCCCGCGCTTCGGAATGGTCGACGGGCATGTAGCCCTTGCCTCCACCCGCATCGTCGTAGCCGGCAAGCGCTGCGATACCCTCGAGGATCGTCGACTTCCCGGTGCCATTCTCTCCGACGATGATCGTGATGGCGGCGTCGAAGTTGAGCTCGAAATCATCCGGAAAGATGGGCAGGCAAAACGGATAGGCCGCGCGATCGCGAACCTGCGACGGATCGAGCCAGACCCGCTTCAGATACGGCGCCGGCAGGTTGATGGTGCGATTGCTTCGTCGGCTCATGCTCTGCTTCCAACCCACTCCGGTCGATATTTCGACTGGAACATATCAGGAACACAATCCTCACGAAAGCAGCACCTGAGAAACATACAGCAACAAAACCCGGCATGCGTCACTTGGACGCAAATTAACACCTAAGATTGCAGCAAAGAATCGCCTTAAGAAAACGTTGCTGCGAGACAGCTTGCTGGCATGAGGCCAGCCCCCACCCCGCGACCCGGCAATGATTGACGGAAGTCCAGGACCGTAGAGCCGCGAGGAATGCGCGATGGTATCAACGTATTTCAGCTACAACTACATTGCGCACCATCTCAAGCAGTCCCTGACGCGGGTTGAACAGCAACCCGATGTCGCGCGAGAATCCGCCTATTACAAAGCCAACATCGGCAAGGTGCGGACCGTCGATGATCTTATGAAAGATTATCGCCTGTATCATTATGCGATGAAGGCATATGGCCTGGAAGACATGGCCTACGCCAAGGCTTTCATGAAGAAGGTGCTGGAGAGCGACCTCTCCGACCCAAAGAGCTTCGTCAACAAGTTGGTAGACAAGCGCTACCGGGAGTTTGCTGCGGCATTCTCCTTCAATGGCAGTGCCACGCCAGTTGCGCAATCGGGAGACCAGACCGACGAGATGATCGGTCTGTACACGACGACCAAGAAGAGCCAGGTCGATGCGCTTGCCGCAGACTCGAATTACTACAGCGCTGAAATCGGCAAGATCAGCAGTGCAGACCAACTCCTGAACAACGACCGTCTTCGCAACTATGTCTACTCGGCATACGGGATCGATCAAAGCAAGTGGCCGGGTGACACGATAAGTCAGGTCTTGCGCAGCGATCCGTCCGATCCAAATAGCTACGTCAACACCACCTTCGCTTCTCAGTTGACCGGCCTCAACGCCCAGCTTGCTCAAGCCAAATCGGACGCCAGCGCCGCTGATCTAAAGATAACCGGTTACAAGGCCCAACTATCGCAACCGGGCGCCGACGTGACCCAGTTGAACATCCAGATCCTGGTCGAAAAAAGTCACCTGGAGTCATATACGAAAAGCATTTCCAGCCTCAGTGACCAGATAGCGACGATTGGCGGGTTTGTAGACCTGGCCGGCGCGTTCGAGTTCTCGCCCGACGGGTCGCTTCCGTCAGGCGTGTCCGCCCAGACTGCCGCAAATGTCGCGATCACGAAAAAGCGGTTCGACGACAGCAAGGCCGCCGTCTATTCGGCGGCAAGCCCGATATACGAAGCTTTGGCGATCAAGCAATTCAGAACGGACCTCAGCAAGATCAATTCAGTCCAGGCGTTCGTATCGACACCTGGCGTGTATGATTTTGCGCTGGGCGCCGTCGGCCTCGATCCCGGAATGGTCTCGAAGGCGACGATCAAGGCAGTCCTCGAAAGCGACGTCAACGACCCCAAGAGCTACGTCTATACCCTCAAGGACAATCGGTACGTAGAGCTCGCACGCGCCTTCAACTTCGACGCAAAAGGCAATCTGACGACCCCCTTGGTGGCTCAAGACTCGGCTCAGGTCCTCCAGATCGCGAGGGAATACGTCATTGCCGCGCTGAAACAGGCAAGCCCTCAGCAGGAGAAGGCAATTCGGGCACTAGCCACGAAAGATGCGACGGCTTATCAAGAGGCAATCGCAGGCATCGACAGCGTTTCCGAGCTTCTCGCAAACAGGCCGATGGTCGATTTCATTCTCTTGGCCAAGGGTTTGGACCCTAAGAAGGTCAGCACCGAATTTCTCAAGAAGATCTTCAGCTCCGACCTGAACAACCCAAAGAGCTTCGCGAACACGCAGAGCGATCCTCGCTTTGCCGAAATCGTTGCGTCGTTCAACTTCGACAGCAAGGGTAACGTCGCGCGCCTCCCGATGATGGGTCCTCAGAAGAGAGATCAATTCCGGGAAACACAGGCGAACTATCTCCAGCAAAGCCTGGAGCAGCAGCAGGGGGATACGAATCCCGGCGTACGCCTTGCGCTCTATTTCCAGCGAAAGGCGGGAGAAATCACGTCCGCATACGACATCCTTGCCGACAAGGCTCTTTCAGAGGTGTTCAGAACCACCTTCGATTTGCCTGACTCGATGGCCTCGATGCAGATCGATCAGCAAGCCAAGGTCGTGGACAAATTCATGAAGATCAAGGATCTTTCCGATCCGGCGAAGGTTGAAAAACTGTTGAGCCGGTTCTCCGCCATGTATGACGTCAGAAACGGCGAGAGCATCGGCCAGGGTCAATCTCCCTTGCTCAACCTCTTTCAAGGATCGAGCTCAGGCATATCAGGGATAAGTGAATCCACGTTCTTGGCCATCGCCAAGCTGCGTGCTCACTGATGATCGCTCGCCGGTACTAGCCCAACACCTCGAGCACCAGCTCCGTGGTCATCAGCACGGGATTATCCCCACGGATCAGACGGCCCTCCGCAATGCCGCCAGTGTAGTCGATCAGGGCAATGTCGAGCGCCGCCTCCGGTGCGCCCGAACTGCCCTGTACGATCGTCCCCGCTGTCACGGCGAGCTCGGTCGCGAACGGCTCGGTCACCCCGCCATGGGTGAAGCGCGCGCCGATGGTCGAACCGACGCCGCCGTGAATCTTCGCGCGTGCGATGCCATGCGCGCGGCAGAACGCTTCGAGGCAGCCGGCAAAATCCTGGTTGGGCCGCAGCCGCAGCGCGAAGGCGCGGCTTGTCGTACGCGCGCCGGTGCTCATACCGGGCACCGGTCCGAACAGCTTGAAATTGGTCTCGGGATCGGGCTCCGCGGTGAAAATCGCGCCGTCGATGCCGAACGCCTCGACCTCGAACGGCTCGGCGACAACAGTCTCGTCCGGCAGCATGTGCCCGCCGCTTGCCTTGCCGTCCGCCTCCGTCCAGAGCCCGTGGCAATGAAAGAACGGGGCGCCATCGCGCATACCGAGCGTCATGCTGCCGAGTCTCGTCCGCGTCACGCCGCTGGGGCGAAAAGTGTCACTGTAGAACGCTGCGTTCTCACCTGTCTTCGACAGCGCCGGCATCACATATGCGAATGGTCCGAGCGCAGCGCTGCCAAAATTCAGCACGCCACTGGCAAACCCCTCCGCCGCAAAACCACGCCACGCGGCTTCGAGCAGCGGCAGACCCGCTTCGAGCCTAAACGAGAACGCGCGCCCCCTCGCCTCGACCCATTGGATGCGTTCGGCGACAGGCGCGCCCGGCTGCTTGATACTTCGCATCGCGTATGCTCAGCCCGCCTGCTTGTTGTCGAGATCGAGCAGCCCGCGCGCCTCGAGCTCATCGCGCACCATGCGCTTCGGGATCTTGCCATAGCCGGACTTCGGCAAGGCTTCCCAGAAGAAGAACCGCTTCGGCATCTTGTAGCGCGGCACCTTCGGCAGGAGGAACGCCGCCATCTCGGCTTCGCTCACCGGTGTCTCGCCTTCGCGCGCGACGCAGACGGCAACGCCGACCTCGCCCCAGGTCGCATCGGGCACGCCGAGCACGGCGACCTCGCCGACCGCAGGATGCGTCAAGATCTTCTCCTCGATCTCGCGCGGATAGATGTTGGAGCCACCGGAGATGTACATGTCGGAGGCCCGTCCCGTGATGTAGACGAACCCCTCCTCGTCCATGTGGCCGAGGTCGCCGGTGCGGAACCAGCCGTCGCGGAACGCCTTGGCATTGGCCTCGGGGTTGTCGTAGTAGCCGGCGAGCACGGCAGGCCCGATCACGCAGATCTCGCCACTCTGGTTGGCGGCCAGCTCGCGGCCCTCGTCGTCCTGGATCGAGACCTGCATGGCCGTGCGCTCGAAGCCGCAGGTGCCGATCTTCGCATAAGGTCCGTCCTCGGGATCATGCAGCGCCGCCGGCAGCACGGTGATGTTGCCGGTGACCTCGCCGAGGCCAAAATACTGCACGATGACCTTGCCGAGCTTCTTCAGCGCGGCCTTCTGGTCCTCGCGGTACATCGGCGCACCGGCATAGATCACGTGACGCAGCGAGGAATGATCGTATTTGTCGGCGGCCGGATGCTCGACCATCATCTTCAGGATCGTCGGCACCGTGAAGAGATTGCTGACCCGATGCGCCTCGATCAGGCGGAACGCCTCGTCGATGTCGAATTTCTCCGTCGGCAGCAGCACGGTGCACACGCCGCGGGCGGTCTGCACCAGCTGATGGACGCCGGCGCCATGCGACAGCGGCGCCACCACCAGCGACGCATCCGCTTCCGTGACGCCGGGGGTGAGATCGGCGAGATGGTTGGTGACGACAAAACCCATCTGGCCGTGGGTCAGCACCGCGGCCTTGGAGCGGCCGGTGGTGCCGGAGGTGAAGAAGAACCAGCAGGGATCGTCGTGCTCGACGGCGACGTTCGCAACGCTTGCACCGGCCTGCGAGGCGATGGCTTCCGCCACCGAGCGCTCGCCGAACGAGCCCTTGCCGTCGACGCTCCAGGTGAACTCCAGCGCACCGCCCTTCACGGCTGCAGCGTGCTCGGGAAAATCGACGTGGCACAGGAACGCCTTCGCGCCGGAGGCCTGCGCGAGATAGGTGACCTCATCCGGCATCAGGCGGAAATTGGTGGGCACCCAGACCGCACCGAGCCGGAACGCGGCGAACATCGAGAAGAACATCTCGTCGCCATTCTTGGAATGGACGAGGATGCGGTCGCCCTTGGCGATGCCGCGCGCGGCGAGTGCGGCGGCCAGCGCCGAGACCTGCGCATCGATCTCGCGCCAGGTCCAGGATTTGTCACCCCAGACGAAACCAGGACGCGACCCATGCCGCCGCGCATTCTGGGTCAGCATGTGAGCGAGATTCATGACGCGGCGGGACATGCGCAGGGGCTGCATCGGGCTTCCTCTTCGACGGCGGACGGCGCACGAGCCGCCCGCTCCTTGCAGCCCATTTATCGCCATCGAATGCGGTGTAGCAAGGCCGCCGGTCGCGCATCTGCCCTACGGCTGCCTGAACGCAAACGGCGTCGCCGTGATGGCCTTCTCCTCCCAGCAGGCCTGCGCACCGAAACCGCCGCAATAGCTGCCGTGCAGATCGAAGCGAATGGTGCGCGCCGCGCCACGCTTCATCGGCGGCGGCAAGATCTTGTAGCTGCGGACATAGCCGTCGAACACGGGGCGCACGCTGCCATCGGGCAGAGTCACCAGGACGTTCATGACGCAGCCGCCGGTTCCGCAATAGGTGGTCTCGCGCTCCCCGCATTTGGTGTCGCGGAAATCGACGATGTAGTCCTCACGGCGGTCCCCGGTCAGGTCGATCTTGCGCACGGTGTCCGGCGCGAAGGTCACCAGGCCACCATCCTGGCTGTCGCATTCCTCATTGGCGTAGCGCAGCGCCTGCTGCACGCCGGGCGGATAATCGGAGGGATTGAACGGTTTTGCATCATCGGCGCGCGCAGCGGTGGTGAGCAGTGTGAGCAGGAGGATCAGATATCGCATTCGCGTTTGTCGCCGGCGCGGCCGCGACCGTTCAGGGAATTTTAAGCATGATCGGCGCAACCTCAGCCAGTTCTCGCGTACAGAGTGCCGCATCATGGTCAAAGCGCCCGCCTTCCTCCTGTTGTCGCTGGCGCTCGCCGGTTGTGCCGTGGCGCCTCAGGCGCACCTCTCCGCCGACCCCGCCTTCAAGCCTGCGCGCTATGCCTGGGACGGCGCCGGCGAGGATCCCAACCAGCCACGTTCCGGGGCTCCGCGTGCCACCCGCGCCGACGCCGGCTCCGAGCGCAACAGGTCGCAAGCCGGACTTCAGCCCTATTCGAAGGAATGGTGGCAGGCCCAGGACGGCATCGAGGCCGAGCAGGACGCCAAGGTCACTCGCTCCCTCGTCATCTGCCAGGGTTGCCTCCGCCCGCAGCCGCAATCTGAAGATTCCAGGCTCGCCAAAGCGACCGATTGAACCGAGCGGCCGCGCCATCGGTCTACAGAGATACGCGCTGACGCCGGCCCCTCCGGCCATGCGGTCGCACGTCATTATCTCAGGGACATTTCATGCTCACCCGTCGGACCTTCGTCGCCGCCTCTCTGCTTGCCACCGCCTCCCCGGCATTCGCCGTGATGCCTGTCTCCAGCGACCCCGTCGCGATCCTGACCGCGATCTACACGCGCGCAGCCAAGGGCAAAGGCGATGGCGGCGGCGCCTTCGTCATCGAGAACAAGGCGGCCAAAACAAGATATCTCTCGAGGGCGCTGGTCGCGCTGTGGGCCAAGGCGGATGCGCATACGCCGAAGGGCGACGTTGGTCCGGTCGATTTCGATCCTGTCACCAACTCGCAAGAACCGGACGTGAAATCCTTCAAGGTTGATGCGGAGAAGGTGGAGGCCGACAAGGCGACGATCGCGGTGACCATCACCGGCCACCGCAACGACCGCAAACCCGCCGACCAGATCGTGCGCTATGACTTCGTGCGCGAGGCGAACAGCTGGCGGATTGACGACATCAAGGGCTCGTCCGACGGCGAGGCCTGGTCGATCCGCAAGATGCTGACGGACTCGTTGAAGACCTGACGGGAGACACCATGAGCGACGTCATCGATAACAAGGCCGATCATCGCTTCGAGCTGGAGGTGGAGGGCCATCTCGCGACTGAACACTACAAGCTCGACGGCAACGTCATCACCTTCGAGCATACCGACGTGCCGAAAGAGCTCGGTGGCAAGGGCGTCGGCTCGAAGCTGGTGCAAGGCGCGCTCGACCAGGTCCGCGCGGCCGGCTTGAAACTGATCCCGCAATGTCCGTTCGTGAAGGCGTGGATCGAGAAACATCCGGAGTATGCGGATTTGATGAAGAGTTAAGCGAGCGCAGGCCCACCGAGCGCGCGGCAGGCCTGCTCAAATCTACCGCCTATTGCCCATGCTTCAGCATATCCTGGTCACTCAGATCCCAGTCCTGCCACAGCTGGAGCACGCCGAGGATCACCGCTACCGCTCCCAGACTCGTATGGTAGATCCGGAGAAAACCTTCGCCGGAATAACCGAACACATAGGGCGAGACGATAAGCCACAGCCCGACCAGGATCGTCGCCACCTCCTGCCAGCGCTGCAACGCGACATATTCGAGCTGGCTGAGGCCAAATACGACGAGGCCGATTGCGACCGTGTTCAGGATCATCGTCTGGCGTTCGACGATCGGCGAGTGATCCTGGATGGGGAACCACGGCGATGCGACAATCAGCGCGCCGAGCAGCATCCCGCACCAATCTTCCCATGTTCGATGAGTCTTGATGAAACTAAAGTCCGACATCGTACCCTCCTCCAAAAGAGGCATACGTCAGCGGCTGGCGATCATGACACTCCGAATGTCTAGCGACCGTGCCGGCCGCATTCGGGCGTATGTCCTGTAACGAGACGTGGGGAACCGGGTGCACGATTGCAAGACGGACTGATGTTTTTTGCCAGCGAGGCGGCATCAGCGAATTATGGCTCACGCGTTGATCGAACGCTCGCTACAGAGCCCCAAGCTTCTGCAGTGCATCATGGGCGGACGGCAGGCCTGGACGCAATTCCAGCGCCTTCCGGAAATCGGCAATCGCGCCCTGCCTGTCGCCGAGGCGCAGCCTGGCCTGGCCGCGGTTGTTCCAGGAGAACACGTCGGAGGGATCGTATTGCAGCGCCTTGTCGTAGTCGGCGAGGCCGCCCTTGTTGTCGCCCCGATAGAGCCGGATCATGCCGCGATTGCGCCAGCCGCGTGCGTCGGTCGGTGCGACGCGGATCGCCTCGCCGTAGTCGGCGGCGGCCCGATCGAGCTGCTCGCTGTCGCGGTAGACGTTGCCGCGGTCGATATAGGCAATCAGATCCGGCGCCAGCTTGATCCGCATGCTGTAGTCGGCGAGCGCATGCGCCGTGTCGTGCTTGCGGGCGTAGACGAAGCCGCGGTTGGCGTAGGCGGTGACATAGTTGGGATCGCGCTTGATCGCCGCGTCGAAATCGGCAATGGCGCCGTCGAGGTCGCCCTTGTTGAAACGGGCCTCCCCGCGGTTGCTGTAGGCCAGCGCCAGCGACGGATCGAGCTTGATGGCCTGGTCGTATTCGGCGATGGCACGATCATAGTCGCGCTTCAAGCTGTAGACGCGGCCGCGATTGTTGTAGGCGCAGGCATAGCCGGGATCAAGCCGGACCGCCTCGTCGAGATCGGACAACGCGGCGTCGAGCTCGCGTTTCTCGGTGAGCCCATGGCCGCGATTGCAATAGGCGCCGGCGAGCCTCTGCCCGCCCTCGCTCCTGGTATCGATCACGGTCGAGCAGGCTTTGATCCGCTCGTCCGGCGTGCTGGTCAGCCCGACGCAGGCCTCCCAGGCCGGGGCGCCTTCGGCCGCAGCCGACACCGGCGCGGTCGAGACGAGCGCCACAAGCAGCGCCAAGAGGCTGAGTGGGACACGCATTTTCCGGATATCTCCCCTGCGGCAACCTCCCTTGGTCGCACCTTGGCAAGGGCCGGTTCAGGCGCCTAGATCAGAGAACACGCAGCGCTTCGAAGGGATCTGGCATGGCGGTACGGGACAACAAGGACAGGAGTCGCTTCGAGCTCGATGCGGGCAACGAAATCGCCTTCGCCAATTACCGGCTGACGCCGTCGGCCGTGATCATCACCCATACCGAGACGCCGCGCGCGCTACGCGGCCGCGGCATTGCATCCGAGCTGGTCAAGGGCGCACTGGACTTGATCCGCCGTGACGGCAAGAAGGTGATCGCCGGCTGCGGCTTCGTCGTCGACTATCTCGACAGGCATCCGGAGGAAGCAGACCTCGTCGCCTGAACGCAAAAGGGCCCGCGAGATCGCGGGCCCCTGGCTTACGACCGAACAATCGGTCAGTGCTTGATCTCCGGCGGCAGCTTGCCGCCATTGGCGGCGAGCTTGGACATCACCTGCTTGTGCAGCCAGACGTTCATGCTCGCCGAGTCGTTCATGTCGCCGCTGTAGCCGAGCTCCTTGGCGAGGTCCTTACGCGCGGCGAGGCTGGAGTCGATGTCGAGCGCCTTCATGAGGTCGACGATCGAGGTGCGCCATTCCAGCTTCTCCTTCTGGGCAGCGACCAGCTTGTCGACGATGGCCGCAACGTCCACGGTTGCCATCGGCGCGGCAGCAGGCGCCGATCCGCCCGGCGCGGCGCTGGCGGGCGCGCTACCCGAGGGTGCGCCACCTGCGGGCGCGGCGGAAGCCGGATGGCTGCCGAAGATCGCGCCCATGATTTTCCCGAAAATGCTCATGTCTTCTCCCCGAAAAGGATCCGTTGGAAGGGCCTCGAGTGGCACTTATAAACGAAGTTACTGCGTTGCGCCCGCGAAGTTGTGCGAACCGACAACCAGCATCAGCTTATCTGCGGCGAAATGACGACCGAATGACATCGTCGAGGTTGCGGTGCGGCATCGAATCTCAACCAAGCGTGTGGGACAGGACTCGGAAATGGGCGTACGCTCCACTTTCAGTTCGCGATGACGTCCGGAATTCGCGTCTGGCCGGAATCGCGAAACTCAGAAAAGCGGCCGCTTGCGCCGTTGCCGGCGCCGAATTCGGCTGCATGGCAAGGGAGCTAGCGACCATGGCCACACTCTACCCGGGCAATGTCCCCACTGTGGCCCAGCCCGCGGATGCGGCTGGACCGGTGATCCGAACCATCCAACTGTCCGATCTGCACGACGCGCTCAGGCGCGGCTGGGAAGATTTCAAGGCGGTGCCGAGCCACGCCATCATCCTCTGCGTGATCTATCCGGTGCTGGGCCTCGTGCTCGCCCGCGCGGTGATGGGCTATTCGGTGCTGCCGCTGTTGTTCCCACTGGCCGCAGGCTTCGCGCTGATCGGCCCGTTCGCCGCGCTCGGTCTCTATGAGCTCTCCAGCCGGCGCGAACGTTATGAGGAGGCCAGCGCCTGGAATGCCATGGAGGTGCTGCGCTCGCCTTCGTTCGGCGCCATGCTCGGTCTCGGCACGCTGCTACTCGCTCTGTTCGTGACCTGGGTTGCGACCGCTCAGGCGATCTATGTCGCGGCGTTCGGCTATGAGGGCGCGACCGGTATCTCTGATTTCATGACGCGCGTTCTGACGACCCAGCAAGGCTGGTGGCTGATCGTGGTCGGCTGCGGCACCGGCTTCCTGTTTGCGCTTGCCGCGCTCTGCATCAGCGCCGTGTCGTTCCCCTTGATGCTCGACCGCCATGCCGGCGCGTTCGAGGCCATGGTGACGTCCCTGCGCGTCGTCGCCAAGAACCCGGTGCCGATGGCGGCCTGGGGCCTGATCGTGGCGGTGCTGCTGGCGCTAGGTACGATTCCGGCGTTCCTTGGCCTTGCCGTGGTGATCCCCCTGCTCGGCCACGCCACTTGGCACCTCTACCGCAAGGTGATCGTCTCGGAGCCCGGTGCACGTCCGGTGCCGCCCCCGCCGCATCGCCCGCGCAAGCCGGCCGCCGACTTCCCCGCCAACCTCTTCCCCTGGCGCAATCGGACGGACGCCTGACGATATCGTGACATGCGATCCTGCCCGGGCTCGGCTCGGGCAGGATTGCGTGCTGTCATACGCCTTGCTTTGGCCGCGGTTACAATCGAAATTGCGCCCGCCGGTCAGATCACTTCACGGAATCCATTTCATCTGATGACCCCGACGATTTCTCGTCTCGCTCTCGCAGCCCTCGCCCTCTCCGCGTCAATCCTAACCGCCCAGCCAGCCCTCGCCGCTGTTGCCTGCGGCTCGGGCAATTTCGACGCCTGGCTCACGGACTTCAAAGCCGACGCCACGGCCAAGGGCGTCTCGCAGCAGGCCGTTGCCGTCGGGCTTGCCGGCGTGACGCTCGATCAGAGCGTGCTCAACCGGGACCGCTCGCAAAAAGTCTTCACCCAGACCTTCGAGGAGTTCTCCGGCCGCATGGTGCCGCCGCGCATGCAGCGCGGCTCCAACATGATGAAGCAATACGGCTCGGTGCTGTCCCGCATCGAACAGACCTATGGTGTGCCCGGCGAGGTACTGGTCGCGATCTGGGGTCTCGAGACCGATTTCGGCGTCAACACCGGCAAGTTCGCCACCATCCGCTCGCTGGCAACGCTGGCCTATGATTGCCGTCGCTCCGACCAGTTTCGTGCCGAGCTGCTGGATGCGCTGCGCATCGTCCAGCGCGGCGACCTCGCCCCCGCCGACATGAAGGGCGCATGGGCCGGCGAGCTCGGTCAGACCCAGTTCATGCCGTCGTCCTGGATGAAATACGCCGTCGATTTCGACGGCAATGGCAAGCGCGACCTCTTGCACAACGCGCCCGACGTGCTCGCCTCCACCGCCAATTATCTCGCGGGCTACGGCTGGCAGCGCGGCAAGGACTGGCAGCCGGGCAGTCCGAATTTTGCGGTATTGCAGCAATGGAATAAGAGCGAAGTCTACTCCAAGACCGTCGCCTATTTCGCGACCCAGCTCGCACGCGCCCCTTAAATAGCGCCCGACAGGACGCGTAGGGCCGATCGCCCGGCGATCGGCCCTCTCTTGGTGCGTTTACTTCCCCATGGTGGCGTTCATCGCCTTGTTCAGGTGCGCGCCGCACACACCCATTTTGCCGTTGAGAAGCGCGTCCTGCGCAGCCGCGATCTCCTTCTGCGCCACGAACTTGCTGTCGCCGTCGGCCATGTTCTCGATCGCGGTCTCCGTCTTCTCCAGGTTGGCTGAGCTGCAACCGCCCATGGCGTGCTTGGCAGCCTGGGCCGGCGCGACGGCGAACGCGACGGCGGCAATTGCGATAACCCCGAGTAACTTCGTCATGATGTTACTTTCCTTCTCTTGTTCTTGTGACAGAACCAGCGACATTGCCAGAATCTGCGACATGACTTTCCTCCGGGCGCGGCAACTTGCCGCAATAAATTTCTCGCGAGAATTGCGTGATGTTGCGCGCGGCGCAGAGGCACCATGCGAAATTTCTGATTTTCATTACACCCTTGTAATGAACGCCACACGTTCGGCGTGTGTGCACCGCACCAAGGAGGCGGCTGCGGTCTGAAACGAGGCAGGGTGAGTTTCGACAGGCTCCATGGCCGGTCGCCTGGTGATCCGCCAGCCCTGAGCGAGTCGGATCGGCGGGATCCGGTCGCGTGGCATCTCTCATATGAATGAATTTATATTCATCTCTATAGTTCCGCTATCATGCGATTCGCGCATGCGAGACTTGGGTGCAGACGCTGACTGATCGCCTTGAGAACAGTTGGAACCCTACCTATTTCCATTTCACCGGTAACGAGAATGGTTGCAGTAAACCCGTGAATTCACGGTGATTTATGGCAAAGCATTCTCTATTTCGCCTACCCTTTGGGCGAGAGTGCTCCCGGGTTAATCGTCCGTTACCACCGCTATGCACCTCGCGCTTAGCTGCATCGCAACATCGGAACTTTCGCACTGCACCACCCTCACCTATATTCATTTCAACGATGAGGCCCGGGCAAGGGCTGAATCGAACTACAGGAGACTACCAATGCTGCTCTCGCTCATCCGCATGATCCAGGCTTTCCGGGACTATCAGCGCAATGTTGCCGAGCTGTCCCAGCTCAGCGATCGCGAACTGGCCGACATCGGCCTCGATCGCTCGGACATCCCGCGCGTTGCCGCCGGTCAGTATCAGGGCTGATTTCGTTCAGCCCTTCACCGGACGAACCGATAGCGCCCGCCTCGTGCGGGCGTTGTCGTTTCTGATGGCAGAAAACTCCATCTCGGCGATTCCACTGACCGCCGAAAAGCGCTACCTGTCCGCCCCATGACAGGACCCCAATCCAACATTGTGCACGTGATCGGCGCCGGCCTTGCCGGTTCCGAAGCCGCCTGGCAGGTCGCCAAATCCGGCGTGCCCGTGGTGCTGCACGAGATGCGGCCGGACCGCATGACCGAAGCGCACCGCACCGATGGGCTCGCCGAGCTCGTCTGCTCCAATTCGTTCCGCTCGGACGACGCCGCCAACAACGCCGTCGGCCTGCTGCACGCCGAAATGCGCCGGCTCGGCTCGCTGATCATGCGCGCGGCCGACGCCAACCAGGTGCCCGCCGGCGGTGCGCTCGCGGTCGACCGCGACGGCTTCTCGGCGGCCGTCACCAAGGCGCTCAACGACCACCCCCTGATCGAGATCGCCCGTGGCGAGGTTTCCGGCCTGCCGCCGGCCGATTGGAGCAACGTGATCGTGGCGACCGGCCCCCTCACCTCCGCCCCGCTGGCCGACGCCATCCGCGAATTGACCGACGAGAACGCTCTCGCTTTCTTCGACGCGATCGCGCCGATCGTGCATCGCGAGTCCATCGACATGTCCGTGGCCTGGTTCCAGTCGCGCTATGACAAGGTCGGCCCCGGCGGCACCGGCGCCGACTACATCAACTGCCCCATGACCAAGGAGCAGTATGACGGCTTCGTCGCCGCGCTGATCGCGGGCGAGAAGACCGAGTTCAAGGAATGGGAGACCAACACGCCCTATTTCGACGGCTGCCTGCCGATCGAGGTGATGGCGGAGCGCGGCCCCGAGACGTTGCGCCACGGCCCGATGAAGCCGGTCGGCCTCACCAATCCGCACGATCCCACCACGAAGGCCTACGCGATCGTGCAGCTGCGCCAGGACAACAAGCTCGGCACGCTCTACAACATCGTCGGATTCCAGACGAAGCTGAAATACGGCGAGCAGCAACGCATCTTCCGCAGCATTCCGGGGCTGGAGAAGGCCGAATTCGCCCGCCTCGGCGGCCTGCATCGCAACACCTTCCTCAATTCGCCAAAGCTGCTCGACGGCCAATTGCGCCTGCGCGCGCAGCCCCGGCTGCGCTTTGCCGGTCAGATGACCGGCTGCGAGGGCTATGTGGAATCCGCCAGCGTCGGCCTGATCGCCGGTCTCTATGCGGCGGCGGATGCGCGCGGCGAGACACTGGCGAGCCCGCCTGCTACGACGGCACTGGGATCGCTGCTCGGTCACATCACCGGCGGCCATATCGAGACCATCGAGCCCGGTACGCGCTCGTTCCAGCCGATGAACATCAATTTCGGCCTGTTCCCGCCGCTCGCGAGCGCTCCGACGAAGAAACCCGACGGCACCCGCCTGCGCGGCAACGAGAAGACGGTGGCCAAGAAGCAGGCGATGAGCGCACTGGCGCTCGCCGATCTCGATCGCTGGATCGCCGATCACCTGCGCATCGCCGCAGCCGCGTGAGTTTTCGATGAACCTCCCCAAAGACGACGCCGCGGTGCTCTTGGCGCGCTGGACCGAGGGCGTGCTGCTCAAGCGCGACGTGTTCTCGACCGTCGAGCGCGGCCGCTTCCGTGGCGACAACGGCGAGGTCGACGCCGTGCTGCGCCGGCTCGACGAAGTGCCGTGGTGGTCATTTCCCTTGGCGCGCCACCTGTTCGCGCGTGAGAAGCACGCGCTGGCGCTGGCCAAAGGTCTCAATGTCGGCCCTGATTTGCTGTGGGCCGGCCGCCGGGCGCTCGTGCGCGGCTTTGTCGACGGCGTCGCGCTCCATCTCGCCAAGCCACATGGCGACCTCGCCTATTTCCGCTCGGCCAAGGCGGCGCTACGCCGGCTGCGCCGCGCCGGCATCTGCCACAACGATCTCGCCAAGGAGCAGAACTGGCTGGTCGGCCGCGACGGCCGCGCCTATGTCACCGACTTCCAGCTCGCGGCCTGCTTCAACCGACGTGGCCGGCTCTACCGCATCCTCGCCTACGAGGACCTGCGGCATCTGCTCAAGCACAAGCGTTCCTATGCACCCGAGGCGCTGACGCCGCGCGAGCGAAAGATCCTGGCGAAGAAGTCATTCGCCGCCAGCCTGTGGCTCGCGACCGGCAAGAAGGTCTATCGCGCGATCACGCGCGGCCTGTTCAACTTCACCGACCGCGAGGGCGGCGGCCGCCGGCTGGTCAACGACGCGCCGGTGCTGGCCGAGCTGATCCGCAAGAACCCGGCCGTGCGCGACACCGCCATCGTCGCCTTCGCCGACCGCCGCTCCGGCGTCGGACTCTATGCCTTCGTCGAGGCCGATCAGGCCACGCTTGAAGGCGAGCTTCGGAGCGAGCTTTCGGCCGCCAAGGGCCCCAAGCCGCCGGAGCACATCCAGGTCGTACACGCGCTGCCCCGTGATACCAGCGGCAAGCCGCGAACCGAGATCCTGCAACTGGTCGCCATGAACCAGCTCGACCTGATCGAGCCGATGATGAAGAACGACCAGGACCGCGCCTTCCTCAAGGACATCCTGGAACAGCGGAAGAACCTGCGGGACCGTTTCAACTTCGAGGCAGACCTGCCGGCGAGCTGACGGGCTGCTCACGCCTTGAAGCGTCCACATTGGCGATAGAGAACCGATCGGATCATTCGGGCGGCGGGTCATGGGCATTCGGGGGATGATGATGCATCGTGTGGTTGGCGGCGTGATCGCTGGCCTTCTGCTGCTCGCAGCTGCGCCCGCGATGGCCGAATCCCCTGCCGAGCTGATCTCCGGCTTTCGCCTCAAGAACGGCGAAGTCCGCGTCGTCCGCGATTCAACCCTCGACCGCATCGCCATGGACCAGGCCCGCGCGATGGCGGCGAAGGACGACCTCAGCCACGACGCGCTCGGCCCGTTCAACCGGCGCGTCGCACCGGCGGGCGCGGGCCGCGCGGCCGAGAACATCGCCTATGGCTACGACAATTTCGAGAAGACGCTGGGACAGTGGATCGACTCGTCCGGGCATCGCAAGAACCTGCTGCTGCACAACGCCTCGCGCGTCGGCATCGCCAGCGCCAAGAATGCCAGCGGCAAGCGAACCTATTGGGCCATGGTGATCGCGGGCGACTACGAGCCGAAGGGCAAGGGCAAAGGTAAAGGCAAGAAGGACGAGGAGCCGCTGGTTGCCGTGAAGCGCGAGGCCGCGCCCGCCAGCAAGCCCAAAACCAGCAGCTGCCACGTCAAGCTGCTCGGCCTCTGTATCTGAGGCGAGATAATTTCAGCCGCGGCGCGCGGCCTCGATCACGGCGACATCGATCTTCGTCATCCCCATCATCGCATCGAAGGCGCGCTTGGCCTCGGCGCCGCCGGCCGCCAATGCCTCAGTCAACACCCGTGGCGTGATCTGCCAGGAGAGGCCCCATCTGTCCTTGCACCAGCCGCAGGCGCTCTCCTGCCCGCCATTGCCGATGATGGCGTTCCAGTAGCGGTCGGTCTCCTCCTGATCGTCGGTCGCGATCTGGAACGAGAAAGCCTCGTTGTGCTTGAAAATCGGACCGCCGTTGAGGCCGAGACAGGCAACGCCGGCAACCGTAAACTCGACGGTCAGCACATCGCCCGCCCTGCCGGAGGGGTAATCGCTGGGCGCGTGATGGACGGCGCTTACGGCGCTGTCGGGGAACGTCTCGGCATAGAAGCGGGCGGCCGCCTCAGCGTCTTTGTCGTACCAGAGGCAAATCGTGTTCTTCGCCATTGCGCGTCCCCTTCGGTTCCAGGCCATCACACCGCCATCCATTGAGAATGGACGGCGGTGTGATGTCGTTCGCCTAGATACCCTCTTGAATGCGCCTCACCAAGGCGCGCCAATGCCGCGGCCTATGCGACCCGGGGTTCCGCCACGTCCCTGGCTTTCAGGTCTCGCGGAAGCACCGTCAGCAGCAGCAACGCACAGAGCACGCACAAGCCGCCGATGACATAGAGCGCGGGTGTCGTGCTGCCGGTCACATCCTTGACCGAGCCAACCATGACCGGGCTGACGATGCCACCGACCTGCCCCAGCGTGTTGATGAGCGCGATCCCGCTTGCCGCCCCCGCACCGGTGAGAATTTTCGGTGGCAGCGTCCAGAATGCCGGAATGGCCGCAACCACGCCGGCACCAAGGATGGCAAGCGCGCCAACCAGGGTGACGACATTCCTGTCGAATGCACCGGACGCGAAGAAGCCCACGGCCGCGGTCAGAATCAAGGCTGCGACAAATTTCGGGCGCTCGCCTGATGCATCCGACAATCGGCCTACGACGATCATGCAGATGGCGCCGCAGATATAGGGTACGGCGGTCAGGAAGCCGATCGCGGCTGCACTGCCTCCGCCGGCCGCCTTGATCAGGTCAGGCGCCCAAAAATTGAGGCCGTAGGAGGCGATCTGGATCAGGAAGTAGATGAATCCGAGCAGCAGCACGCCGGGCATGAGCAGCGAGCGCCATGCCGAATGCTCGCCGATCTCGCTCTTCTGGCGGTCCAGCTGAACCGAGATCAACCGGCGCTCGTCGTCGCTCAACCATTCGGCCTGCTCGATCCCGTCGTCGAAGCGCAGCAGCACGATGAAACCAAGCGCAACGCAGGGAATGCCGCCAGCCAGAAACAGCCATTGCCAACCGGCCAGACCGTGCAGCCCGTTCAGGTAATTGAGGATGAGACCCGAGATCGGCGCGCCGATGATCCCCGAGAATGCAGTGGCGAGAAAAAACACGGACGTCATGCGGCCGCGATGCGATTTTGGAAACCAGAGTGTCAGGTAATAGAGAATGCCGGGCGCAAATCCCGCCTCCATGGCGCCGATCACGAAGCGCAGCGCATAGAACTGCCACTCGCTATGAACGAAGACCATCGCCGCCGTCGCCAGCCCCCAGGAAATCATGATGCGGGCGATCCAGCGCCGCGCGCCGAAGCGATAGAGCAGCATGTTGCTCGGCACTTCCAGCAGGACGTAACCAACGACGAACAGGCTGGCGCCAAATCCGTAGGCTGTGTTGCTGAGGCCGAGATCGGCCTGGAGCGCAGCCTTGGCAAAACTGATGTTGACGCGGTCGAAGAACGCAAAGAAGTAGCAGACGATGATCAGCGGCATCAGCCGCCACGCAATCTTCTTGATGACCTGATGCTCTGTGAGTCCAGTATCGAGGTCGGCAGTCACCGCCGTGGCAATCGTCATGGTTTCCTCCAATGTGTTTTGAATTTTGATAGCGGTCGATCAGCCCGAGCGTCGCAGCCGCTCGGGTATGGGATGCAGATCGAGGGGACGGCCGGCCTTGGCGACCTGTCCCGGCACCTCATGTCCGACCAGTCCAGGCAACCGGAACGAGAGATCGATCAAGCGCTGCAGGTCGAGACCGGTTCGCAAGCCCGTCTCGTGGCAGAGATTGACGAGGTCTTCGGTACAGACATTGCCGGTGGCGCCCGGCGCAAATGGACATCCGCCGAGGCCGCCCAGCGCGGCGTCAAAGCGGCGCGCGCCGGTGTCATAGGCCGCGAGGACGTTAACCAGCCCAAGACCGCGCGTGTTGTGGAAGTGAAGCGTGAGCATGTCCGCAGGGACCAGCATCAAGACCTCGGCAACCAGCTGCGAGACCTGATTGGGATTGGCCATGCCCGTGGTATCGGCGAGCGTGACGCCATCGACCCCGAGATCGAGATAGCGCTTGACGATATCGAACACCTTCTCGAGAGGCTGCAGGCCTTCGAACGGACAGCCGAACGCCGTCGCAACCGTCGCGTTGACTAATGCGCCGCCTGCATGGGCCGGCTTCACGATCTCGCTGAGCGACGCCAGCGACACCGCATGCGTCATGTTCATGTTGGCGCGGTTGTGCGTCTCGCTCGCCGACATCACGAAATTGAGCTCGTCGACGCGTGCAGCCAGCGCCAGCTCGGCGCCCTTCCGGTTCGGGATCAGTGCCGTATAGATCGTGCCGGGCCGCTGCTCGATGCCGGTGAAGACGTCAGTGGCGTCGCGCAGCGACGGCACGGCCGCCGCTGACACGAACGACGAGACCTCAATGCGGCCGAAGCCGATCGCAGAGAGCGAATTGATCAGCCGGATTTTTTCGCTGGTTTCGACCCATTTCGGTTCGATCTGAAGGCCGTCGCGCGGAGCGACCTCCTGGATCAGGATGTCCGGTGGCGTTGCCGTCATTGCACCGCTCCGCTCCGGCGCAGCTGCGCGATATCGCCTGCCTGCAAGCCGAGGCCCGCGAGCACCTCGTCGGTATGCTGTCCCAGCGTCGGGCCAGGCCATTTGACTGCGCCCGGGGTGTCGGAGAGCTTTGGCGCGATGCCCGGCATCTTTACGGTGACGTCGCCCGGCAGCTCGGTCGGCAGGATCATGTCGCGCGCGGCGTAATGGGGATCGTCGACAATATCGGCGACGGAATAGATCCGGCCTGCAGGAACATCCGCCGCATCGAGGCGTGCGAGGATCTCGTCCATCGTTCGCTGCGAGGTCCATGCAGTGATGGCAGCATCGAGCAAGGCGTTGCTGCGGACACGTCCGTCATTGCTGGCAAGGGCCGGATCGTCGGCAAGGTCCGGCCGCCCGATGACCAGCATCAAGCGCTTGAAGATCGCGTCGCTGTTGCCAGCGATCACGACATGGCGCCCGTCGGAGCTTGGATATGTATTGGATGGACTGATGCCCGGCAGGGCGCCGCCGGTGCGGGTCCTGACATGACCCAAGAGGTCATATTCGGGGACGAGACTCTCCATCAGGTTGAACACGCTCTCGTAGAGCGAGACGTCGACCACCTGCCCTCGCCCCTGCCCTGTCTTGACTCGGAGCAGCGACATCAGCGCGCCGATCACGCCATGAAGCGACGCAAGGCTGTCGCCGATACTGATGCCGACCCGGGCCGGCGGGCTGTCGGGATCGCCGGTGGTGAAGCGCAGCCCACCCATAGCTTCGCCGATCGCGCCGAACCCGGAGCGATCGCGGTAAGGGCCGGTCTGCCCGTAGCCGGAGATGCGGACCAGTGTCAGGTCCGGATTGAGCTTTGAGAGCACATCCCAGCCGAGGCCGAGTTTCTCGAGGCTCCCTGGCTTAAAATTCTCGATCACGACGTCGGCTTGCGCGGCCAGCCGCAGCGCCACGTCCCGCCCGTCAGGCGATTTCAGATCGATCGCGATCGACTTCTTGTTGCGGGATTGCAGGTACCACCAGAGTGAGGTGCCCTGATGCAGCTTGCGCCATCTGCGCAACGGATCCCCGCTGCCCGGCTGTTCGATCTTGATGACTTCGGCGCCGAACTCGGCAAAGAGCCGCGCGGCAAATGGTGCCGCGATCAAAGTTCCGAGCTCGACGACTCGTATTCCGGATAATGGTCCGTCCACGTCTGGCGCTCCTCGATCGTCTTTGATCGTGGTGTCGCCGAGCGCAGGGCCTTAAGTCCAATATCCTTTGATGAACACGCGTTCGCGGATGACGAACGACACGAAGGCCGCCATCAGTGAGGTTTGGTTCCGGGCAATCGCAGATGATCGAGCATCAACTGGCTTGTCGCCGACAATCCCGCGGGATCCCTGGCCACCAGCACCAGTTCGCGATCGGCCCAGTCGTCGCTCAACTCGACGGCCGTCAGGTTCATGCCGTGACTGAGGACCTCGAACGCACGGTCGGGAATGAGGCCGATACCCATGCCGGCCTGCACCATCCGGCAGACCGCATCAAAACCCGGGACGTGGACCCGCAACCGGATCGACTTGCCGATCTGCTGCGCGGTGTATTGCGAGCGCAGATAGATCGAGCTGGTCGCAAACAGGCCGACATGGTCGTAGTCGAGTGTGTCGGCGAACGAAACGTCTCTTGCCGACGCAAGCGGATGATCGGATCGCACCACGATAACGAGGCGGTCCCGCCGATAGGAGAACCGCTCCAGCCCGCGCGTCGACACGTCTGCCGAGCAGATGCCGATTTCGGCCACGCCCTCCTCGACGCCGCGAACGACATCGGCGCTCGGACGCTCCTGCAGATCGAGCCGCACCAGCTCGTGCGAGCGAAAGAAGCCGGGCAGATCGTCGGGAAGGAATTCGACGATCGACGACAGATTGGCCAGCATCCGCACATGCCCGCGCACGCCGCGCGCATGCTCGGCCATGTCGACGGCGATCTTCGCGACGTTGAGCAGCGTCACGCGCGCATGATGCAGCAGCGATTCACCGGCCGGCGTCAGCGCCATGCCGTTCGGATGCCGCTCGAACAGCGCGACCTCGAGTACCTCCTCGAGGTCATGCATGCGTTTGCTGACAGCAGAGGGCGCGATCGCCTCGCGCTGCGAGGCGCGCGTCAAATTGCCCTCCTCACAGATGGCGATGAACAGCCGCAGGGTCGTGAGGTCGATCCGTCGGGTGATGTTGGTCCTGGGCGTCCCGGTCATTGAGCGGGATTGCGTCTTCTTGCATGGTCTGTTTCCCGATCCGGGAAGATATAACGTCCGAAGTCACCGGGTTTCTCAAAATCCGGGGAGAACGGCCGCCGATTTGGAATCCGATACCAAGACGAGGCAATAATCCGCCATTTTGTTCCAAGCAGCACATAAGCTTGCTCGCGCTCGTCAACGCGCCTAATTCATGGGATCGGGATAGCAGAGGCGGAGACCAGCATTGATCGACATCGACCGGATACGTTCCGACACCCCGGCCGCCTCCCGCCTCGCTTATCTCCACAATGCCGGCGCGGCCCTCATGCCAACTGCCGTCGTCGCGGCAATGAAGGACCACATCGATCTGGAGGGCGAGATCGGAGGTTATGCTGCTGCCGACCGCGAGTCCGATCGGCTCGATGCGGTCTACGGCTCCGTAGCGCGCCTTCTGAATGCCGCCCCCGATGAGATCGCCCTCATGGAGAACGCGACAATTGCCTGGCAGATGGCGTTCTACGCGCTTCCGTTTCGCCAGGGCGATCGGATCCTGACCGCCGAAGCGGAATGCGCAGCCAACTACGTCGCGTTTCTTCAGGTCGCAAGGCGCACGGGCGCGATCATCGATGTCGTGCCGAGCGACGCCACCGGCGAGCTCGACGTCCACGCGCTCGAGCGCATGATCGACGAACGCGTGAAGCTGATCGCCGTCACCTGGGTTCCGACCAATGGCGGATTGGTCAATCCCGCGGCGGCGATCGGCAGGATCGCGCGGGCGCACGGGATTCCCTATCTGCTCGACGCCTGCCAGGCGGTCGGCCAGATGACGGTCGACGTCGAAGCCATCGGCTGTGACATGCTGTCGGCGACGGGGCGCAAATTCCTCCGCGGCCCGCGCGGCACGGGCTTTCTCTACGTCCGCCGCGGGATGCTGCAACGGCTCGAGCCGCCGATGATCGATCACTTCGCCGCGCCCTGGGTCTCACGAGGTGAATATCGGCTCCGTGACGATGCCCGCCGTTTCGAGACATGGGAGAACAATTACGCGGCACGTCTCGGTCTCGGCACGGCCATCGATTATGCCCTCGCGATCGGTCTCGGCCCGATCGAACAGCGCTGCCGTCTGCTTGCGGACCGTCTTCGCGGCGGCCTCGCCTCCGTTCGCGGCGTGACCATTCGCGACCTCGGACGCACACCGGGCGCCATCGTCAGCTTCACGCTGGATGGGTATGAGGCGGACGCCATCGTCAGCAGCGCCGCTGCGGCGGGCATCACCATCGGCGCTTCAGATCCGGCGAGTACTCGCATCGATGCCGAAATCCGCTCGCTGCCACCGGTCGTGCGGGCTTCCCCGCATTACTACAACACGGAAGCCGAGATCGACCGGCTGATCGGCCACCTCGTGGGTTTGGCGCCGCGATAGCGGCGCGCGCCACTCAGGTGCAGCGCGCGCTCAAGCCGGATGCACCGAGCTTGGCCATGACCTCGTCGAGATGCGCGCTGTCGCGGGTCTCGATGACGAGCTGAAGCAGCGTCGCTTTGGCCGGCAGATCCGAGAAGGTCCGCTGATGCGAGACCTCGATGATGTTGGCGCCGGCCTCGGCCAGCAGTGAGGCGACGGCAGCCAATTGTCCGGGCCGATCGGGGATATCGAGCGACAACTGCGTCAGCCGACCCTCGCGCGCTAGCTCACGCGTCAGAACGGAGGCGATCAGCCGCGTGTCGATGTTGCCGCCGCTCAGGACGAGGCCGACCTTCCGGCCGGCAAAGCGGGACGTATCGGACATCAACGCGGCAAGCCCGGCGGCGCCGGCGCCCTCGACGACGGTCTTCTCGATCGAGATCAGGGTCGCGACCGCGCGCTCGAGCTCGGCTTCGTTCACCAGCGCGATGTCGTCAACGAGGCGGCGGACGATCTCGGTCGTGATCTTGCCCGGCGATTTCACCGCGATGCCTTCGGCGAGCGTATCGCCGCGCGCAGGCAGATTGCCGTCATGGATGGCGTTGTACATCGAGGGGTAGAGCCAGGCCTCGACGCCAAGAATCCGCACTGTCGGCTTGATCGATTTCGCGGCAATGCCGATGCCGCTGATCAGGCCGCCGCCGCCGATCGGGACCACCAGCGTATCGAGCTCCGGCACCGCCTTCAGCATCTCGAGCCCGACAGTGCCCTGCCCCGCGATGACGAGCGGGTCGTCATAGGGGTGGACGAAGATCATGCCGCGGGCCTCGCCATGGCTTCGCGCATAGGCGGCCGCCTCCTCCAGCGTCGCGCCCGTCACCACCACCTCGGCACCGTGGTGCTTGGTGTTCTCGACCTTCACCATGGGCGTGCCGACCGGCATTACGATGGTGGCGGGAATGCC
Source organism: Bradyrhizobium sp. 61 (assembly GCF_023073075.1). Classification (NCBI taxonomy): domain Bacteria; kingdom Pseudomonadati; phylum Pseudomonadota; class Alphaproteobacteria; order Hyphomicrobiales; family Nitrobacteraceae; genus Bradyrhizobium; species Bradyrhizobium sp. 61. The sequence goes on along the minus strand of NZ_JADPIU010000035.1, from coordinate 169,341 downwards.
GAGCCGCTTGGCGTGATAGGCGACGCCCTGCGCGTGGTTGCCCGCCGACATCGCGATGACGCCGCGCGCACGCTCCTCCGGCGTCAGCGCGGTGAGCCGGTTGAGCGCACCCCGCTCCTTGAACGAGGAGGTGAACTGGAGGTTTTCGAATTTCAGCCAGATGTCGCAGCCGCAGATGTTGCTCAGCGTGCGGCTGTAGCTGCAGGGCGTCTCGACGACGGCGCCGCGGATGGTGTCGGCGGCGGCATGAATGTCGCCCAGAGCGACCGGAAGGCCGCTGAGATCGGGGGACGTGTTTTGGGACAACTCAGCCATAGGACAGCATAGAGCATTTGGCCGTTTGAGGCGATAAGCCGGCCGCTATTTGGTAAATTCCCGGGAACGTGAAGCCCGCCACAGCGTCCATAGCGTGCGCAGCCGCGACGGGGGCTGCGATGCAAACGGATTGCGCCCGGGTTGCGACAGGCGCTTGAGGTCACCCCGCACCTGGCTCAGCAGCAGAAACGCTGGCCGTGCCGGCGCCGGCACCTCCGGCAACAACGACAAGGCCGTCGTCAAATGCTGCTCGGCTTCGCCCACGAGCTGGCCCAGCACCGCATGCAGATTTGGCGTCTCCTTGCCGGCGAACACGTCCTCCATCTGGCAGCCATGGGCCGCCAGCAGCTGCTGCGGCAGGAACAGTTGCCGGTGCGCCGAATCGCGCGGCAGATTCTCAATCACCTGCGCGATGCCCTGGGCGAGCCCGGCATGCCTTGCGACATGCTCGGCCGCCTCCGAAGGTGGCGCCATGACCCGGGCCGCGAGGCCAAACAATGCCGAACAGGTCGCGTCCAGATAACCCTCCAAAGCCGCCAAGGTCGGCATCGGATCGTTGTAGAGATCGAACTGATGCTCGTCGGCGAGCAGCGATAACGGCTCGACCGGCAGGTCGAAATCGCTGATCGCACGCAACAGCTCCGCCGCCACCGGATTGCCCTCGGCGCTGCCGTGGACGTGGCCCGACAGCATGTCGGTCCACCATTGCAGGCGGATTTCGCCGGGCAAGGGCTGGCTCACCTGATCGCGGACGCGGACGATCTCGACATTGAAGGCATAGAGCGCCAGCAGCGCCTGGCGCTCGGCGGCCGGCGCAAACAGCGTTGCGGCATAGCGCGGAAAGTCATGGCTGCGCACGAGGCCGGCGCAGAAGGCGACGGAATCGGCCGGAGGCGCAGCGCTGCTCATGGCACGGCGATCAGCGCGGCCGCAACGCGGCGCCGCTCGCCGATCATGATGTTGTAGGTGCGCACGGCGGGACCGGTCTGCATCGTATCCAGCACCACCCTCACCGCCTTCAGCGCCTGCCGCAGGTCCGGCGGCGGCAACCAGACGCCGGTTCCGGTGCCGATCAGAAGCGTGTCGATGCTGTTGGCCGCCGTGAAGACGCGATCCAGCGAATAGCGGTCGATCTTCGTCGGGTCCGTCACGTCCCAGGCCCAGATCGCGTCGGGCAGGCAGAGCAGCGATCCCCGATGCGACATGCCGGCAAAGGCGAAGCCGCCCTTGCCATAGGCCTCGATCGGCGCCGAGCGGGGAAAATGCGGTGCGTTGGGATCGCCGGCCATGTGCTTCGTCCGAATGAGCTTACTGCCCTCGCAAACGCCTGCGAGGGCATGCGGTTCGGATCATGCCTTGTTCTTCTTCGCCGGCGTAGCCGTATCGGGCGCATCTTCGCGATGCTCGCCGACGCCGAGATAGATCAGGATCGGGGCCGCGATGAAGATCGAGGTATAGGTGCCGACCAGCACCACGCCGAACATCATCACCGCGGTGAAGCTGTGGATGGCATGGCCGCCGAACAGCAGCAGAGCCAGCAGCGCCAGCGTCACGGTGAAGTGGGTGATGATCGAACGCGACAGGGTCGAATTGATCGACTCGTTGAGCAGCTGCGGCATCGGCATCTTCTTGTAGCGGCGCAGCATTTCGCGGATACGGTCGTAGATGACGACGGTGTCGTTGAGCGAATAGCCCAGAATGGTCAGAAGGGCCGCGATGCTGGTCAGGTCGAAATCGACCTGGCTGATCGACATGAAGCCGATCGTCAGCACGATGTCGTGCACGTTGGCGATCATGGCGCCGAGCGCGAACTGCCATTCGAAGCGGAACCAGAGGTAGATCAGGATCGAGACGATCGCGAGCATCAGGCCGAGCATGCCGTACGCCAGCAGCTCGCCGGAAACGCGCGGTCCCACCACCTCGACGCGGCGATATTCGACGGAATCGCCGAGCGCACCGCGCACCTTCTGTACGGCTTCCTGCTGGGCGGCGTCGCCGCCCGGCTGCTCCGCGACGCGGATCAGGACGTTCTCGGGGCCGCCGAACTGCTGCAACTGGACTTCGCCGAGATGCAAGGCATCGAGCGTCGTGCGCATCGCCGCGATGTCGGCGGCGCCGGATTTGGCCTGCACTTCCAGCAGCGTGCCGCCGCGGAAGTCGATGCCGAAATTCAGGCCATGGGTGAAGAACAGCGTGATCGCGACGATCGAAAGCGCCGCCGAGATCGGGAAGCTGATCCGGCGGAAGCGCGTGAAGTCGAAATGCGTATCGTCCGGGACGATGCGCAGCGACGGCAGCAGCCCGAGCGCTGCGACCACGGTGAGAACGGCAATGAGAATGCCAAGGCCGATGAGAACGTAGTGAGTCACGGTCTTAGCTCCTAGATCGGCACGCTCTGCGGCCGCTTCCACCGCACCCACCAGGCTACGATCAGCCGGGTCAGCGTGAAGGCGGTGAACACCGTGGTGATGATGCCGATGCCGAGCGTCACGGCAAAGCCGCGCACCGGGCCGGTGCCGATGTAGAACAGCACGGCGGCGGCAATGAAGGTGGTGATGTTGGAATCGAGGATGGTCGCAAGCGCCCGCTTGAATCCGGCGTCGATCGCCGAAATCGCATTGCGGCCACCCCGCAGCTCCTCACGGATGCGCTCGTAGATCAGCACGTTGGAGTCGACCGCGATGCCGACGGTGAGCACGATGCCGGCGATGCCGGGCAGCGTCAGCGTGGCGTTGAGCAGCGACAACAGGCCGAAGATCATGGCGACGTTGATGGCCACCGCGATGTTTGCGAACACGCCGAACAGCCGGTAGGTCAGCAGCATGAAGATGATGACCAGGATCGAGCCGACATAGGCCGCAAGCTCGCCCTTCTCGATCGAATCCTGGCCGAGGCCCGGACCGACGGTGCGCTCCTCGACCACAGTGAGCGGCGCCGGCAACGCGCCGGCGCGCAAGAGAATCGCGAGATCGTTGGCCGATTGCACCGTGAAATTGCCGGAGATCTGGCCCTGGCCACCGGTGATGGGCTCGCGGATGACGGGCGCCGAGATCACCTTGTTGTCGAGCACGATCGCGAAGGGCAGCCCGACGTTTTCCTGCGTGGCCTGCGCGAACTTGCGCGCGCCCGAGGTGTTGAATTTGAAGCTGACGACCGGCTCACCCGTCCGCTGGTCGAAGCTCGCCTGGGCGTCGGTCAGGTCGCCACCGGCGACCAGCACCTGCTTCTTGACCACATAGGGCGTGGGCGGCGGCGAGGCGCTCATCAGCAGCTCGGATTCCGGCGGCAACCGTCCCTGCTGCGCCTGATCCGGCGGCACGGACGCATCGACCATGCGGAATTCCATCTTCGCGGTCTTGCCGAGCAATTCCTTCAGGCGGGTCGGATCCTGAAGACCTGGGACCTGCACCAGAATGCGGTCGTTGCCCTGGCGCTGGATGACCGGTTCGACGGTGCCGAGCTCGTTGACGCGGCGCTCGACGATCTGAATCGACTGCTCGATGGTCTTGCGCATGCGGTCGAGCATCGCAGCCTGCGGAATCGCCAGGCGGATCACGCCGCCGCCGGCATCGGTCACCTCAAGGTCGCGCTGACCGCTGGATCCCATCAGTCCGCCCAGTGGCTGGGACAGCTCGCGCAGCTTGGCGAGCGCCGGCTGCACGTCGGATTCCTTGGTGATGCGAACCTCGGCCGCGTCGTTGCGCACGGTCACGCCGCCGGTGAATCCGATCTTGGCATCGCGCAGGGTCCGGCGGACGTCGTCGCGGACCTGGTCCAGCCTCTCCTTCTTCACATAGCTCGAATCGACCTCGAGCAGCAGATAGGAGCCGCCCTGGAGATCGAGGCCGAGCACGAGCCGGCGCTGCGCCCAGGCGGGCCAGGTCTTGACCTGCGCTTCGGGGAAGAAGTTTGGCACCGCGCAGAGGCACACGATTAGCGCCGTCAGGATAATCCCGAGCGCCTTCCACCGCGTGAAATACAACATCGACTGGACCTGTCAGATCAGGAGATTGGGATGCTCGCGGAAGCGCTCACTTCGACGCGGCGTCGTCCTTGGCGGCTTCCTTGCTATCCTTGGATTCCTTCGCCGGCTCGCCCTTCGCGCGCACGCCCGAGATCATCTGGCGCATCTGCCGCACGCGCACGCCGTCGGAAATCTCGAACTCGATCTGGTCGTCGTCGACGACCTTGGTGACCTTGCCGACGAGGCCGCCAGAGGTCACGACGGTGTCGCCGCGGCGGATGTTCTTCACGAGGTCGGCATGGTCGCGCACCTTCTTCTGCTGCGGGCGCAGAATCAGGAAGTACATGATCACGAAGATCAGGGCGAACGGCAGCAGCGACATCAACATGCTGTTGGTGTCGCCGGCGCCCGCGGCCTGGGCATACGCAGGGGTAATGAACATTCGGACGATCCTCGTGGAAACGGGGGAAAACCGGTCAGGCCCTCAAAGGCGACCGGTTCGGTCAAATTCGCGCGGACTATAGCGGCCATTGCCCCAATTGCAACGCTGCCAGACCGTCGATTTGGCCACCTTGCGGCGCGCCCTCAGGCCCGATAAGGCTGCGTTCTCAGGAACTTCGGACATGCCCAAAAAACCAAGCAAAAGCCCGGCCGGCAAAGGCCCCCGCACCCCTGCCAGGACGCCTGCCCGCGTCGCGGCAAAACGTCCCAAGGCACCCCCCAAGGCAGTCGCTAACCCTGCCCCGGACCTCCCCCAGGATCGCATCGTCCGCGCGCTGGAGACGATCGCGGCGCACCTCGCCGCCCAGGGCAAGCCGGCCGCCGAACGCGAATCGTTCGAGCGGGCGGACGCCTATGTCTGGCACCCCGACGGCCGCCTCGCTGCGGTGCCGCGGGTCAGCCGCGTCGAGCTGTTCCTGTTGAAGGGCGTCGACCGGATGCGCGACATCCTGATGGAGAACACCGAGCGTTTCGCCAACGGCCTGCCGGCCAACAATGCCCTGCTCTGGGGAGCGCGCGGCATGGGCAAGTCGTCGCTGGTGAAGGCGGCGCATGCCAGCATCAACGCGGAGCGCAAACCGGCCGACAAGCTGAAGCTGATCGAGATCCACCGCGAGGACATCGAGAGCCTGCCCGCGCTGATGGAACAGCTTCGCGCCTCGTCCTTCCGCTTCATCGTGTTCTGCGACGACCTGTCCTTCGACGGCAATGATGCGTCCTACAAGTCGCTCAAGGCGGTGCTCGAAGGCGGCATCGAGGGCCGCCCCGAAAACGTCATCCTCTACGCCACCTCCAACCGCCGTCATCTGCTGGCGCGCGAGATGATCGAGAACGAGCGTTCGACCGCGATCAATCCCGGCGAAGCGGTCGAGGAGAAGGTCTCGTTGTCCGATCGCTTCGGCCTGTGGCTCGGCTTCCACCGCTGCAGCCAGGACGAATATCTCGCCATGGTGCGGGGCTATTGCAGCCATTTCGGCATTGAGGTCGATGACGAGGCGCTGGAGCGCGAGGCGCTGGAATGGTCGACCACGCGCGGCTCCCGCTCGGGCCGCGTTGCCTGGCAGTTCGTGCAGGAGCTTGCGGGGCGGCTCGGCGTGAAGCTGACGGTGAATTAGCGGTCGGATCGCCACCCGGCTACGTGCCGCCCTTCCCCGAAGGCGGGGGTCAAGGGCGCGTGCCTTGCTTTGTCACCATGTGCCGGGTCGGCGTGACGGTACTTTCAGGCGCGGCGGGCGAGATCGCAAAGGAATCGCGCGCGAAGGCGACGCCTGCTACGCGCCGGCACTACGGCCTCGGTGGTGGTCACCGGAACGAGCTTCGACGGGGACCAGGTGCCACCGGTTGCCCGCGTGTTGCAAAGAATGATCAGCAAACTGACAGCCGCAGCTTGATAGCTGCTAGAATTTTCTAACGATGGGCTTTGTCGTCGGAGGTGCTCCGGGCGCGGGCGGCGAGATAGAGAAGGTGACCCAGGTATTCCAGCCTGATGGCCGGTTTTCCGCAGCGAACTCACCGTAAGCCTTTAAATTGAGATAGCCCTGCATGTCGCCGACCGGAAACAGGAATCCAATCTGGGGGCCGATGCCGACCACCTGCGACCGAAAGCAGCCGACGCTGTCGCCTGAACCGCTGTCGCAGCCGAGCTCCTTATAGACATACCCCACGAGTCCAACCATGACCTGCTTCGACAGGAATTGCGATGCACCCCAGTCGAAGTGCATGTCGACGCCATTCTGATACTGCGTTGCGGTGTTCTTGAAATTGTAGGTGAAGCCGAGCACGCCGGAGAATTCGTGGCCGGTCTGCGGATTGAAATAGGTGTAGCCGCCGCCGGCGTCGATCGCGCCGTGTCCGATGCCTATATTCGACAGGCGCGTGGATTGGTAAGCGCCAACCGGGATGTCGCCCATGATATAGGTCATGTAGTTGTGGACGCCGGCGTTCCAGCGCAATTGGAATACCGGCGCCACATCCCCAAAGCCCCATGTGGTGTCGCTGATGGTGTCGGACCGCGCGAAGGGAACAGCGGCGAGCGGCGGCGCCGAGATCACACCGGACAAAGTCCCTGCCAAGCTGGTGCCGACGACACCATAGGCTCCCAGGAGGGACACCGACGCCTGACCGCCGAGCACCGGCGTCGCGAATACATAGGTCGGGAGCACAAAGCCAAGATCGCCCGTGGCGTTGACGTTCAAATTCAGATTTGCATTGAGGGTGCCGTTGACCGGAACCCTGTTGAGCGTGAATTCACGCGCACGCGCGACGTCGGCGCCGGCGGAGACAGAGGTGTGATAGTAGATATTCGTCAGCGACCAACCCGGCTGCAGCGGTGTAGCCGCCAAGCTTCCAAAAAAACCGGGGACCCAGAAGCTGACGCCGCCTTCATCGGCCAACGCACATTGGGAAAAACCAATGATCGCGGACGTCAAGACGAATGCAGCAACGCCAAGTCTGCGCCGACGTGCTGATTTCGATCGCTCACTTTGCCCCGCCGCCAGTGCAATGCTCACTGTCATGTCGTGCCTCGTAAGATGTGTTACCTCCGAATACAATCCGGCGACAGCGTACCCCCGAGGCGATCGGGGCTCATCATGTAAAATTCAACGGGGATAGATCTATCGCAAGAAAGATCAATGCTGCGACCAAAGAGCCACATTCGGTAACCCAAGTCCGATCGGGCGCCACGGCAGATCTACTGCAACCCTCTCATAGCTGGAAATGTTGGGTATGCAGTTTGTGCCACCGATTCTATTTTCGGCCCACCACCAACGAGTGAGAAAAAAACAAGCTCGCATCGCCGTTCGCCGGCGTCTCTTGCTGCAACGCGATGCCAGCCGTTGCTAGGTCGCATATTGAGCATCACGACTGCTTATTGGTAATCGAGTGTGACCAAGAGCAAAGTTGCCAGACGATGAACCTCAAGCTCACGCTCGTCGGCGTCGTTCTAGCGTCAGTCTTCGCCGCACCTGTGGCCGCTCGCCCATTCGAGGATACCGTCGATTCTCACGCCAGAAGCGATTACGCCAAGGCCCTGTACGGCCAAGACGTGGGGAAGCCGGCTAGGCAGCAACCTCCTCGTTAGCCGAAACTTCTATTGCGGTGCTGATGACCGCCATGGGCACAAATTCCAATGCATCACTGCCAGATCGCGCAGCGCGTTCTCAAACAGGAGACGATCGCAAAGTCAGACAACAATGTTCACTTAAAGAACACGAAGCGGCACGAAGATCCTCAATTTCGTTGTTGCCGAAATGTCACCTGCATCGACATTGCAAGCTAGGCTTGATGCAGGTCAAACAAGTTGATTGGTCAGAGACCTTCTTGGTCATATGTTTGCGAGTTGTGGCCGACCTTGAGGAGGCGACAGTGCAGAAAGTTTTCCTCATTTGCATCGCGGCAGGATTGTTGAGCGGACCCGCTCTTGCGTCCGACCTGCCCGTCAAAGCTCCGATATACAAAGCACCAATCGCGGCACCATTGTATAATTGGGGAGGGTTTTATGTTGGTGCCAACTTCGGTGGGGGATGGTCCAACGGCAGCCTGAACATTTCCGGCAACAATCTGTATGGCGGCCTGACTGAATTCGTTGGAGGCGTGCAGGCGGGCTATAACTTCCAGGCCGGCCACTTTCTGTTTGGTGTCGAAGGTGAGTTCGATGGAGCCGGCTTCGGTCATCCGGTCTTTCCTGCTCCGACATTAGCCTTTGTAGATCAACACTGGATCGGCACCGTGGCGGGCCGTGTCGGCCTCGTGGATGATCGATGGCTCGTATTCGCCAAGCTTGGCGGCGGCTGGGTCAACAGCAGCGCTACTTTGAACCTCCCCGGCGCCGCTTGGAACGGGACCAGCACGAACACCGGCTGGTTGGCGGGCGCTGGCATCGAATACGGCTTCAAGTCGCATTGGACCGTCAAACTCGAATACGATTATCTTGGGCTATCGAACTGGCGTTCTCCCATCGTCCCCTCGGTCGCTTTGAACCGCGACCTTCAAATGGTCAAAGCTGGCATCAATTATAAATTCGAAAGCGGCCTTCCCGCGGAGGTCGAGGCGCCGAAGCATTCCCACGAGCCTTCGGACGACGAAGATCTACAGAAGAAATCACAAAACCCGATCGCGGATTTGGTCAGCGTGCCGTTTCAGAGCAACACCAATTTCAATACCGGACCATTCAATCGCACTCAGGAAGTACTCAACATTCAACCCGTCGTGCCCATGCATTTAAACGATGACTGGAACGTAATCTCACGTACCATCATTCCGTTGGTGAGCCAGCCAAGTCCGTTCTTCGACAGCAACACCAACGGGATTGGCGACATTACTCAATCGTTGTTTGTGTCCCCCGTGCATCCCGGGCCGCTGATCTGGGGCGTGGGACCAGTCTTCACCGTTCCGTCCGCAAACGATCCCATCCTCGGGACCGGTAAATTCTTGTTCGGCCCAACGGCCGTGTTAGTGGTCACGCCGCCACATTGGGTGATCGGTGTATTGCTCAATAACCAGTGGTCGGTCGGCGGCAATCCGCTGCGACCGCCTGTCAACGCCTTCCTCGCCCAACCCTTCGCCAACTACAACATGGCGCACGGCTGGTACCTGAACACGTCACCCATCATCACCGCGGATTGGCTCGCGGCGTCGGGGGAGCGGTGGACAGTGCCGGTCGGCGGCGGTATCGGTCGGGTTTTCAGAGTGGGTGATCAACCGATCAACGCATCGATTCAAGCCTATTACAACGTGATACGTCCGACTGGCGCTCCGGCCTGGTCACTGCGAACTACTGTCGCGTTGCTGTTCCCGGTTAATTGACACGGCAACCTGGCGCGCAACGAGACTTGTGTCTCGGTGTCCGAAGTGGATGATCGCGTCCTTTGTACTGTGGGCGGACAACTTCCCGACGCCGCGTAATACGGTCCACCTCGGACTCGGTTCGGTTCGGTTCAGAACAAATCTCCGATTGGCAGAATACATCCGAGGTCAAGATCGCCCCGGAATTTGCGTGGCACCACCAACAGCTAGTTCAACGCAGAATCGTCACACCATGCGTCTGCAATGCCTCGATGATACCGTCGAAGATCAGCGCAACGCCCATCGCAGAGACGAAGAAGCCAACTATTCGGGTGATAGCATCGATCCCCATTGCGCCGAGCTTGTCGAAAAGTTTCCCGGCATATGCCAGACACAGGTAGGTGACGACCATCGTCGCGAAAATAGCCACGACGATCGCTACGAAGGAGGCCAGTTCCGCTGATGATCGCTTAATCGTGGCAGTCATGCCGAGGATGGTGGCGATAGCGCCTGGTCCGCACATGAGCGGCATCGCAAGCGGCACGAAAGCTATGTTACCGCTCTGATCCGCGCCGCTGGCCGGAATCACGCCACCGGAAGCGGATGGTGAAAATAGTTCAAAGCCGATCTTCATCAGGATGATCCCGCCGACGATGCGGACCATGCTCAGCGGCACGCCGAACAAGCGTAGGATCAGCGTTCCGAAGATCAAGAAAAAGAGAGATAGAAGCAGCGCATAGAGGCAAGCTTTCCATGCCACCTTGCGATGTGTGGCGGCGTCCTTGCCCTCCAGCATCTTCAGATAGACCGGCAGGACCTCGAACGGATTTATTATCGCGAGCAAAGTCGCGAACGTACCCACGAACAGCGAGAGTTCATGACCCATTATGCCTGCGCCTCACCCTTTCTCCGGGTGCTCGACTTCGGTGAAAAGGCTCCCCTGTGCCGCACCTGAGCCTGCGCGGCCGCCGCCGGCACCGCGGAGCACCCATGCTGCACCCACTGCGAGAACTGCACCCACGAGTGGACCTGCGACATACACCCAATAGCTCGTGAAGTCGGTCGCGATCAAGTTCGGGCCGAACGTGCGCGCGGGGTTCATCGACGCTCCCGAGATAGGGCTCCCCCACAGCCCGGCGAGTGCAATGTACGCGCCGACGCCGATCGCGCCGATGATCCCGATGTTCTGAGCGCCTGACGCCGTGCCGAGAATGACACTGACGAGACCGAGCGTCAGCACGGCCTCCATCAGGAACGCATCGGACGCGGAGTATCCCGACGCGGGATAGTTCGACCCGTAGCTGGCCGACACGTTGATCACGGCGTGCAGGAACAGTGCCGCGAGCGTCGCCCCGATCAACTGCACGACGATATATCCCGGTACGCGACGCCATGGGAAGTCGCCACGCACCGAGAACGCGATACTGACCGCGGGATTGAGATGAGCGCCGGACACCTTGCCCATGAAGAGGATGATCGCCATCACCATCAGACCGGGTGCGACGACCGCAGCGGCACGGCTGATCGTGCCGGGAAAGGCCTGCCCCATCATGCCGCCACCGGCGGCCACGAGGACGAGGAAGAACGTTCCGAGCAGCTCCGAGAACAGGCGGCGCCACTCTTGGTTCGGATCGTGGAAGTCGTTTAGCGACGCGACAAGCTCGCGATCCAGATGGCTCAGTGTTCTGTCGGCCACTGTTTGCGCCATGAGTTGCTCTTTCCTCTAGTCGATGCCGCTGTCCGTTAGCCTCTCGCACCGGGCCAGCACGGCTCCTCGGGTCTTCGGCGCGCTTGCGGATTTTTCCAGCGGGATAGGCATGCCTTCAATCCTCCAAGACGGGACCACACCAGCCGGGCAGGTAGCTCGCCTCCTCGTTTTTGGACAATTCCAGGGCTTGCTCGAGGGCTTCCTCGAAGTGGGTCTCTACGGTTTTGCGCTTGACCCGGCGACGCAAAAAATCCGCCCACAAGAACTCGCTGAACGGCGTCGTGTCCTTGGCGTACCCGCCGGCGCGCCGCAGTTCGCCCGCCAACGAGCGGAACGGATCGTCAATAAGCCCGGCCACGGTCTTCGGCAAATCCTTGTAAGGGCGCAGACGGCCCTCGTCGTCGTATGAATGCATCCAGCTTTGATTGTCCAAGACGAACCAGAACGAATCGGGCTCCAGCGTCCTGAGGTTTTTCACCACGGTAACCAATACCTCTTCGACCCCTTCTTCATGGAGCGCACGCGCCAGGTGGTGATGATCGATGACGTAGTGGCGGTCCTTTGGGCCAAGCACGACGGGGATCATGTGCTTGCCCAGGAACTCGGCTCCTTTCTCTTTGCTCTCGTCGCGCCAGCGCTTGCGCTTCTCCTTGACCTCCCGAATGCCGACCGTCATCTGGGTCGGGCGCAGGTCTGCGATCGCAACGGGCTTGAGAATGGGTTCACGGTCCGACATCGTGCAGACTTCTTTGATCACTAGTCCGGAAATGTTCGCTTTTAGAAGACGTCGTCGCCTCGTCAGCAACCGACCGCGAGGCCAGCCGCGTCCGGTCGGTCCCGATCACCGGACATTCTCAGCGCCCGTCGGCAAAGCCCGCCTTTGTAACAACGACCCTTCGTTGTGCTCACGGTGGACTATTCCATTGATCTGGATCAACGGTCGGCCAAGACTCTTGGCGCACGCCCGTACCGGGGCTACACGGACATGATGGCGCTTCGTGATTGTGGTCGATGACGATGCGGCCATCCTGAAGCGTATGGCGCATGCTGTTCGCAAGTTTAGCTTCGAATAGTCAATTCGAGGGAGTCTGACCATGAACATCACTCCCACCATGCGCGCATTGGTATGGTCGACCTCCGTTCTGGCTCTCACAATTGGTCCGACCTTCGCCCAGCAGATCTCGGGAACGCCGGGCTCACCCAGCGCCACGACGACGATAGACGGCAAATATCTCCCAAACCCGCCCGCGCCGTTCGGCGGAACGATCAATATGGATGCCAAGGGTTCCAAACCCTATTGGCCACCGACCGTGGTGCCGCCCAAGGGGGCGCCCAACGTCCTGCTGATGTCCTCCTTGCGTTAACAGCGGACGTCCGCGCCTCGAACGCGGTGCCGCAGGCGACAAAGATGGTCGGTGTGGAAGTCCGGAATGCGTTGGGTGCCTCCTGCCGGTAACCATGTCCACTGGCTATAGCCGTCCAGATGGCACTTATGGGTCCTTAGAGGATATCAGTCGAAGGCAAAGACGCGCTTCCAGTCCTTCTTCATGTCGACGACCGCCCACTTGTTGACGGCCGCGGCGTCGAGCGCGACGTCGAGTTTCCCGAAATGCGAGTCGCGGTCATAGGCATATTCGCGTTCCGCATCGGTATGGTGGACGATCAGGCCGAACCGCGCGCCACTGGCGCCGAGCGTCGTCCATTGCAGCATTTCGAGATCGCCGTCGGAGTTGCCGAAGGCGGCGATCGGACGCCGGCCAATGTGCTCGTTGATGCCGATCGGCTTGCCCGCCTTGTCGTCGATGAAATTGATGTCGGGCAGCCGGAAGAGCGTTGGCGCACCGTCCTTGATCTCAAATCGGGTTTTGATCGACGATCCGACCACCTGCTCCGGAGGTATTCCGTAGATCCGCTCGGTCCAGGGCCGCATGAATTCGATGCCTCCGCCCGACGCGATGAAGGTCTTGAAGCCGCTGGCCCGGAGATAGGCGAGCAGTTCGAGCATCGGCTGGTAGACCAGTTCAGTATGCGGCCGCTTGAAGCGGGGATCGCGCGCGGTCGCCAACCAATCCGTGACAATCTTCTCGAACTCTGCCGTGGTCATGCCGGCATGTGTCACGGCGATGATTTCGACCAATCCTTTTTCGCCTGAAGCCGCAAGCGCCTTCAGGTCGCCGTCCAGCACCGCCGCGAACGGCTGCTTGGTCTTCCATTCCGGATGCATTGGCGCCATGGCCTTCACGCGGTCGAGGGCGAAGGCCAGTTGCACATACATCGGCTGCTCGACCCATAGTGTGCCGTCATTGTCGAAGGTCGCGATGCGCTGCTCGACCGGCACGAAGAAGGGCCCGCCTTGCGTCGTGACCCGCGCGACGAAATCGAGGATCGAAGCCTTGGTCGCCCCCTCGTTCCAGGACGGGAGTGGATCGCGTGCCTGTGCCAACGCGGAGGTGGAGCGGAGTGAGGCGGAGAGCAAGGGAAGGACGGCCAGTGACGAGAGCAGGATGCGGCGATCGATAGCAGGAAAACGGATGATCGGTTTCAAGGTCGACTCCTTTCCGTTGCCAAGCGGGCGCACAGGAGTTCGGTGCGCCCGCCATGAAACCAGTCGATGCCAGGCGCTACTTGCCCACCGCCGCCCGGGCCGCCTCGATTTTCGCCTTCACGGCATCGAGGTTGAAACTCGCGCCCTTTTGCATCGGCGGAAACTCGATCGCCGTCATCGCCAGCTTTTCCACCTGCTGCTGAACAAATACAAAGCGCCAGAATTCGTATTTGAACCAGTCGAAGTATTGCTGCGCGCCTTCTTTACTCCCGTTATCGGGCCAGCCCGTGCGCTCGAATGGATCGAGGCGAAGATTGGTCAAATAGGGCACGTCAACCTTGGTTTTTTCGCCGAGCCAGCCTTTTGGCTGGTCGATGAAGCGATACTTGAAGTCGTCGATGCGCACGGCACCGAGTTCGCTCTCTCCGAAGTAAAAGATTTCGTGCCGGTTCGACGGCCCCTTGCCGGTAATCATGTCCATCTGGTTATAGCCGTCCAGATAGCACTTATAGGTCGTGTCACCGATCTGTTTGCCCTTCTGCAGCTCCTCTGCAATGTTCGGGTTGCCGGCGGCCGCCAGCAAGGTCGGAAACCAGTCCAGACCGGAAATGATGCCGTTCTCGACCTTGCCGGCCGGTACCTTGCCCGGCCAACGGATCATGCAGGGCACGCGGAAGCCACCTTCCATGACGGTGCCTTTGCTCTGCGCGAAAGGCGTCTGCCCGCCATCAGGCCAGGTGAAGACCTCGGTGCCGTTGTCAGTGGTGAAGACCACGATGGTGTTGTCGTCCACGCCCATATCCTTGAGCTTCTGCATCACCATGCCGACGTCGTCATCGAGCTGCGCCATGCCGGCTTCATGTATCGACCAGCCGTTCTTGGAGTTGCGCGTTGCCTCGTACTTTGGTGAAAGATGCGTGACGATGTGCATCCGGGTCGGGTTGAGCCATAGAAAGAACGGCTTGTTGTCGGCCTTGGCCTTCTCGATGAACTTCAGCGCAAGATCGCGAATTTCGTCGTCCACGGTCTCCATTCGCTTGGGATAGAGCGTTCCAGCATCCTCGATCTTCTGCTTGCCAACCTTGCCCCAACGCGGGTCCACCGTGGGGTCATCCACGTTGGTCGCATAGGTATGAAGCATGTTGCGTGGACCGACGACGTTCAGCAGATCCTGCGGGTAGTTTGGGTGCGCGGGGTCTTCCATTGCGTCGAGGTGATAGAGGTAACCGAAGAACTCGTCGAAGCCGTGCACTGTCGGCAAGAATTCATTCTTGTCGCCAAGGTGATTCTTGCCAAACTGGCCGGTGGCGTAACCCATTCCTTTCAACGCCGTGGCGATGGTCACGGCCTGCGCGGGTATGCCGATGGCAGCGCCGGCCTGGCCGACCGTGGTCATGCCGGTGCGGATTGGCAATTCACCGGTGATGAAGTTGGCGCGACCTGCCGTGCAGCTCGCCTCGGCATAGTAATCGGTGAACAGCATGCCTTCGGCGGCGAGCTTGTCGAGATTGGGCGTCCGGCCGGCCATCAGGCCGCGGTGATAAGCGCCGATATTCCACATGCCGATGTCGTCACCCATGATGAAGACGATGTTCGGCCGCTGCCCGGCTGGCGCGGGTGCCGGCTGCTGCGCCTGTGCCGCGGTTGTCAGCCCGACAGCCGAGAGCGCCGAAGCGGCGACAAGAGAACTCCCGCTCAGCAAAAGATCGCGGCGTTTCATTCCGCCGCCCGATTGTGGAGTAGCGTCGTGGGAATCTCCAGGTGGAAGCTTATTGCTCATGACGTACTCCTCCCGTTGTTACGCAATTGGCTCTGTTCGCTTGACGCATCGGAAGCCGGCGCGGCTTGTGGAGGTGGCGACCGGCCCGACGCGGCCTCTTGGATCACTTGCTCGCTATTCCGTTGGCGGGCGCTCCGACGCGGAGCGCCCGCTCACCTCATATTTATCTGCTACTTGCCAGCCTGCGACTGCATGGCCTTTTCGATCTGCTCCTTGACCGCTTCCAGATTGAAGCTCGCCCCCTTCTGCATCGGCGGGAACTCGATCGCCGTCTGGGCGAGCTTGCCGACCTCCTGCTGCACGAACTGGAACCGCCAGAACTCGTAAACAAACCAGTTATAGAATGCCAACGACCCCTGCGCGCCGTTGGGCATGTTCGTGCGTTCGAAGGGATCAAGGCGGATATTGGTGAGGATCGGCCAATCAACCCTTGACCGTGGCGCCCAACCAGCCGCTTGGCTGATCGGTGAAGCGATACTTGAAGTCGTCGATACGCACCGCGCTCAGTGTGCCCTCGGTGAAATAGAAGACCGAGTGGCGGGCAGACGGGCCCTTTCCGGTAATCAGGTCCATCTGGTTGTATCCGTCGAGGTAGACCTTGTAGGTCTTGCCGGCGAGTTGCTTTCCTTTCCTCAACTCGTCGGCAATATTCGGATTGCCCGCTGCGGCGACGAAGGTCGGGAACCAGTCGAGTCCGGAGATAATGCCGTTCTCGACCTTTCCCGCCGGCACCTTGCCCGGCCAGCGGATCATGCAGGGCACGCGGAAACCGCCTTCCATGGCCGTTCCCTTGCCGCCTGCAAATGGCGTCTGTCCGCCATCAGGCCAGGTGAAGTTCTCCGCGCCATTGTCGGTTGTGAACGCGACGATCGTGTTGTCGTCGAAACCCTCGTCCTTGAGCTTCTTCATGACGGCGCCGACGATATCGTCCAGTTGGGCGAATCCGCCCTCGGAAACCGACCAGCCGTTTTCGGAGTTGCGCATGTTCTCGTATTTTTCCGAAAGGTGCGTGACGACGTGCATGCGCGTCGGGTTGAGCCAGACGAAGAACGGCTTGTTGTCCCGCTTGGCCTTGTCGATGAAGTCGAACGTGATCTTCAGGATTTCGTCATCCACCGTCTCCATCCGCTTTGGATAAAGCGGTCCGGAGTCCTCGATCTTTTGCTTGCCGATCTTGCCCCAGCGCGTCTGCACCGTCGGATCGTCGACGTCGGTCGCCCAGGAATGAACCATGTTGCGCGGACCGACGGTGGCCAGTAGCGCTTGCGGGTAGTTGCGGTGGGCCGGGTCTTCCATCGCGTCGAGGTGGTACAGATAGCCGAAGAACTCGTCGAAGCCGTGCATGGTCGGCAGGAATTCGTTGAGGTCGCCGAGGTGGTTCTTGCCGAACTGCCCCGTGGTGTAGCCCATGGATTTTAGTGCGGTCGCGATCGTCGGTGCCTGCGCCGGCATTCCGATCGGGGAGCCAGCCTGGCCGACCGTGGTTAGCCCGGTGCGGATCGGCAATTCTCCTGTGATGAAATTGGCACGGCCCGCCGTGCAACTCGCCTCGGCGTAATAGTCGGTGAAGCGCATGCCCTCCGCGGCGAGCTTGTCGAGGTTTGGTGTCCGGCTCGCCATGATGCCCTGATGATAGGCACCGATATTGAACCAGCCGATGTCGTCACCCATGATAAAAACGATGTTCGGCCGTTGTCCCCCCGTTGCGGGCGCTGGAGCCGGCTGCTGCGCTTGTGCCGGCGTTGTCAGTCCGACGGCCGAGAGCGCCGAAGCGGCCACAAGCGAACTGCCGCTCAGCAGCAGATCGCGGCGTTTCATTCCGCCGCCCGATTGCGGCGCAACGTCGTGGGATTCTTCTGGCGGAAGCTTGCTACTCATGACGTGCTCCTCCCGTTGTTATGCAATTGGCGCTGTTCGCTGATGCACCGGAAGCCGACGACGCTTGTGGAGGTGTCTACTGGCCCGGCGCGGCCTGCTTGATCACTTGCTTGCCATTCCGTTGGCGGGCGCCCCGCCCTGGGGCGCCCGCTTCGTCGGATCACGCTCGTGGCGCGCAGCTAGTCGCTGCGACCGGCAGTCTTGGCCTGCTTGATCTGTTGCATCACCTGATCGAGATTGTAGCTCGCCGGGTCCTGCAGCGGCGGGTACGCAATATAGCTCTCGAGTTCCTTCAGCCAGAGCGCCTGGCCGATGGGCAGCATGTTCCAATCGTAGATGTAGGCTGTCGAAGGGGAGCCGATTGTGCCGCCCTGGCCCATGAGCGTCTTGTATTGTGAACCGATCGAAGTCTCGAACGGGTCTCGCTTGATGTTGACGACCTGGGCCCAGTGATAGGGAAGCGCTCCGGCAATAAAGCCCGCCGGGTTGTCGGACACCATCGTGAAGTAGATCTTCCAGTTCTTGTAGCGCACCGCCGACGGATCCTTGCCCGAATAGTAGAAGAAGGTATCGCGCGCCGACGTTTCCGAACGCCCGGAGAGGTATTCGGCCTGATCGACGCCATCGAGCGTCGTCTTCACGATGCCGGGATATTGGCCGGCCTCGATGCGCTTCTTCAGCGCGTCTCCCTTTGCACCACCGGCGATGTTGACAAATGTGGGCAGCCAGTCGAGTGACGCGAATATGTCGTTCTTGATGGTGCCGGGCTTGATGACCCCCGGCCAGCGAACGAGCGCCGGAGCGCGCATGCCGCCTTCCCAGGTGCTCAGCTTGCCGCCCTTAAACGGAGTGGTGCCGCCGTCCGGAAAGGTGATGGTCTCGGCGCCGTTGTCTGTCGTGAACACGATGATCGTGTTGTCGAGCTGGCCCATGTCCTGGAGCTTCTTGAGCACATAGCCGATGTTGTCGTCCATCTGCTTCATGCCGGCCTCGTTGAGGCCCCAATCCTTGCCGCCGGGCTCGCCGACCATGGCCGCGTACTTGTCATTCAGCACGGTTGTGATGTGCATGCGCGCAGGGTTGTACCAGACGAAGAAAGGCTTGCCCGTCGTCTTCGGATCGTTGCGATCGATGAAGTCGATGACCTTGGCCGAGATTTCCTCGTCGACACCCTTCGATCGCTCGAGTGTCAGCGGGCCCTGGTCGATGCACTGCTGAGTCCTGGACGTACCATCGGACTTGCACGACAGGACGTTGCGCGGAGGCGTCAGGCAAACCGACGTTTTCGGATCGACCGCGCCCGGTACCTCCGGGATGCCGGGGATCGGCGTATTCTTGCATGGCGGGGCAACAGTCTGCTGGGTGGGGGACTTGTTGATGTCCGGGAAGCTCACGCCCTGCATCGCATCGAGGTGATACAGGTAGCCCCAGAATTCCTGGAAGCCGTGCGCGGTCGGCAGTGCGTCGGTGTGATCGCCGAGATGGTTCTTGCCGAATTCGCCGGTGTTGTAGCCGAGATCGAGCAGGAACTTGGCGAGCGCCGGGGTGCCGGGCCGCAGATAGGACGGGCTGCCTGGAAGTTGCGGAGGAATCATGCCGGTGCGCAGCGGATGCATGCCGGTGAAGAAGGCGTTGCGACCGGCGGTGCAGCTCTGCTCGGCATAGTAATGCGTGAAGATCGCGCCTTCGTTGCCGATGCGATCGATGTTGGGCGTCTCGCCGACCATCAGGCCGCGATGGTAGATGCTCGGCTGGTACAGGCCGATGTCGTCACCCATGATGAAGAGGATATTGGGTTTCTGTGCCGGCTGTGCGGTCGCCGGCGTGCTGGCTGCCCCGGACAGCGACATCAACATCGTCGCGCCAAGCAGCGAGGCGCAGGACCTCTTGTGGCAACTGGACGTCTTGAACGGTGGAATTGCGGCAAAGGGTGGCTTGTTATTGAATATGCAATTCAACATGGCCTCGCTCTCCCATTATGATGCGATAGAGACACCTCGCCTGATGCACCGAAATCCAAGGTGGCTCGTGGATGTGTCGATCGGCTCCGCATGCCGCGCAGCCGGCCGGTAGCGTCGGCAGTAGTTCGGCGCGCACAAATGCGAGCCGCCTTTGATGACCTTGCGTGGAATCTTGACGTTGGTCGTTCTGGGGTCGTAGCTATCGGCCTCGCGGCCGCCGCGCGGGTTCTCTGGAATGCAACAGGCTTTTGCAGCGTCAGCCTCATGCCGAGGCGAGTACCAGTCGGACGTCCATTCCCAGACGTTGCCGATCATATCGTGCAGCCCGTAACCGTTTGGCGGAAATGCGGTGACCGGCGATGTCCGTTCGTATCCGTCGTCCCTGGTGTTCTGGCGTGGAAATTCGCCCTGCCAGGTGTTGGCCATGTGACGGCCCCCGGGCGCAAATTCATCTCCCCATGCGAACTCGGCGCCGTCCAGCCCGCCGCGCGCCGCGAACTCCCATTCCGCTTCGGTTGGCAAATCCTTGCCGGCCCATTTTGCGTAGGCGAGCGCATCGCTGAAGGCCACATGCACGACGGGATGATCGTCCAGCCCACGGATGTCGCTGCCCGGCCCGTAGGGATGCCGCCAGTTTGCGCCTTTGGCGAAGGTCCACCACTGGCTGAAGTCCCGGAGACTGACCGGATGCGCGGGCGGAGAGAACATCAGCGAGCCCGCATAGACCATGTGCGGGAGTATTCCCGGATAGTCCTTTGGATCGGGCGCGATCTCGGCAACGGTGACGTGGCCGGTAGCCTTCGCGAACGCCTTGAATTGCCGGTTGGTCACTGGATGGCAATCCATCCAGAACGCATCCACGGTGACACGGTGGACCGGCGCTTCTTCCGGATAGTGCCGATCCGAACCCATGCGAAACGTGCCACCCGGCACGAACAGCATCCCCTCACCTGTTGGATGCTGGTACGATTGTCCGGAATCAGGCGGCGATTTCGTATCAGCCAGCTTCATGCCGAACTCCGGACCCGTGCGTCATTGGCCTGCGCTGCTACGGACACGGAACGCGAGGCTTCCAGGTTGATCTAAATCAAAGGGTGTCCCGGTCGGGTTATTCGCGATGTTGCCGGGTCCGGCCTGCTATGTCCGCAGCGCCATCGAAACCGAAGCAGCTTCAGGACATTAGGACATTTCACCGGCAGCCATCGGCTACTTTGCATGGGGTTGTTTTTCGAAAATTGATTGTCCGGCCACAAAGCCTCAGTACGCCACGGTTCGAGGCAGCTTCTCGGCTTGGCAACCGCCGCCTCTGGAATACTGGATCGCCCGCACCAGTGCGCAATGCGCACAAGGCGGGCGATGACAGCATACTCGTGGTGATTGCGTGCCCTACTCTGTGGGCCCGCGCCTCACGCCCCGTTCAGAAATTGAAGCGGGTCAACCGGGCTCGATCCCTTACGGATCTCGAAGTGGAGCTGCGGCGACGCCACCTCCCCGGATTGACCCGACTTGGCAATGACCTGACCGCGCTTGATGGTATCGCCGCGCTTCACCATCAGCTCACTCGCATGGGCATATGCGGTGACGTAGCCGTTGGAGTGCCGAACCAGGACCAGATTGCCGTAACCTTTGAGCTCGTTGCCTGAATAGGCGACGACGCCGTCTTCTGCCGCCTTGACCGGCGTACCCTCGGGCACCGCGAGATTGATGCCGTCATTGGACTTGCCATTGGTCTTGGCGCCGTAGCTCGTGACCACCTTGCCGCGCACCGGCCAGCGGAAGGTCGGCAGCGCGCTCGTGGTCTCCGCAGCTTTCGCCGGAGCCTCCGCGGCCTTCTCTTCGACATTGGCCGTGGCCTGGGCCAGACGCGCGCTTTGCACCGGTGCGGCGACAGCGGCCATCTTGGTGGCGGGTGCGGGAGCAACCGCAACGGGCTGCAGCGTCCCGGCGACAGGAGCCGCGGCAACCGGCACCGCGACGGCGGCGGTCTTGGCACCCGGCACGGTCAGCCTGGTGCCGAGCTTGAGCTTGGCCGACGGAGCGAGACCGTTGGCGCGGGCGAGTTCGACAGGCGAGATATGGTTCTTGCGGGCGATGCTGGCGAGCGTGTCGCCGTGGTTGACGAAGTGCGTGCTCGGCGGCGCGGCGACGGCTGCAACCGGCTTCGCAGCAGGCGCCATCGCGGGAGCCGCCGCGACAGGAGCCATCGCCGGTGCGGGCGCAGCCGCTGTGGCCGGATGCGGGATGATCAATTGCTGACCGGGCGAGAGCGCGCGCGGGCCCTTGTAGCCGTTGGCGGCGAGGATCGCCTGCGGCGTGACGCGATAGCGCTTGGCGAGCACGTCGAGCGTGTCGCTGGTGCCGACGATGATCTTGGTCCCGCCGGCCGGCTGGGCGGCCGCGACCGAGCGCGGCGGCACGGTGGCCGTGGTCTCCAGATGCGGCTGTGCCGGGGGCGCGTAGGAGCTGACGCCGCGACCGCCTCCGGACACCCCGCCACCCGCCGCAACCGGATAGGATTGCGGCGCGGAGACCGCCGGCGGCGGCAAGGGCTGCGACTGATAATAACCGGGCTGCGTCTGCGGCCGCGAATATTGCGGCAGCTCACGCTGCGGCGGCGGTGCCTGCTGCACCGAGCCGGTCTGCTCAGACGCGAAAGGATTGGAGAAATTCGACTGGGACAGCCGCGACTGCATGTCGGCGCTGCACCCTGCGAAGCTGAACGAGATCAGCGCCAAGACCGCAACCTGCGGCACGCGGCGCGAGTAAAGCAACTCGGCGACTACAGACATGGTTACTCACTCGTACGCAACAGAACTGGTCTTTTAAGTAAACACGTCGCGAGTAAATAACGGCTTAACCCTCCCAATAAGATGTTGGCGGCACAGCCGATCCGGAAATCTACAGCTCCCGCGCCACCCCGGGCAGCGCCGGCACGAAGCGGACCTCGACGAGTTCCTTGCGCTCGATCCCGGCTTCGGTCCGGCTGAAGCGAACCAGCGTCTGCACACCATGGTGCGGGCCGATGGGTGCGATCAGGATGCCGCCGACCTCCAGCCGCTCGACCAGGTTCTCCGGAAGCTGCTCCATCGCGGCGGTCACGATGATGCGGTCGAACGGGCCGATATTGGCCGGCAGGTTGAGGCCGTCGCCGAGCATCACCTCGACATTGTGACAGTTTAGCTTTTCGAGCCGGGCGCGTGCCGCCTCCGCGAGCTTGCGGTAGCGCTCCACGGTCAGCACCTGGCCCGCGAGCCGAGACAGCACGGCGGCCTGATAGCCCGAGCCGGCGCCGATCTCGAGCACGCGGTGCTTCTTCTGGAGCTGCAGCTGCTCAGTCATGTAGGCGACGACGAAGGGCTGGCTGATGGTCTGCCCGCAGGCGATCGGCAGCGCGCTGTCACGATAGGCGGCGTCGCGATCGGTCTCCTCGACGAACAGATCGCGCGGCACCTCCTCCATGGTTCGCAGCACCGCCTGATCGCTGATGCCCCGCCGCCTCAGCGAGAGCTGAAACATCATCTTTTCCGGCGGGTGCTGATCGGAGGTCATCGCTGCTTATCGTCTCGTCGGGTCCAGGGCCACGTGTCTCGTTAAGACCCGGGGCAGGAATCCTGTTCCTGCCCAGGAACCCATGATAGCCGTTCGGGCGCGGTATTGGACCATAAATCGGCTTGCAACGGGTTGGCTGCAAAGACCATTTTCAGGTGTCCGCTCGCCGAAACGCGCATTGCGTCGATTCGCGTTATCTGCGAACGTTTTCCGTAAATGGGCAAGGACTCAACGACTATGACCGCGACCGGACCTTCGGGCCGCTCTGTATTCCTCGTCGAGGACGAGGTGATGATCAGGATGATGGTCGCGGACATGCTCGAAGAGCTCGGCTACAAGGTGGCTGCCGAGGCCGGCGATATCACCGAGGCGCTGCGGCTCGCCCAGGCGACCGAGTTCGACATCGCCATCCTCGACGTCAACGTCAACGGCAAGGTCATCTCTCCGGTCGCCGATGTCATCAGGGCGAAGGGCTGCCCGTTCATCTTCGCTACTGGCTACGGCTCCTCGGGCCTGCCCGAGCAGTACCGCGACCGGCCGGCCCTGCAGAAGCCGTTCCAGCTCGACGCGCTCGGCAAGACCATCGAAGCCGCCCTTCGCGGCGGCTAGCGATTACTTCAGCGTCGCGCTCAGCGCTTCGGAAAACGCCTCATTGGTGCGGTCGAGCCGGAGCGGCGTGACGGAGACATAGCGCTCGCGCAGCGCCGCCAGATCGGTGCCTTCGGCAGGCGTATCCATCATCGCGGCACGCTCGAAGCCGATCCAGAAATAGGGATTGTTGCGGCCGTCCCTGCGCTCGTCGATCCTGAGGAAGCCGAGATTGCGCTTGCCCTGGCGCGTGACGCGGATGCCGAGCACCTCTTCCGGTGTACATGCCGGGAAATTGACGTTGATGACGGTGTCCTTCGGGATGCCGGCGGCGATCACCTTGCGCAGGATGTCGGGTCCGAATTTGAGCGCGGTGTCCCAAAGCGGGCGCTCGCGCGTCTCGACGCTGAACTCCTGCGACAGGGCGAAAGACGGCAGCCCCAGGATGGTGCCCTCCAGCGCGCCGGCGATGGTGCCGGAATAGACCACGTCCTCGGCGACGTTGCGGCCCTTGTTGACGCCGGACAGTACGAGGTCGGGTGGCTTGGTGCCGAGGATATGGCGCGCGCCCATGATGACGCAGTCGGTCGGCGTGCCGCGCACGGCGAAGTGCTTTGGTCCGACCTCGCGCAGGCGCAGCGGATCGTTCAGCGAGAGCGAATGCGACACGCCGGACTGGTCGAGCTCGGGCGCAACGACCCAGACGTCGTCGGACAATGCGCGTGCGATCTCCTCCACGACCTTGAGGCCGGGGGCGTGAATGCCGTCGTCATTGGTGCAGAGAATGCGCATATTAAAAATCGTTCCTGAAGCGGGTCTGAGCCGTCTTATCCGGCCGGGGCCGATCAGGCAAACCGGCCGACTGGGTCCGGCGGCGGGTTCCCAGCCTGGTCCTGCTACCTGCGGATGCGCCATTGCGGCAGGAAGCGTGCGAGCCTGCCTTCCGCGCGCAGCTTCATCGCCGGCACCACCAGGCTCACAACCGGAGCCTCGATCACCCCGAGCGCCTCCAATTGCGCGAGGATCGGCTCCGGCTCCCGCGTCTGCGGAAAGCGTTCGCGCGCCACGGTCAGCGCCTTGTCGAAATCCGCAGCATTCACGCCGGGCTTGGCCCGCCGGCTGCACACGAGATCGTCATCCCAGAGCCGCGCGATCGCGATGTCGAGCACACCACGCAGACGCTGATCGACGGCCTGGATACCGGCACCTGTCACCGCCCATTGTCTGCCGACCCAGAAGATGTCGCGGTGCAAGGCCATGAACAGTGAGTTCGCATTGTCGGGTGGCCGGCAGAATAACCAGCCGACCGATCTTCGCAACCAAACGTTTCTGCGTGACAGCCGGGCAACGCGCCCCGGACTCCCGTTCCGATAGAATCGGAACGGGACTTCAGATTTTTATCTTGTTTGACGCGCTTTCTCGACGCGAACCGGTATCCACTTCGCTCGAAAACGCCCTACTCGCGCGCGACCACCTTCAGCCCGCCCATATAGGGCTGGAGCACGTCGGGGACGGCGATCGAGCCGTCCTCCTGTTGATAAGTCTCCATCACGGCGATCAGCGCGCGGCCGAGCGCGGTGCCGGAGCCGTTCAGCGTGTGCACGAATCGTGGCTTGCCGTCCGGACCGCGCGAGCGGGCGTCCATGCGACGGGCCTGGAAGTCACCGCAGACCGAGCAGCTCGAGATCTCGCGGAACGCGCCGCCCTCGCCCTGCCCGGGCATCCAGACCTCGATGTCATAGGTTTTTTGCGACGAAAAGCCCATGTCTCCGGTGCAAAGCGTCATCACACGGTAATGCAGATCGAGCCGGCGCAGCACTTCCTCGGCACATGCCAGCATCCGCTCATGCTCGTCCTTGCTGGTCTCCGGCGTCGTGATCGACACCAGCTCGACCTTGGTGAACTGGTGCTGGCGGATCATGCCTCGGGTATCACGTCCTGCGGCGCCCGCCTCCGCGCGAAAGCACGGCGTCAGCGCAGTCAAGCGCATCGGCAGCTGCTTCTCATCGAGGATGGATTCTCGAACGAGGTTGGTGAGCGCCACCTCCGCTGTCGGAATGATGCCGAGACGCTCGGTCCGCAGCCGCTCCAGATCGGGTGCGGCGAGCAATTCGCCCTTGATCGCCCAGAACTGGTCGTCCTCGAATTTCGGCAATTGTCCCGTGCCGAACATGATCTCGTTGCGGACCAGCAGCGGAGGATTGATCTCGGTATAGCCGTGCTCGTCGATGTGCAGATTCAGCATGAACTGGCCGAGCGCGCGTTCGAGCCGCGCCAGCCCCTTCTTCAGCACGACGAAGCGCGCGCCGGAGAGCTTGGCCGCCGTCTCGAAATCCATGTCACCGAGCGCGCCGCCGAGATCATCATGGGGCTTGGGCGCAAACGCGTAGTTGCGCCGGTTGCCGAAGACATGGCGCTGCACATTGCCGTGCTCGTCGACGCCGTCGGGCACCTCGCTGAGCGGCAGATTGGGGATCGCCGACAGCGCCGTGGCAAGCTCTTCGTCGGCGGCTTTCGCAACGGCTTCGAGCTGCGGCATCGTGGTCTTGAGCTCGGCGACCTCCGCCATGAGCTTGGCGGCACGCGCGTCATCCTTCGCCTTCTTGGCGTCGCCGATCTCCTTGGAGGCCGCATTGCGCCGCGCCTGCGCCTGCTCCGAGGCCAGGATCGCCGCCCGCCGCTTCTCGTCGATCGCGAGCAGCGACGCCGACAACGGCTTCAGGCCACGCCTAGCGAGGCCGGCGTCGAAGGCTTGCGGATTGTCGCGGATCGATTTGATGTCGTGCATGGCGGTGGTCCTGGATCAGCGCATAAACCTACAACGGCGAACGTTGTACGTCAGCGCGTTCCCCCTAGCACAGCTGTCATCGCCCGCGAAAGCGGGCGATCCAGTATTCCAGAGGCGCCCGTGATTCCCCGAGAGGCTGCGCGTACTGGATTCCCCGCCTTCGCGGGGAATGACACCGGTGGACGTGGCGCCCTACTCTGCAGGATTGGCCGGCGTCGACACGTCGGTGCCGGTGGCGGCCTTCGACGCCGCCGCCTTCTTCTCCACCATCCCGACCGCGATGATCGAGCCCTCGTAGAGCAGGAGCAGGGGAATCGCCAGCGAGCACTGGCTCAGCACGTCGGGCGGCGTCAGAACGGCCGCGATGACGAAGGCGATGACGATGAAATAGCGGCGCTTCTCGCGCAGCATCTTCGAGGTGACGATCCCAATGCGCCCGAGCAGCGTCAGGATCACCGGAAGCTGGAACGCGATGCCGAAGGCGAAGATCAGCGACATCATCAGCGACAGATATTCGCCGACCTTGGGCAGCAGCTGGATCTGCGCGGTCTCGTCGCTGCCGGCCTGCTGCATGCCGAGCGAGAAGCGGACCAGCATCGGCAGCACCACGAAATAGACCAGCGCCGCGCCCAGCACGAAGAAGAACGGGGTCGCGACCAGATACGGCAGGAAGGCCTGCTTTTCGTGCTTGTAGAGCCCAGGCGCGACGAACTTGTAGATCTGCGTCGCGACGATCGGGAACGAGATGAAGCCGGCGCCGAACAACGCGAGCTTGAGCTGGGTGATGAAATATTCCAGCAGCGCCGTGTAGATGAACTTCGAATTCTCGGGACCAGCGACCCACACGAACGGCCAGACCAGCACGTTGTAGATCTGCTTGGCGAAGAAGAAGCAGAAGATGAAGGCCACGCCAAAGCCAAGCAGCGCCTTGATCAGCCGCGACCGCAGCTCGATCAGGTGGTCCATCAGAGGGGCTTTGCTGGCCTCGATATCGGCGTCGCTCATGACGCTTTAACGTCCTTGATCGCCTCAGGTGGCGCAGTGTCTTGAATGACCTGGGCCTGCTCGACCTCGCGGGTGATCGCGAGCGGCTCGTTCGCAGCCGCATGCGCCTCGGCTTCCACGAAGGTCTCGGGCGTCGGCGCTTCCGGCGTGGTTGGTGTCGCCGGCGTTTCGCTTGAAATCGCCAGCGCTTCACTTGAAGTCGCTTCGACGGCGGTGGTCGTGGAGGTCTCGGCCGGCTTGTCCAGCGCATCGACGCGGAGCGCGTCGCTGACATCCTTCTGGAGCGAGGTCATCAGATTGTTGCCGGCAAAGCCGGAAGCGGCTTCCTTGACCTCGTCAAAGCTCTTCTTGAGGTCGGCCATTTCGGCCTCGCGCATCGCTTCCTGGAACTGGCCCTGGAATTCGGCGGCCATCTTGCGGGCCTTGCCCATCCACTGCCCGACCATGCGCAGAACGCCCGGCAGTTCTTTCGGGCCGATGGCAACCAGGGCCACGACCCCGATCAGGACCAGTTCACTCCACCCGATGTCGAACATGAGGCCTTCCGTTCACGCCAGCCGCGACCGGCCCAATCCTTCGCGCTTAGGATCGGCGCCGTCACCCGCGTCTCGCGTACGCTTACTCAGACGGCCTTGCTGCCGACGTCGGACCGGGCCGCGGTCGGCGGCGCGGCGGCGTGCTCGATCGACTTGGCCGGCTCGGGCTTGTCGGCGACCTTGTCGTCGTCCTGCATGCCCTTCTTGAAGGCCTTGATGCCCTGGGCCACGTCGCCCATCAGATCCGAAATCTTGCCGCGGCCGAACAGCAGCAGGACGACTGCGATCACCAGGATCCAGTGCCAAATGCTAAGCGAACCCATCCTGCAACCCTCCAAACACACTTGGCCGGGGACCCGGCCGATCTTCCCGGAAACCTAGGCTTGGCAGGCCTCAAAAACAAGGACCAAGGCAGCGCCAATTCGCTGTTGGCGCTACGTAATCTTGCCAGTGTTAACTGGTCGCAGGGAGCCTCTAAACGGCCGGGACGTCAGTCCTCGCTGCCACCCTCGCCGCCCTCATTGCCGCCTTCCGGCGTCTCGGGCTCGACCGCAGGCGCCAGCGCGAGATCCAGGTCCTCGCCCGGTTCCAACGGATCCTCGTCCTCGCGCAGCTGCGGGTCATCCGACGGGGTCGGCACGCTGAATCCGGTCGGCAGGCGCGAATCCAGCAGGCCCGTGCCCTTCAGCTCCTCCAGGCCCGGCAGATCGCCAAGCTGTTCCAGGGTGAACTGCGACAGGAAGTCCTCGGTGGTTCCGAAGGTCAAGGGGCGCCCGGGCGTCTTGCGACGACCGCGCGGCTTGATCCAGCCGGTCTCCAGCAGCACGTCGAGCGTGCCCTTCGAGGTGACGACGCCGCGGATCTCTTCGATCTCGGCGCGCGTTACCGGCTGGTGATAGGCGATGATCGCCAGCACCTCGATCGCGGCGCGCGACAGGCGGCGGGTCTCGGTGCTCTCCCGCGTCATCAGCCAGGCGAGATCGCCGGCGGTACGGAAGGTCCATTTGTTGGCGACGCGCACGAGATTGACGCCGCGCAAGGCATAGTCGGCCTGGAGCTGTTCGAGCGCAGCCTTGACGTCGACGCCATCAGGCATGCGCTTGGCCAGCGTCGCGGTGTCCAGCGGTTCATTCGAAGCAAACAGCAGCGCTTCCAGCAGCCGCAGCTCTTCAGGACGTGCCTGGGACTCGTTCTCCATCGGCTCGGCCTCTTCTACCCGCACTTCAGCCAGGCTTGCCATGGTAGCTTCTCCTTCTTGCACTTAACCGACCGGCGCATCAGGCGCAGGAGCTGCGTCCACGACCGGTTTCGGGCGCCCCTTCCGGAAATAGATGGGCGCGAACGCCTCTTTCTGGTTCAACTCGAGCTGACCTTCACGCACCAGTTCGAGCGCAGCCGCAAAGCTCGAGGCGAGCACCGTCGCGCGCTGCGTCGGATCGGCAACGTGCCGGAGCAGAAAGTCGTCGAGAACGCCCCAGTCGTCCTGTTCGCTGATGCTGCCGACAAGCCGCTCCAACGTGGCGCGCGCCTCAGCGAGCGACCACACCGTGCGCTTGGCCAGATGCACGCTCGCCAGCACGCGCGACTGGCGCTGCGCGGCATAGGCGGTGAGCAGGTCGTACAGCGTCGCGGTGTATTTCGGGTGCTTGATCTCCGCGATCTGCTCGGGCTCGCCGCGCGGGAAGATGTCGCGCAGCAATTGCTGCCTGTTCATCAGCCGGTTTGCAGCTTCGCGAATGGCTTCCAGCCGGCGCAGGCGGTTGGCGAGCGCGGTCGCCATCTCTTCTGCGCTCGGGCCTTCCGCACTCGGCGGCTCCGGCAGCAGCAGACGCGACTTCAGGAAGGCAAGCCAGGCCGCCATCACGAGATAATCGGCAGCAAGCTCCAGCCGGATCTTTCGCGCGGCTTCGATGAAGTGGAGGTACTGGTCGGCCAGCGCCAGGATCGAGATCTTGGCGAGGTCGACCTTCTGCTGCCGCGCCAGCGCGAGCAACAGGTCGAGCGGGCCCTCATAGCCCTCGACGTCCACAACCAACGCCGGCTCACCCTCGGCGAGCTCTGCAGGCCGCCCGGTTTCAAACGATAGGATTTCTGCGGTCATGCGGATGCCGTGTTTGCCCGTGCGATCAATGCGTCCAGTTCGGCGCGTGCGGCCGCCCGGTCGAACGGCTGCGGTGCCTTGCGCGACGCAAGTGCGGCCTTCGCCCGCGCCAGCGCCGTGCCGGACAGCTCAGGTGTCTGGCCGGCGACCTCGCGCATCTCCTCGATGTTGCCGTTGCAATGCAGGGCCATGTCGCAGCCGGCCGCGAAGATGGCGCGGGTCCGTTCGGCGATATTCCCCGACAGCGCGTTCATCGACACGTCATCACTCATTAACAAACCCTGGAACCCGATCACGCCGCGAATCACCTGAGTGATCATTGTCGCAGAAGTCGTCGCCGGATGGGCGGGGTCGACCGCGCTAAACACAACATGTGCAGTCATGGCCATCGGCAGGTCGGCCAGCGGCTTGAATGCCGCAAAGTCGGTCCGGTCGAGTTCGTCCCTCGGAGCATCGACTGTCGGCAGCTTGAAATGGGTGTCGGCGGTGGCGCGTCCATGGCCGGGAATGTGCTTCAGAACCGGCAGCACGCCGCCCTGCTCCAGGCCCTCAGTGACCGCGCGCGCGATCGCGGCGACCTTGCCGGGCTCAGTGCCGTAAGCCCTGTTCCCAATGACGGCATCGGCACCCGGCACCGGCACGTCAGCCAGCGGCAGGCAATCCACGGTAATGCCGAGATCGGCGAGATCAGACGCGATCAGCCGGGCGCTGAGGCGCGCAGCCGTCAATCCGAGTACCGAATCAGCGTCGTACAAGGTCGAGAAAATCGCGCCCGGCGGATAGACCGGCCAGTGCGGCGGGCCCAGCCGCTGCACCCGGCCCCCCTCCTGGTCGATCAGGACAGGCGCGTCAGCCGCGCCCGCAGCCGCCCGCAATTCCTCAACCAGCGCAGCAACTTGAGCCGGCGCCTCGACATTGCGCTTGAAGAGGATGAAGCCCCATGGGCGTTCGGCACGGATAAACTCCCGCTCGGCGGCGGTTAGTTCCGTTCCGGATACACCGGTAATGAAGGCCCGCGTGCTCATAACGGCCGATTAACCCTGCCCCGCGAGGGGGTCAAGGAAACGGCCGTTAATTCCTCTGGACGAAGCAGGCGGACAGGCCAGCGGACTTCAGGCTGTTGCAAGCCTGCGTCGCTTCCTCGGCCGAACCATAGGGTCCGGCGAAAGCGCGATAGACGACCCCCTTGCCCTTGTCGGTCAGATCGACCCGCTTGATCACCGGCGAGCGCGATCCGAGCACGCTGCCATATTTGCTCTGAAGCACCCGGTAGGACGCGGCCGCGCTGTCCTCGCTCTGCTGCGAGGAGACCTGCACGACGTAGCCGCCACCACCATTGCTGGCGGGCGTGATTTGCGTCGGGTTGGTCGCAGCCATCCGCTGCGGCACCTCCGCAACCGGCGTCGATTGCGGCGCAAGCGAGAGCGGCTGGTTGGCACTGGCATTGGCCGAAGTCGGCGGATTGCGCGGCGCAGGCGGTGCGGCGGGCGCGGCAACGGGCTTCGGTGCGGCTGCCGCCGACTTGGCGGCTGCGGATTGCGGCGCGGTGCTATCGGTCTGATCGGCCCTCACGGCCACAGTCCTGATCGAGCGCGGCGTGTTGGCTGGCAGCGTGCCGTTGCTCGGGATTGGACCCGCGCTTGGCGGCGGGATCGTGGACGGCGCGACGCTCGCCACCGACGGCGGGTTCGCGTTCTGGTTCAGTGGCGGGAACACCACGCGCGGACCGCCCGCCTTGGCAGCGACGTCGACAGGCGCCTCTT
Organism: Bradyrhizobium sp. 61; assembly: GCF_023073075.1. Classification (NCBI taxonomy): domain Bacteria; kingdom Pseudomonadati; phylum Pseudomonadota; class Alphaproteobacteria; order Hyphomicrobiales; family Nitrobacteraceae; genus Bradyrhizobium; species Bradyrhizobium sp. 61. Next base: position 137,574 of record NZ_JADPIU010000035.1, on the reverse strand, counting down.
CACGCGGCACGATCTTCTCGGAGCCATCGCCGCTCGCCATGCGATCCGGCACCTTGGCCGAGGAGTCGGTCGGCGCCGGCACGATCTTGGTCGGCGTGTTGTCCGCCTTGATGATCGGCGGCTCGCCGCTGCGAGGCGAACCGACATAGGTCTTGTAGGCGAAGGCCGCGCCAGTGCCGACCACGGCAAGCGCGAGGATCGCCGCGACCGTCATCATGCCGCCGCGCGGCTTCTTCGGCTCGTCGAGATCGGCCTCGGGATAGTCGCTCTGGAACGCGTAAGGATCATCCGGATAGGCGGGATCGCGCTGATAATCCTGCTCGCCACCCTCCAGCCGTCCATAGAGCGCGTCGTCGTAGCGTGCCGGATCGGGCGGCTGATGCGGCTCCTGATAGGCTTGCTCCTGGTAAGCCTGATCATGCTGCTGGTGAGCGCGGCCCTGATGGGCCTGATCCTGATAGGCCTGCGCTTGATGGGCCTGATCCTGGTTAGCGTGGTCCTGATAGGCCTGCGGCTGATGGAAATCAGGCTCGGGCGCGGTCGGCTGGGCTGAATAGCGGTGCAATGGATGAACCGGGTTCACAGAAACGGGATAGTCGGGCTGCTCGGGCGCGGGCTGCGGCTGCACGTTGGCGCGCCGCATCCATGAGGGCGGCCCGGGCGGAGCCGGCGGCGCCTGCTCGGCATAATCCTGCCGATAGTCGTCCTGCGGATAGTCGTGGTCCTGATAGCTCTGCGTTGGCGGCGCCGGCGGCTGCGCGCTCGGCCGTCCCTGCGCTGCGAATGGATCGGTCTGTCCGATCAGGCGGGCGAGTTCGGCCAAGGGATCGTTGTCCGCCTTCCCATGCTGATCGCCACCGCGACCATAGCCATCGGAAGGAAACGTTCTGTCCTGATATCGTTCGGCCATCGTGATGATGCGTCCCTTCGGGAAAGCCGCGCGCCCCTCGACCAAGGCGCGGCTTTCGACCCACAAGGCATTCAACCAAGTCTAAGCGGTCCGGCTTCTGCCGGTTACCCCCAAAATTCCCCTTAAGTAGTTCGCCCCAAACTACCGCATCTCGTCCGGAGCATGGACGCCGAGGATGGCGAGGCCCGATGCCAGGACAGAGACGACGCCCTGGACCATGGCCAGTCGCGCCTTTGTAAGATCTGCATCATTATTGATAATGAAGCGTAAATAGGGCAAATCGCGCCCCTTCGTCCAAAGTGCGTGAAATTCGCTCGCTAAGTCATAGAGATAGAAGGCAATTCGGTGCGGCTCATGGGCCGCGGCGGCGGCCTCCAGCATGCGCGGAAAAATTGCGAGGCGCTTGAGTAGCTCGAGCTCGACCGGGTCCGATAGTCGTTCCACCGCCGACTCGCCGAGCCACGCGATGCGCTTGCCGGTATCCTCAGGCAGTTCCGGGAACACTTCGGCCCGGGCGTTGCGGAAGATCGAGTGGCCACGGGCGTGGCCGTACTGGACGTAGAATACCGGGTTGTCGCGCGACTGCTCCATGACCTTGGCGAGGTCGAAGTCGAGCACCGCGTCGTTCTTGCGGTAGAGCATCATGAAGCGGACGGCGTCCTGGCCGACCTCATCCACCACCTCACGCAAGGTGACGAAATCCCCGCTCCGCTTCGACATTTTCACCGGCTCGCCGTTGCGCAGCAACTTCACGAGCTGGACGATCTTGACGTCAAGCGCGCCCTTGCCTGATGTCGTCGCCTTCACCGCCGCCTGCATCCGCTTGATGTAGCCGCCATGGTCGGCGCCCCAGACGTCGATCATCTCGGCGAAGCCGCGATCGAACTTGTTCTTGTGGTAGGCGATATCCGAGGCGAAGTAGGTGTAGGAATTGTCCGACTTGATCAGCGGACGATCGACATCGTCGCCGTAAGCCGTCGCCTTGAACAGCAGCTGCTCGCGGTCTTCCCAATCCTCGACCGGCGCGCCCTTCGGCGGCGGCAGGCGGCCCTCGTAGATGTCGCCCTTGGCCTTCAGGAAATCGATGGTCTCGGCGACCTTGTTGTTGCCGGTCTCGATCAGCGAGCGCTCCGAGAAGAACACGTCGTGGCGGATGTTGAGGGCGGCGAGATCGTCCTTGATCTCGTCCATCATCATCGCGATTGCCTTGGCGCGCACCGTCGGCAGCCACTCGGCCTCGCTCATCGCAAGGAGCTTGTCGCCGTGCTCCTTCGCCAGCGCCGCGCCCACGGGCTTCAGGTAGTCGCCGGGGTAAAGCCCTTCCGGGATCGCGCCGATGTTTTCGCCAAGTGCCTCGCGGTACCTGAGGAAGGCAGAACGCGCGAGCACGTCGACCTGCGCACCGGCATCGTTGATGTAGTATTCGCGAGTGACGTCGTGGCCGCCGAACTGGAGCAGGCTTGCGAGCGCGTCGCCGAACACGGCGCCGCGGCAATGGCCAACATGCATCGGTCCGGTCGGGTTCGCCGAGACGTATTCGACATTGACCTTGGAGCCACCGCGGACGCGGCCGTAATCGGCGCCCTCGCGCAGCACCGTCCGCAGCGCCTCGGCCCAGGCGGCCGGCTTCAGCGTCAGATTGATGAAGCCGGGACCGGCGACATCGACCTTGGCAATCAGCGCGTCGGCACGGAGCCGCTCGGCGATCTGCTCGGCGAGGTCGCGGGGCTTTGCCTTTGCCTCTTTCGCAAGCACCATGGCGGCGTTGGTCGCCATGTCGCCATGCGTGGCATCGCGCGGCGGCTCGACCACCACGCGGGAGAAATCGATACCCTCGGGCCAGTTGGCGTCCGCTGCGAGCGCGCGGCAGGCGGCGTACACGCGTGCGAGCACGTCGGCGAACAGGTGCAGTGCTGAGGATGTGTCGGGCATGGCCGCCGCCTAACGCAAATCCGGGGTCGAGTCAAAGAGCCGCTGGTGCTCGGTCAGGGCGAAACGGTCGGTCATTCCGGCAATGAAATTGCCGATCCGGCGGGCCCGGTCGCCCTCATTGTCCGCCTCCGCCCCCAGCAGCCATTCCGGTGGCAGCTCACCGGGCGATGTCAGGTATTTTGCGAACAGGTCGAACAGGATCTGTTCCGCCTCCCCCATCACCCGCATCACCCGCTTGTGGCGGTACATGTGCTGATAGAGAAAGCGCTTGATGGCGGCCTCCTCCTCGGCAACCGCCGCCGGGAACGTGACCAACGCCCGGCTCTGCCGGCGCACATCCTGGGCCGACTGCGGTTTCACGGCGGCGAGGTTCTTCTGCGCCTCCGAATACACCGCACCGATCAGGTGCGAGATCAGCTCGCGCACCAGCTCGGCGCCGCGCCGGACGTCTTCGAGATCGGGATAATGCGCTGAGGTCTCGGCGATGATCTCCGCGGTCAGCGGCATCACCTTGAGATCATCGAGATGGAACAGGCCGGCGCGCAGACCGTCATCGATGTCATGGGCGTCATAGGCGATGTCGTCGGCGATCGCGGCGACCTGCGCCTCAAGCGAAGCGAAGCTCCACAATTCGAGATCGTAGGTCTTGATGTAGTCGGCGATGCCGACCGGAATGCCATGCTCGCGATAGGGCCCGACCGGCGCGCCGCTGCGATCCGTCAGCGGGCCGTTGTGCTTGACGATGCCCTCCAGCGACTCCCAGGTCAGGTTGAGACCGTCGAACTCCGGATAGCGGTGCTCGAGCGACGCGACGACGCGCAAGGTCTGGGCGTTGTGGTCGAAGCCGCCGAAATCCTTCAGGCAGGCATCCAGCGCCCGCTCGCCGGCGTGCCCGAACGGCGGATGGCCGAGATCATGAGCCAGCGCCAACGTTTCCGTGAGGTCCTCGTCCAGCCCGAGCTGCCGGGCCAGGGCGCGAGCGATCTGCGCCACCTCCAGCGAATGGGTCAGCCGGGTGCGGTAGTGGTCGCCCTCGTGGAACACGAAGACCTGGGTCTTGTACTTCAGGCGGCGGAACGCGGTGGAGTGGATCACCCGGTCGCAATCCCGCCGGAACGGGCTGCGGGTCCGGCTCGGCGGCTCCACGACCAGCCGGCCGCGGCTGCGGTCGGGGTCGCAGGCATAGGGCGCACGGGGGGCTGCCATTCCGACGGACACGACGAATTTAGTCCCTATCCATTTGATTCTGCGTATGCTTGCACTTAACTATGCCGGACGTGGGATACCAAATGAATTGGGCAAGTGAACTTGGTATGACCGCGGGACTATCGGAGATGAACTATGACGACTGACGTGACCATCAGTGACCGCGCCGCACGCCGGATTGGGGAGATCCTCAAGGGCGAAGGTTCTGGCGCGATGCTGCGCATCTCCGTCGAGGGCGGCGGCTGCTCGGGCTTCCAGTACAAGTTCGACATCGACCGCGACCGCACCGACGACGATCTTGTGATCGAGCAGGAGAATGCGGTCGTGCTGGTCGATTCCGCCTCCCAGCCGTTCCTGGCGGGCTCGCAGGTCGATTTTGTCGACGATCTGATCGGCGCCTCGTTCCGCGTCAACAATCCCAATGCGACGGCGTCCTGCGGCTGCGGGACCAGCTTCTCGATCTAGCCCGACTTAAAATCTGAAAAACAACCCCATGCAAAGTAGCCGGGAGCCGGCGCGATGCATTTCGGACTTTACGAAAACTGTTTGACGCGTCGGGCAAATCAGGGGTAAGTTGCGATCATCGCGAGGTCCCCAAGGGGGCTCGGCGGGTCCGATACAGTCTGACGCCGAAGCGGCCCCTGTCCAATCATTCTAGAAAGCTTAAATCTCGTCAGCGGCGCCAATAGCGGTATTAAATTATCCAATGCGCATTATTGATCGTCTGTTCTCTTGCCTCGCTCTATTCCTTGCAATCGCAGCCGTCCCGGTGCTTCCCGCGCGCGCGGCCGAAACCTGCCCGTTCATCAGCGCCCAGGAGCTCGCCCGCGCGATGCCGGCGCTCAAATGGTCACTGATTTCAAATCAGGACGGCCGCGGCTGCATCTACCAGGGCGGGCGCGGCGACACGATGATGTTGACCGTGTTCCGCAATCCCGACAACGACCGCGCCAGGGAATTGTACGCGACCTTCGTCAAGACGCTTGGTGAGCGCATGCCGCTGAACGCGGTCGCGGGGACCGGCGACGAAGGCCAGGGCGGAACGAGCGCCGCCGGCGCGGAACGCCAGGAAGCCTCGGTCGTCGCCTTGTCCGGCGATTACATTCTGCAGATCAGCGTCTATCCGATCGGCCGGCGTGCCGACGACGCGCTGCTCGGACCGATCACAGATGCCGCGCGCGTTGCCATCGCCAACGTGAGCAAGAGCAGCGAGCGGTTTGGCAATTGCGAGTGGCTCACGGCCGCCGATGCCGACGGCTTTCTCGACAAGAGCACGCTGACGGTCCAGCGGACCGGCGCCAGCAGCTGCATGATGTTCGATCGCGAGGCCAATACCATGACCGTCGCGGTGATCGCGATGTCGCGCGACACGGTCATCGGCATGATGAAGCGCGCGGGCCCCTGCAAACATTTGACGATACCCGAGCTCGGCAGTGAAGCGTTCGGCGAGCATTCCTGCACCAAGGGCAACGGCAACGCCGTCAACATCTATGTCTGGAAGAACGGCAGGCAGGCTTCGATCCTGTTCGCGCCGGTCAAGCCGCATCCCGAGTCCGGCTCGGTCGAGCGCCTGAGGGCGGTCGCCGGGCGCGTCTATGGAAAACTGTAACGGCGCCGCGTTACATTGCCGGCGCACGCGCCCGTAGCCGTCCTGCGGCTGCGGGACCAGCTTCTCGATCTGACCGGCTAGACGCCGGTCATCTGCCTTTCCTCGTCCGTCCACTCGACGTCGAGTGGCGTCAGCTCCGGCTGAAGCGGCGCGCCCTCCGACATCATGTTGCCGTCGAGCGCGCGCAACAAGGCGGCCGCGAGTGCGGGCTTACGCAGCGGCTTTGCCAAAAAATCCGACATGCCGGCCTCGCGGCAGATCTTGACGTCCTCGGGGAAGGCGTTGGCGGTCAGCGCGACGATCGGCAAGGCTTCGAAACGCCCGCCTTGAGCGCGGATCGCCCGCGTCGCGGCAAGGCCGTCCATGTCCGGCATGCGCACGTCCATCAGCACGACATCGTAATCACTCTCCGATGCAGCCTCGACCGCCTGGACGCCGTCGGTGACGACGCGCAGCTCGACGTCGAACGCCCCCAACATCTTGGTCACGACCATGCGGTTGACGGCATCGTCCTCGGCCACCAGCACCTTCAGCGGCCGGTCGAGCCCCGCGATCCGCGCCTTGAGCTCGTCCGCTTCGTCGCTGCCCGCCGCCTGGTCGGAGGCCTGCGCCTGGCTCCAGGGCAGCACCAGCGTGAAGCGGAAGGTCGAGCCCTCGCCCGGCGTCGAGGTGACGCCGATGGTGCCGCCCATCTGCTCGATGATGCGCCGTGAGATTGCAAGCCCAAGCCCGGTGCCGCCGAAGCGGCGGCTGATCGAGGCGTCGGCCTGCGCGAAGTCGGAGAACAGCTCCCCGAGCTTCTCGGGCGCGATGCCGATGCCACTGTCGGTCACGGTCCATTCGACGGTCGCAAGCAGATCGCGGCGCGCCTGGCAGGTGGCCTTGATCGTCACCTCGCCTTCGTCGGTGAACTTTACCGCGTTGGAGGCGAGGTTGAGCAGCACCTGCCGGATCCGCGCGACATCACCGCGCAGCGTCGGCGGCAGGTTCGGGTCGAGCTCGACCTTGACGGCGAGCCCCTTGCTCTTGGCGCCTGCGCGCACGACGGTCGCAACCGTCTCGACCAGCGCCCGCGGCGCAAAGTCGATCGCCTCGAACGCGAAGCGTCCGGCCTCGAGCTTGGACAGATCGAGGATATCGTTGAGGATGCGCTGGAGATTGTCGCCGGACTCGCGGATCGAAGTGACGGCCTCGTGCTGCTCCGGATCGAGCCTGGTTTCCAGCAGCATGCTTGCAAGCCCGAGCACGCCGTTCATGGGCGTGCGGATCTCGTGGCTCATCACCGCGAGGAAGTCGGACTTCGCGCGGCTCTCGGCCTCCGCCTTTTCCGCACGCCAGCGCTCGGTAACGTCGCGGCCGAAGCCGCGATAGCCGAGGAACTGGCCGTCGCGGTCGTAGGCCGGCTTCGCAGTCAGCGACCACAGCCGCGCCTCGCCGCCGGCGACGACCTTGAGGTTCATCTCGTGCAGCGGCTCGCTCTGCTCCATCAGGCCGACGACGTTGTAGGCTGCGCTCTTGTCGTCGGGACAGAGCATGTCGAGCACGTCGACGAAATGCGAGCCCTTCAGCAGCGGAAGCGGAAGCTGCGCCACTTCGGCGAAGCGTTGGGGCACGTCGACGAGATGCCCTTCGGCGTCGGTCTGCCACAGCCAGTCGCTGGCGTTCTCCTGAAAGTCCTTCAGCAGCAGCGAGATGATCTCGGTCTGACGTTCGAGCTCGAGCCGGGCCTTGAGATTGCCGAGGAACAGATTGCCCTGCGAGACGATGTTACGCGCCATGAAGAACGCGAACAGCAGCAGGAACACCGCGGTCAGCAGATACGGCCCGGTGCCGCACAGGAACAGCGCGCCGGCGCAGGCCATCGTCACGGTCGCGAGATAGACGAGGCCCGCGCGCGGGAAGGTCGACAGCGTGAAGGCGCCGCCGGACATCATGCCGACCATCAGGCAGGCCAGGATGAGCTGACTGGTCGGCTCGACCCGGCTGAACAGCGCGAGCGGAAGCGTGCCCCAGATCGCCGCGAGGAAGAACGCCTGCCGCAGCATCTGCCGCGCGGCGCGCGGTGATGCTTCCTGCGGCGGGTTTTGATGTGACCGCCGCCACGCGCGCACGGCAAGCGAGGCGGTGACGGCGAGGGTCATGCCCCAGATCGCGAGGAAATCGTTCCAGCCCCTGCCCCAGAACAGGATCAGCACGATGGCGACGTTGAGCATGGTGACGGCCATGGTCACCGGGATCGCGCGCATCACCGCGTCGATCTGCTTGGCGCGGATGCGGCGCAGCTCGCGCTCGCTGAGATCGGCGGTCAGGCCGTCCTCGATCTCGAAGCCGCCGAGCCAGTACAGGAACGCGCCGATCAGGCCGTCGCGCGGCTCAGCTTGCTTCATGGATTTGTCCGGCCATCCCATTCGAAAAACCTTTTCGGTATCAATGGCCCGAGCCCGGCTTAAGCCGGGTTAATTTTGTGGGAGATTTTGCGGCGTCCTTGACGGGCGCGTTTGCAGTTTGTTCTAACGATGGCCCCTGCCCGGAGCCCCACCAATGCCCATCAGAGTTGCTACCTGGAACGTGAACTCGGTCCGGCAGCGGATCGACCTGCTGTTGACCTGGCTGAAGGAGTGCCAGCCGGACATCGTCTGCCTGCAGGAGATCAAATGCGTTGACGAGGCCTTCCCGCGGCTGGAGATCGAGGCGCTGGGCTACAACGTGGTCACCCACGGTCAGAAGACCTTCAACGGCGTCGCTTTGCTCTCGAAGCTCCGCTTCGACGAGACCAAGTCGGGCCTCGCCGGCGACGACGAGGACGCCCATGCCCGTTTCCTCGAGGGCGTGGTCACGCTCAAGCACGGGGTGCTGCGCATCGCCTGCCTCTATCTGCCCAATGGCAATCCGGTCGGGACCGAGAAATATCCCTACAAGCTCAAATGGATGTCGCGGCTTCTTGAGTATTCGAGGGAGCGACTCAAGGCCGAGGAGCCGCTGATCCTCGCAGGCGACTTCAACGTCATCCCGCATGCCCGCGACGTCCATAATCCCGCCGCCTGGACCGAGGACGCACTGTTCAAGGCCGAGACGCGGGAGAGCTTTCAGTCCCTGCTGGGCCTCGGCCTCACCGACGCCCTGCGCGCGGTCACCGACGAGCCCGGGCTCTACACCTTCTGGGACTACCAGGCCGGCGCCTGGCAGAAGAACCATGGCTTGAGGATCGACCATCTGCTGCTGTCGCCGCAGGCCAGCGACCGGCTCGCCAATGTCGGCATCGACAGCTATGTGCGGGCCTGGGAGAAGCCGTCGGACCACGTGCCGGTATGGGCGGATCTGGATCTGGAGGCGGCTTGAGCCGATGCCTGGAGGTGCTGGATTGCGCCAGCGGACTGCGCTTTGCGCAGCCGCGGGCTAACCTACCCGGCGGGGGTACCTACTACCGGCGGCCCTGAACGCCCTGCACCCACTGTTCCAGCATTTGCAGGCACATGGCGCGGTCGTCGTCCGAGGCCTTGGCGAAAGCGCGATTGTAGCTTTCCTTGATCCAGGTTTCCTCGATACCGGCGCTGTCACGCGCCAGCGTCAGCCACATCAGGCCGCGCGCGGCCTGCCGCGGCAGGCGGTCGCCATTGAACAGCATCTGGCCGAGCAGCGCCTGCGCCTCGTGCTGGCCTTTCTGGGCGGCAAGGCCGAGCCAGCGCGCGCCATAGCGGAAATCCTCGCGCGAGGCGTCCGGGGTCTTCAGATACAGCCGGGCGAGATCGTACTGCGCATCCGCATTGCCGAAATAGGAGGCCGCATAGGAGAACATCTCCCGCGCCCGGTCCGAATCCGGCTTGATCTTCGAGTTCGGGATACCGCTCAGATAGTAGCGGCCGAGCGCGACGAAGGCGTTGGCCACGACCTGCGCCTGCGGCGCCGACGGGCTGTCCTCGGCATGCGCATTGGCGATGCGGCTGAAATATTCAAAGGCGCGCACATCGTCCTGGGCGACGCCGTCGCCGTTGGCATACATGCGGCCGAGCTTGAACTGAGCGCCGGGATGACCGCCTTCGGCGGCATATTGCAGGGCGCTGAGCGAGGTTTCCTGGGGCGTGGTCGCCGGTGCCGCCACCTTGCTGCGCACGGCACCCGCGGCGCCCGGCAAGGTGGTCACGACCGGGAGGGCCGCGTCCTTGCTGGCCGAACCGTCAAAGGCGAGCGCCGGCGCGGCCAGCGCTCCGGCCCCCAACACAAACGCAACTATGGCACGCCTAGATGTCCGCATAGCACTGTTTCTCGTGCGCGCCGCCCGGATGGGTTACTGCCCCACCGACCGCTGGTCCAACCTGCTGAGCATACTTCCAGAGCGCACCCGACGTGTGGTTAGTCGCGCGAGCGCTCCATTTGGTCTTGCGCTGGGCGAGCTCTTGGTCGCTCAATTTTACGTTAAGGGTACCTACGACCGCATCGATCTCGATGATGTCGCCATCCTCGAGCAGCCCGATCGGGCCGCCGATGGCGGCTTCCGGCCCGACATGGCCGATGCAGAAGCCGCGGGTGGCGCCGGAGAAGCGGCCGTCGGTGATGAGCGCGATCTTGCCGCCCATGCCCTGGCCGGTCAGCGCTGCGGTGGTCTGAAGCATTTCCCGCATGCCGGGACCGCCCTTGGGGCCCTCGTAGCGGATCACGATGACCTCGCCTTCGCGATAGGTGCGGTTCTGGACGGCCTCAAAGGCGTCCTCTTCCCGGTCGAAGCATCGCGCCGGACCGGTGAACCTCAGGTTAGACATTCCCGCGACTTTCACGATCGCACCTTCTGGCGCCAAATTGCCCTTCAGACCAACCACACCGCCGGTGACGGTGATCGGCTTGTCTGCCGGGTGCACCACATCCTGGTGCGGATTCCACTTAACGCTTTTGAGGTTTTCGGCGATCGTTCGACCGGTGACCGTAATGCAGTCACCGTGGAGAAATCCGTTGTCGAGCAGCGTCTTCATCAGAAGCGGTATGCCACCTACTTCAAACATGTCTTTGGCGACATAACGGCCACCCGGCTTCAAATCCGCGACATATGGTGTCTTTTTGAAGATTTCGGCGACGTCGAACAGGTCGAACTTAATGCCGCACTCATGCGCGATCGCCGGCAGGTGCAGTGCAGCATTGGTCGAGCCACCGGACGCCGCGACCACGGCGGCGGCGTTCTCCAGCGCCTTCCGTGTCACGATGTCGCGCGGCCGGAGGTTGGAGGCGATCAGGTCCATGACCTTCTCGCCCGCGGTCATGCAGAAAGCGTCGCGGATTTCATACGGTGCTGGGGCGCCGGCCGAGTACGGCAGCGCCAGGCCGATCGCCTCGGAGACGGTCGCCATGGTGTTGGCGGTGAACTGCGCGCCGCAGGCGCCCGCCGAGGGGCACGCCACACGCTCGATCTCGTCGAGGTCCTCGTCCGACATGGCGCCGACCGAGTGCTTGCCGACCGCCTCGAACATGTCCTGCACGGTGACCTGCTGTCCGCGGAAATTGCCGGGCAGGATCGAGCCGCCGTAGATGAAGATCGAGGGCACGTTGAGACGGACCATCGCCATCATCATGCCCGGCAGCGACTTGTCGCAACCGGCAAGGCCCACGAGCGCATCATAGGCGTGGCCGCGCACGGTCAGCTCGACGGAATCGGCGATGCACTCGCGCGACGGCAGCGACGAGCGCATGCCGTCATGGCCCATGGCGATGCCGTCGGTGACGGTGATGGTGCAGAATTCACGGGGGGTGCCGCCGGCCGACGCGACGCCCTTCTTCACCGCCTGGGCCTGGCGCATCAGGGAGATGTTGCAGGGGGCGGCCTCGTTCCAGCAGGAGGCGACGCCGACGAAGGGCTGGTGGATCTGCTCGGTGGTCAGACCCATGGCGTAGAAGTAGGACCGGTGCGGCGCGCGCGTCGGGCCTTCCGTCACGTGACGGCTCGGCAGCCTCTGCTTGATGTCGGTCTTTGCGTCCATCGCAAACCAGTTTCCCCGGCCAACCCTTTCAGACCCGAAAAATCAGAGCCAAGATTTGAATCGACCTTGGGATTTTCCGTCCTTCGAAGACCGCCGATGCCCTTCAAACTTTAGAGCGATTTTATTCATGTTCGGGTGTGGCTAAAAAGCGGCGCTGATGCGAACGGACGGAGATAAGGGTTTAATCCAAGATGAGTGTTGCAGAGACAGCACAATCGTTACCGGGAAGACACGGGTTGGCTTACTGTAATACCCTCGTGATTATGCCAATCCACAACTTTAGATTTCAAAGCCGCTCCGGCGCGCCCCAGCGCGGGTCTCGGGAACGGAGCGTGCCTCTCCTGAGTCGCGGCGGTCCGCAGTACCAACCCCGTCATCCTGAGGCAGGAGTGATGAGCGCGAAGCGCCCAGTTCAATCCGTCAGGTCGAGCCGCATGAACTGGTTGTGCGGGCTTGCTTCATAGTCGGCGAACGGCGCGCAGGAGACGAAACCGGCGCTGCGGTAGAGCGAGATGGCGGGCGCGTGCAGGGCTGCCGTGCCGGTCTCCAGGCTGAGGTGCACGTAACCCCGCCTGCGGGCTTCGGCGATGATATGACTCAGCAGTGCGCGCCCTACCCCGGTGCCCCGTGCAGCCGGCGCGGCACGCATCGACTTCACCTCGCCATGCGTATGATCCAGCTCCTTCAGCGCACCGAACCCGAGCAGGACATCGTCCTGCCAAGCCGTCCAGAAGGTCACGGAGGCAGCCGAAAGGCCAGTGGCATCCAGAGCGAACGCGCGCTCGGCCATGACGCTGCGCAGCTCCTCGAGATGATGAGCCAACAAATCGGCGACATAGGGCGCCGTCGGATCGTCTCGTCTGATCTCCACCTCATCCCCCTGCTGCCGCACGCGTGCCACCGTTTAAGCACAGGTGACACGCCCGCGGCATAGCCATGATCGGTGCTATTCCCAAGTCAGCGCACCACCATTCTGGTATTCGATGACGCGGGTCTCGAAGAAGTTCTTCTCCTTCTTCAGATCCATTGCCTCGGACATCCACGGGAACGGGTTCTCGACCTCGGCGAACACCGGAGCGAGCCCGATCTGCGCACAGCGGCGGTTGGCGATGAAGTGCATGTACTGCTCGCACAGCGCAGCATTCAGGCCGAGGAAGCCGCGCGGCATCGTGTCCCGTCCGTAGGCGGCCTCCAATTCGGCTGCGTCGCGGATCATGCCGCGGATCTCGTCCTGGAACGCCGCCGTCCACAGATGCGGGTTCTCGATCTTGATCTGGTTGATCACGTCGATGCCGAAGTTGAGATGGATGCTCTCGTCGCGCAGGATGTACTGATACTGCTCGGCGATGCCGACCATCTTGTTGCGGCGGCCGAGCGACAGTATCTGCGCGAAGCCGGTGTAGAACCACATCCCCTCGAACACGACATAGAAGGCGACGAGATCGCGCAGGAAGGCGCGGTCGCTATCCGGCGTCCCCGTCTGGAACGACGGATCGTCCAGGTGCTGCGTGTGCTTGAGCGCCCAGGCCGCCTTGTCCGTGATCGACGGCACCTCGCGGTACATGTTGAACAGCTCGCCTTCGTCGAAGCCGAGGCTTTCCACGATATACTGGAAGGTGTGGGTGTGCACCGCCTCCTCGAAGGCCTGCCGAAGGAGGTACTGCCGGCACTCCGGATTGGTGAGGTGACGGTAGATCGCCAGCACGATGTTATTGGCGACCAGCGATTCGGAAGCCGCGAAGAATCCGAGATTGCGCTTGATCGCGCGCCGCTCGTCCTCGGTCAGTCCGTCCCGCGACTTCCATAGCGCGATGTCGGCCTGCATCGAAACTTCGGTCGGCATCCAGTGATTGTTGCAGCCTGAGAGATACTTCTCCCAGGCCCATTTGTACTTCAGCGGAAGCAGCTGGTTGACGTCGGCGCGGCAGTTGATCATCCGCTTCTCGTCGACCGAGACGCGGCCGCCGGCGCGATCGATCGCGCCTAAGCCGGTCGGGTCGGCCGGCTCGAGCTTGAGCTGGGTCTGCGGACGCAGTGCGGTGGCGAGACTTGAGACGGCAGGAGCGGCCGCTGTGGTTTCGGTATCGGACCAGTCGAGCATCGTCATCTCCTCACTGGCACGCTTCGCATTCGGGATCGTCGATCCGGCAGGCCTTGATGCCGTCGAGGTCCGGCACCGCAGAGGTCGGTATCATGATCGGCGCGTGCGACACCGCCACTGACGCGGACACCGCATTGAGCTTTCCGTCGGTGCCCTTCAACGTCGATTTCTCGACATGCGTGGCGCTGCGCGAGCGCAGGTAGTAGGTCGTCTTCAAGCCGCGCCGCCAAGCCAGCCGGTAGAGCGCATCGAGCTTCTTGCCGGAGGGATTGGCGATGTAGAGGTTGAGCGACTGCGACTGGTCGATCCATTTCTGCCGGCGCGCGGCCGCCTCGATCAGCCAGGCGCTGTCGATCTCGAAGGCGGTCGCGTAGAGCGCCTTCAGATCGTCAGGAACGCGGTCGATCTGGCCGACGCTGCCGTCGAAATATTTGAGGTCGGAGACCATCACCTCGTCCCAAAGCCCCCTCGCCTTGAGGTCGCGCACCAGGAACTCGTTCACGACGGTGAAGTCGCCGGACATGTTCGATTTCACGAACAGGTTCTGATAGTTCGGCTCGATCGACTGCGAGACGCCGCAGATGTTGGAGATCGTCGCCGTTGGCGCGATCGCCATGACGTTCGAGTTGCGCATGCCGCTGGACGTGACCTTCTTGCGGAGGCGATCCCAGTCGAGCGTTGCGGAGCGATCGACGTCGAGCCCGCCGCGGGCATCGGCGACAAACTGGATGGAGTCGAGCGGCAAAATGCCTTTCGACCACAGCGAGCCCTCGAAGCTCGGATAGCGTCCGCGCTCCGCAGCGAGATCGGACGACGCTTCGATCGCGTGGAACGAGATTGCCTCCATGCTGGTGTCGGCGAACGCCACGGCCGCGTCGGACGCGGTCGGAATGCGCTGGATCTGAAGCGCTTCCTGAAAGCCCATCAGGCCGAGCCCGACGGGACGATGACGCATGTTGGAGCGGCGCGCTTCGGGGATCGTGTAGAAATTGATGTCGATGACGTTGTCGAGCATCCGTACTGCTGTCGTCACCGTCCGCTTCAGCTTGGCATGGTCGAGTCCATTGGGACCGACATGCGCGAGCATGTTGATGGAGCCGAGATTGCAGACGGCGACCTCGTCGGCCGAGGTGTTGAGCGTGATCTCGGTGCAGAGGTTCGAAGAATGGATCACGCCCACGTGGCGTTGCGGCGAACGCAGATTGCAGGGGTCCTTGAAGGTGATCCAGGGATGACCGGTCTCGAACAGCATGGTCAGCATGCGACGCCAGAGGTCGCTCGCGCGCACGGTCTTGAAGACGCGCATGCCGCCAGCCTTCGCCCTGGCCTCATAGGCCTCGTAGGCGGTCTTGAACGCCTCGCCATAGAGATCGTGCAGATCGGGCGTCTCGTCAGGCGAGAACAGCGTCCATTCGCCATCGGCATCGACGCGCTGCATGAACAGGTCCGGCACCCAATTGGCGGTGTTCATGTCGTGGGTGCGGCGGCGGTCGTCGCCGGTGTTCTTGCGCAGGTCGAGGAATTCCTCGATGTCGACGTGCCAGGTCTCCAGATAGGCGCAGACCGCGCCCTTGCGCTTGCCGCCCTGGTTGACGGCGATGGCGGTGTCGTTGGCAACCTTCAGGAACGGGATGATGCCTTGGCTCTCGCCGTTGGTGCCCTTGATGTGGGCGCCGAGGCCGCGCACCGGCGTCCAGTCGTTGCCGAGGCCGCCGGAATATTTTGCCAGCAGCGCGTTGTCCTTGATCGACTTGAAGATGCCGTCGAGGTCGTCCGAGACGGTTGTGAGAAAACAGGACGACAATTGCGGACGCAGCGTACCCGAATTGAACAGCGTCGGCGTCGAGGCCATGAAGTCGAACGATGACAGCAGATCGTAGAACTCGATCGCCTTGGCCTCTCGGTCGATCTCGCGAACCGCAAGACCCATCGCGACGCGCATGAAGAAGGCTTGCGGCAGTTCGATCCGCTTGCCGCGGACGTGCAGGAAGTAGCGGTCGTACAGCGTCTGGAGGCCAAGGAACTGGAAGTTCAGGTCGCGCTCGGGCTTGAGTGCAGCCGCGATCCGGCCGAGGTCGAAGCGGGCCAGTTCAGGATCGAGCAGTTCGGCGGCAATGCCGGTCTTCACGTAGGCCGGGAAATATTCGGCATAGCGTACAGCCATATCGGCCTGCGAGGCGGAGGTCGGCACGGCATGGACATAGGACAGCACCTCGCCGCGCAGCTTGTCCAGCAGCAGGCGCGCGCTGACATAGGCGTAGTTCGGCTCCTGCTCGACCAGCGTGCGCGCGGCCATGATCGAGGCCAGTGCCAGTTCGTCCTGGCTGATGCCGTCGTAGAGATTGCGGGTGGTCTCGGTGAGCACGGGTGCCGCAGAGACGCCGTCGAGACCGGCGCAGGCTTCGCCGATAATCAGCGCGAGCCGCTTGGTGTCGAGACCAACGCGCGAACCGTCGGCGAGCGTGACATGAAGTGCCGGCGCGACAGCGGGCGTCACTTCCGCGGCCGCCTCCTCGGCGCGCTGGCGCGACCGCTCCTCGCGGTACAGCACATAGGCGCGCGCGACCTTGTGGTGCTCGCTCCGCATCAAGGCGAGCTCGACCTGGTCCTGCACGTCCTCGATATGGAAGGTGCGTCCCTCGCCTGCCCGCCGCATCAGCGCAGTGACGACTTCGGCCGTCAGCTGCTCCACGCTCTCATGGACGCGGCGCGAGGCGACCGCGCTGGTGCCTTCGACCGCGAGGAAGGCCTTGGTCATGGCGACCGCGATCTTAGCGGAATCGAACGGCGAGACTTTTCCATTGCGGCGGATGATCTGCATGGCCGGCTCGCTCGAAGCAGGCGCAAGCGATAGTGGACGCAAATGAACGATGGGTGCGGAAGCGGTGTCCGCGTCGTGCAGGTTCAGTGACATCAATGGGCCCCGTGATGCGCGCGTTGTGTTTGAACGGGGCTGTAAGGAAGGACGCTGCAGAAACGCCGGCAGCAGAGTTGCCGGGCGGTGCATGCAAGCGACCGCCGGACACCCCGCCCGTGGACGTTCAGATTGTCGCGGCAGGTCTCCTGGCTCGCAGGTCGTCGCCCACTTCCCGTCTTCCCGGTGCGAAAGGCACCAGTGACGATTGTTCGGAAGCAGCTCGCTGCTGACAGTTGCGGGGGCAGCGCCGGAATTCCGCGCTCTCGCGCGGTTCACCGGCTTCCCTCTTAGCCACTAAATCTTGCGATCCAGCGGAACCGTGACGCCCACATGTGGTGACATATGCAGCCGGGTGTCAACGATTCGTTGCGGGTCATGAGCCCTGTTCCCTGTGGAATGCGGGAATTCGCACTTGGATCGCTCTTCAGCTTGGCGCGCTGCGTGACCCACGGCCCGACTGCAAGATCACACAGTCCGGCGCGACGCTGCCGCTGCATGTCGCCTCGCAGCCGCTCACCAGCGACGCCACTGTCGCTTCCAGCACACGCAGCTCCGCAATTTTCGCCCTGATTGCACCGAGGTGCTTCTCCGCAAAGGTCCTCGTTTCGCTGCACGGCGCGCATCGCAGGCCGGCGATTCAGACCGCTGGTCAGCCCGATGCGCGTCACAATGACGGCGGTGAAGGCGCCCTCGCCGCCAAGGAACGGCGCGGCCGCCCGACGCTATTCGGACGAAAGGTGATAGCCGCGATCGCGATAGTCGAAATCGACGAGCTCGCAGATCCGGGCCGAGGGATCGGCGGGCGCCGCATAATAAGCCCTGATCTCCTTGATGCGTCCGCTCGCCCCTTCGAACGCGTACCATTCGTCGCCGCGAAGCGCCGTGCCCTGCTTGCGCTTCCAGTGCGTCCATTCGATCACGGCTTCCGGCGACGCCGACGAGCAAAGAATCTTTTCGATCGTCCATCGCGAACCGAGATTCTCGACGCACCAGATCCATTTGCGCGCGATGGTATCGGCGCCACGCCATGGAATGTCCGGCAAGCCGGGCGGGAAGTAGTGAACCGCGTCCGCCGTGAAGCAGGCCATCAAGGCATCGTAGTCGGCGGCGTTGCAGGCGTCGAAATAGCGACGGATCGTCGCCTCCATGGCGGCGGGCGATGTCTTGCTCATGTCAGGCTCCCGCCCGGATCGTCGTGGCCCTCGCCGGATCCGCACCGGCCTTTTTCCAGGCCTCAAAGTCGGCGCGCACGGCAGGTGTGGGCGGATAGACGCCGTAGAGCGGCTCGCCGGCACTGATACGATACGACAGGTACTTCTCGAGCTGGTCCCGCCTCTCGCAGAGGTCGGCCATTTCGGCGGCCAAATGCCGTGGCACGACCGTGATGCCGTCACCGTCACCGACGATGATGTCGCCCGGGTAGACCGCCACGTCGGCGCAGGCGATCGGAATATTCAGATCCGCGACGCGATGATACGACAACCGCGTCGATGCCGTGACCTGCCGGGCATAGGCGGGGAAATCGAGCCGCGCCAGCTCCTGGCCGTCACGAAACGCGCCATCAGTGACAATGGCCGCGGCGCCCCGCACCTTCATCCGCGTCGGCAGCATGGCGCCCGCGGATGCCGCGCGCGGATCGTTACGGCTGTCGATCACCAGGACATGGCCGGGCGGGATGCTCTCGACCGCTTCCCACTGCAGATTGTCCGCGTTCGGATACGGCGTGAGCGTCTCTATGGTATCGAGATCCTCTCGCGCCGGGATCATCCGCATGGTGAAAGCTTCACCGGCGAAGCGGACCGCGTCCTTGTTCATCGGCACCAGCCCGACCAGAAAGCACTGGCGCAGGCCTTTCTTGAACAGCTCGGTGGTCAGCGAACCCGAGGAGACATCCTTCAGCCGGCGGATGACAGACGGATCCAGGGGACTAAGCTTCGTCTTTGGTTCGTACATGGCCATCCTCCCTCAGCGCCGCTTTCCGACCTCGTGGACGTCACGGGCCCAGGCGCGCGCCTGCTCCGACAGGCTGAAGCCGAGGCCCGGCCGGTTCGGCACGATCATGCGGCCGTTCACGACCTCGAGCTTTTCGTTGAACATCGCCTCCGACCACTCGAAATGCTCGACCCAGGGCTCCCGGGCATAGGCCGCGGTCAGATGCAGATGGATCTCCATGCAATAGTGCGGCGCGAGCTGGAGCTTCTTGTGGTCGGCGAGCGCGAGGATCTTGAGAAACGGCGTGATGCCGCCGACGCGCGGCGCATCCGGCTGGATGAAATCGACCGAATTGTTGCGGATCAGCTCGTAATGCTCGTCGATGCTGGTCAACATCTCGCCGGTCGCAATCGGGGTCGCAAGCTCGGCTGCCAGCGCCGCATGACCTTCGTAGTCGTAGGCGTCGAGCGGCTCCTCGATCCAGGTCAGGTTGAATTGCTCGGCGATGCGGCCGAAGCGCAGCGCCGTGGTGCGGTCCCATTGCTGGTTGGCGTCGATCGCCAGCGGAACGTCGCCGATGTGGTTGCGAACCGCCTCGATGCGCTTGAGGTCGACCATCGGGTCGGGCTGGCCGACCTTCAGCTTGATGGCGCCGATGCCCCTGTCGAGCGCCATGCTGACGCGCTCCTTCACCTCCTCGATCGGCATCGAAAGGTATCCGCCGGAGGTGTTGTAGCAACGAACGGAATCGCGATGGGCGCCGAGCAGCTTTGCCAGCGGCAGCTTGGCGCGCTTGGCCTTGAGATCCCACAGCGCGATGTCGAAGGCGGCGATGGCCTGCGTGGACATGCCGCTGCGGCCGACCGAGGCGCCGGCCCAGACGAGCTTGTCCCACAGACGCGCGATGTCGCTCGGATCCTCGCCGATCAGCTCGCCGGCGATCTCCCTGGCGTGCGCAAACTGCCCCGGACCACCGGCACGCTTCGAATAGCTGTAGCCGATGCCGCTGTGGCCGTTCTCCGTCTCGATCTCGGCAAACAGGAAGGCGATCTCGGTGAGGGGTTTTTGCCGGCCGGTGAGAACCTTGGCATCGCTGATTGCCTGGGCGAGCGGCAGGAAGACGAGCGACGTCCTCACCCATGCGATCCGGTCCGTCGTCGCTTCCCCGGCTGCGAGCCCTGCCGCGAGCGGGTTGGCGATAATGCGCGCGTTGACCTGGTAGTTCATGGCTTTCTCCTATCGAGGTGGATTTGCGGGAAATGATGTCATTCGGCAGCGACCGGCGCGGAGCGGATCAGCCCGCTGCCTTCGCGAATGACGAGACGCTCGATGGGCCCGACGATGACCCAGTAACAGAGCACGGCCAGCAGCCCATGCAGGCCGACATACAGCAACGCGCCGTTGAACGATCCGGTGGCGGAGAGGATGTAGCCGATCGCAACAGGCGTCACGATGCCGGCGGTGTTGCCGACGGCGTTAAAGACGCCGCCGGTGAGACCGATCACCTCCTTGGGCGCAGTGTCGGCAACGACCGTCCAGCCGAGCGAGCCAAAACCCTTGCCGAAGAAGGCCGCGCTCATCAGCACGGTGATCAGAACCGTGGAGTCCGTGTAGTTGCAGCCGATGATCAGCACCGTCATGACGAGGCCGATCGTGATCGGCGTCTTGCGGGCGATGCTCAGCGAACCGGTGCGCTTGAACAGCCAGTCGGTGAAAAAGCCTGTCGTAACGCCGCCGACGAAACCGCAGATGGCGGGGATGGTCGCGATCAGGCTCGCATCGAGCACCGACAGGCCGCGGTCCTTGACGAGGTAGGTCGGAAACCAGGACACGAAGAACCAGGTGATGGACGAGATGCCGTATTGCGCCAGGAAGATGCCGACGAGCATGCGGCTCCTGAACAGCTCGGCGAGGTCGGACCATCGCGGCCCCTGCACCGCTGCTGCCGTCGGCGAAGCGCCGCCGAGATCCACCAGCGCGCCTCCATCATGCAGATGAGCAAGCTCGGCAGCACCTATCCTCGGGTGCCGGGTCGGCGGATAGTACGTAACGGCCCAGACTGCCGCGAGCGCGAAGCCCAATACGCCCATGACGGCGAAGATGTGCTCCCAGCCGAAGCGGTGATCGAGGAAGCCCATCAGCGGCGTGAAGAGGACGAGCGAGACATATTGGGCGCTGTTGAAAATGGCGCCCGCGACGCCGCGCTCCGCGGACGGAAACCACGCCGCGATGATACGCCCGGCCGCGGGGCCGACGGGCGACTCGAAGACACCGAGCATGAAGCGCAGGATCAGCATCACCAGGAACGGGTAGCTGGCCCAGCCGACGCAGCTCATCAGGAAGGTGACGAGCGACCACAGGATCAATCCGCCCAAAATGGTCTGCTTCGCACCGAGCCGATCCGCGATCCAGCCAGCGGGAAGATGCGCAAGGACATAGGCCCACGCGAACGCCGAAAACATCCAGCCGAGCTCGACCGGCGTGATGCCGAGCGCCTTCGACATGTTCGGCCCGGCGATCGATAGCGTCGCCCGGTCGCCGCTGCTGAGCGCGAGCAGGATGGTGATCAACGCCAGAGTGACGAAACGATAATGCGTCCGTGTGGACGGCCTCTGCTCCGTGGCCACGCTGCTCCCCTTCTTTCCCGATTTTGTTTGCCCGGCCGCCTTCGGCGACCGTGGGTGTCCGGAACGCCAGCGACGATCGGACGCGAGAAAGCTAGATCAGCGATCAATTCAGGTCTAAACTCATTTTTGGATTTAATTGATCCAGAAAAGGTATCAATGATCGAGTTCGGACAGGTACGCGCGTTCGTGGCGGTGGCCGATGAGCTGAATTTCGGTCGTGCCGCCAAGCGGCTGAATATGACGCAGCCGCCGCTCAGCCGGCAGATCCAGATCCTGGAGGCAACGCTCGCCGTCAAGCTGCTCGAGCGCACCAGCCGATCGGTCAGGCTGACCGCGGCCGGACGCGCCTTCCTGAGCGAGGCCCGCACGATGCTTCAGCAGCGCGAGCATGCGGTCAAAGCCGCCCGGCAAGCCGCGTCGCTCGCCGGTGGAGCGCTGTCTATCGGGTTCGTCGGCGCGACGACGTACGGCTATTTGCCCTGGCTCGCAACGCGCGTTCGCGATGAACTGCCGGATATCGAGATCACCTTTGAGGAGCTGACATCGCGCCAGCAGCTCGATGCACTGAGGTCGGGCCGGATCGATCTCGGATTGGTTCGGCCGATCGAGACGGAGAAGCCAATTAGAAGCGCCAGCGTCTTCCGTGAAGGGCTTGCCCTTGCGCTGCCGCTTGACCATCCGCTCGCGGTGCGACGCCGGCCGGAGCTGTCGCATCTCGAGGGCCAGCCCTTCATCATGTATTCGTCGGGCGGTCCATATATGCGCGCGCTCTTGACGGCGGCGTTCGACGCCAATGGCATCCGGCCCCAGGTCGTGCAATCGATGAGTCAGGCACAGGCAATCCTGTCGCTGGTCAGCGCAGGTCTCGGCCTTGCGATCGTCCCGGACGAAACACGCAACGCCTGTTTCGACAACGTCGTGTTTCGCCCGATCAGGCTCGGACCATCGGTCTTCGCCGAGCTCCATGCGATCTGGCGCAGCGACAACCGCAACACCGCCCTGCCTCGGCTGCGCGAACTTGCGTTCCGGACCGCACGCTGAACGCGGCCTGCGGGGCAGTCTGGAGCGCGGTGCCCTGCGTTGGTGGGGCAAAGTCCGGTCATCGCAACGACCGGACCTGGAGACTCCGGAGGCGTCCTACGCGTTCCGCATCGCGCGCCCGAACGGATCGACCAGGCGGACGATCTCGCAGGCGGCGACGAGGCCGGCGAGCCAGACGGCGCTGGTCAGCCCGATGCGCGTCACGATGGCCGCAGTGAACGCGCCCTCTCCGCCAAGGAACGGCGTCGCGGCAAGCAGCGCGAGCTCATAGGCGGCGTAGGCGGCGACGAGCGCGATGGCCAGCATCAGCGGCGTGCGGCCCTGCGGCAGCAGGCGGAGAACGGTCGATGCCGCTGCCGTCGACAGCAACGCGGCAGCACCGATGACAAAGCCCCAGGCGATGGTGCTGCCATCGATGGGATAGTGCAGCACGCCGAAGCCGATGGTCTGGTTCACGAGCCAGGCGCCGGTGACGACGAGCAGCGCCGGACGCATCGGCAGCATCGCGGCGGCGACGACGGCGAACGCCGCAAACGGCGTCGCGCAGGCAAGCGCGAAGCTCGCGAGCGCGCATGACACCGTCAGCAGTGCAAAGCAGAACATCGGCGCGAGACGCGACGCGACCGGATGAAGGCGGAAACGGTCGGCGTGGGGCGGCAGGATGGTGACAGTCATGGAACGATCTCCTTGTGGGATTTGTAGCACAATTTTGCTGGAACGCGGCATCACGTCTGACTCAGTGAAGAGCCTCCATGGGATCTTCAGTCTCGGCTGGATCGCGCCGGTCGTAGGCGGCAAGCCAGGCGGCGAGTGCCGCCGTGTGCGGCTCCTTGGCCGCCAATTGGCGCAAGGCCACGCGAACGGTGGCGCGCGCCGTGCGATCGGGCGGAAGCGTCACAATCTCAGGTCCCCGCCCCTTCGCGACCGCCTCGACCACGGCCCTCTTGCACGCCGTCAGCTCAGGCAGCCCATAGAGTTCGAGCAGCGCCTGGAAGGCTGCGTGATGATCCGGCCGAAACGCGCGCTTGCGGCCGAGCTGATCGCGCAGCGGATGGGCCGGATAGAGATGCGCGCAGGGGATCCACCCCTCAGGCAGCGGCTCGGTGGCGGCATGGGTGCGGCGATGCGCGAGCAGCTTTGGCAGAACGTGGGTGTGCGGGCCGTCAGGGCTTCGCCCGCCCGGCGGCGGGATCGGCTGGAATACCTCGGCGCGCCCGATGCGGCTGATGAAGACGCGGTGCGGGTTGGCGGCCAGAATGATCCGCATGGCATCGCTTTCGGGCGCGAACACGGATTGGCCCGTGCGGCTCCTGAGTGCGGCGACGGCATCGGCATCGCTGACGCGGATGCAGGCGTCGATCTGCAACGTTCCGAGACCAAGGTCGAACAGGATGCCGCTGCGATCCCTCCTCAGGAGCGCCTCGACATCCGGACCGAGCTCGGTCAACACGGTACGACCACTCATGGCGCTGGCTTCATGCGGAAGACACAGCGCGATGCGGTGGCTCCAGCTCTCCGTGGTCGGCGATTCCGATGCGATCAGGCGCAGATCCGGGTGGGAGACAACGCGTATCCCACCCTTCTGCGTCACGGCGCTGATCCCGTTGCGAGACTGCTCCATATCGAAGGCCTCACCGGGCTCGCGTGTGAACTCGGCAATGGCACCGAACGTGCCGACGCTCCAGCCGGCCTCAGCGTCGGCAAGCTGGCTTGCGATCAGGTCCATGAGCGGATCGGCCGTCGTCATGAGGCTTCTCTCTCTCGCTATCTGACGTCGTAATTCGCCAGGCGAATGCCGCCATAGACGCCCAGTCCCGGCTGCAGAAAGCCGGTCGGATTTTGATAGTGCACATTGGCGAGATTATCGACCCGGCCGAACACCTTCACCTGGTCGGTGACCAGATATTCGGCTGCGACGTTGACGACAGTGTAGGCCGGAGCCAGCAGACGCAGAATGCTGAAGTCGCGGCTACCATCGACGAAACTCCCGACGTGCAACACGGTTGCGGAAAGTGTCAGCGGATCGATCGGATTCCAGATGACATTTGCGCTCCACTTCTCCTTCGGACGCCTCAGCAGCTCCAGTCCCGCCGTCGCATCCACCGCGCGGGTCAAAGTGTAGTCGGCACGAACGCGAAGCCGGTCCGTGATCGCAGCCGCGACGAAGCTCTCCGTGCCCTCCGTGATCGCCTTGCCGATATTGGTGTTGGTGCTCGTGAACGTCACGGGATCGAACGTGCTCTGGATCAGGTCGGTAATGTTGTTGCGGAAGTAGGTCGACCCGAAGCGAACGCGATCGCCAAACAGGGGTTGCTCGAAGCCGGCGTCGTATCCGACGCTTTCCTCTGGCCTGAGGTTGGGATTTGCAAAGAAGAAGAACGCGGGAAAGCTGACGTAAAGCTGGTTGAGCGTTGGCGCCTTGAACCCCGTACCGTAGCTTCCCTTGAACTTCGTATCCGTGACCGGCACGATCACGGCAGACGCCAGACGAAAGGTCGGATGTTCCCCAAACCGCTCGTTATCGTCCTGCCGGACGTTGGCCGTGAAGAAGACGCGATCCCGGAACTGGGACTGCAGCTCCATATATCCGGCCTTGTTGACGTTTTGCGCCGAGACCGTCGCCGTTTGCAGTGTTTCGGTCTCATGCTCCGCGCCAATGATGACATTGTTGTTGGGCGCGAGCTGGGTCGTGGTGTGCCAATCATACTTGACGCGGTCGCCGGTCGTGATCGTGGCCATCGCGTCGCCGGGCGAGATGTTGTAGTTCCAGTGATTGGTGTAGTTGACACCGAAATAGCTTTTCATCCGGTCGTCGAGAGCGGACCAGACCGCCTCCCCGCGCGTGAAGAGCTGGTGCACCGTCTGCGTGCTTTGCGCGGCCGCGGGAAAGCTCGCGGATGTGACGGGATCGAAGGTGTCTCCGGTAAAGCGCAGGGTGGCGTCGGTGTACCGCGCCACGCCGTTGAGCGTGAGGTTTTCGCTCAATTCGGCGCCAAGCTTCGTCGAATAGGTCATGTTGTCGTAATAGTTGCCGATCGCCTTCTGCCCCGGCGGGAGCAATTCGACCGGCGTCACCGGCACGTCGTTCGCGTGGAAATGCGCGACGTTGAAGGCATAGTTGAAGGGGTCCTGTGAACCGCTCAGACCTGCAGTTTGATTGAACGTTCCGAACGAGCCTCCCTCGACCGAGCCGGTGGCGCGGGCGGGACCGTCGCCCTTCTTCGTCACGATGGAGATCACGCCACCCAGCGCGTCTGCGCCGTAGAGACCGCCCTGCGGACCGCGCAGGACTTCGATCTGCTGAATGTCGGAGGTGAGCAACTGGCCGAAATCAAACGAACGGTTCGGGTTGCCGGGATCGCTGACATCGATGCCGTCGATCAGGACCTTGGTGTGGTTGGAATTCGTTCCGCGCATGAAGATCGACGTCTGTCCTCCCGGACCGCCGGTCTGCACGAGGTTCAGGCCAGGAACCGCGCTCAGCGCATCGGATGCGGTCCGGCGCTGATCGCGCTCCATGTCTCTGGCGGTCAGAACCGTCACCGAGCTCGCAACCAGATTGGTCGGAGTGACAACGCCCGTCGGACTGACGACGACCGTCGGAAACAGGTTGGCCGCGGATACCCCGGCAACCGGGGGCGACGCCGGCACCAGCTCGGGCTTCGGCAGCCGAGCGACGCGCCGCTGCTCGGGCCGGTCGGGCGCAGGCCGCGCGGCTTGCGGCTTGGCCGCACGCTCGGTCGGTGCGACCTCGACCGGCGGCAGCAGATCGGGCGATGCCGACTGCTGCGCCTGGGCAATGGACAGATCGAGCGAATACAGGGAAACGAACGCGACAACGCCGGCGCGGAAGCGCCTGGCGGCAAAGACAATACGGGACACTCTTGTAACCTCGGTATGACGTCAGTGGCACGTCACAGCGAACGAGGTTTCACGGCGGAGCTTTCGATTGCTCCGGTGAAGCTAATGTCTGTACTCCCCGACCGACATCTTCGCGTGTGACCACGGCTGACGGCAGGTCTCCTGGCTCGCGGGTCGTTACCTTACGTCGCCTTCCCAGGACCGAGATTCCCAGTGGCATATGACGAAAGATTCACCGCTTACAGTTGCGGGGGCAGCCGTGGCGTTGAGAATATCCCGGTATCGGGAAAACCTCGCACCACGTTCCCTTTTGATCTCCGTGAGGAGAACCGTCACCGGCCAATCTACGGGGCGGGCAAGCGGAGAGTCAATCGGCCGGTTGCATGACGGGCAAAGCACCGCACCGGAGATTGAGCCGGCGCAATCAGGCCGGCTCCCGCTCCGAACGCGTCCTGATCACCGCCCGCTCGCCGGCATCGACGAGCTGGCCGATGCCGGTGCGGCCCGCGAGCGCGCAGCGGATGATGTTCTCGGCAACGGACCTGCGAAAGCAATGGTCCTCGCCGACCGGGCGATTGCGGCAGACCCGATCCAGCGCCAGCTTCATGTTGATCCGGGTGCGGGTGTCGAAATGCTCGCTGATCATTCGCAGGGCCTCGATGCGTTGATGTCGGAGCGGAAACGCGTGGGCGTAGGCCGGGTTCCAAAAACGGACCGCGCAAGGCGTTGCGCAGAGCCGACTACGCCCGATCTCTTGGTCCTGTGACGGGCGGGCTACGCCCGACCTCTTGGCCGCTGGGCCTGAGCCCAGGCCGCGGTGACATCGCGCAGCGGAGCGTCGATGCGCCGGATCGGGGTCAGCTCACCGGAGGCCGAGATAATGGCTGTCTCCTCGCGGCGACAGCGCGGGCACACGAAGCGGACCTCGTGCGGCGACGAAGACCAGCTCGAACGTTTGACGTTGGCCGCCATCGGCCATGCATCGCAATGCGAGCACGACACCAGGAACCGACCGGGATCGAGCATACCCATTCCATAGGACTCCGCGTCCTACCTGCCCCTTCAATGACTAACCCATGTGAATCGTTCCGGTGCCCGAGCACCCTCAGCGCTAGCTCCAGCCCGCGCCGCCGCTCAGTGGGCACCCTTGAGGGTGCATGACGTGGTGCAGGTGACGGTGTTGCCGTGGTCGCACGCCTTGCAGGCGGCAACGCACTGGTTCATGTCGCGGGGATTGTAGGAGCTGTAGTGCCGCATCGCACAGACCGGGGTCGAGCCGGTGAT
The DNA here is from genome assembly GCF_023073075.1 of Bradyrhizobium sp. 61. Taxonomy (NCBI): domain Bacteria; kingdom Pseudomonadati; phylum Pseudomonadota; class Alphaproteobacteria; order Hyphomicrobiales; family Nitrobacteraceae; genus Bradyrhizobium; species Bradyrhizobium sp. 61. The sequence goes on along the minus strand of NZ_JADPIU010000035.1, from coordinate 110,191 downwards.
GTCCTGCTCCTGGTTGCAGGCGGCCGTCATGAGCGCGAAGATAAGGACTGCGAGAAGGCGCATGGGATTGCCCTGGTGAGGAGCGGCAAAGCGACGTCAGCGAGATGCGCTGCACCGCAACGGACCTCGGCATTCCCAATGCGAGCAATCATGATCGCGACGCTCGCATCCTCAAAGGATGCGCGCCAAACATTAAGAACGGATTGCAGGCGGCGTCAGGCCGCGGCCTTGGTCGCGATCGCCTTCCGCATATCCACCGCCAGCTGACGATACTGCTCCGAGAGTCTCAGATAGAACTCGCGCTTGGTGCTGTCGGTGGCGAGCTTGGCAATCAGCTCGCATTCGGCGGTGAGCGTCTCGAACCGTTCCAGCCTGTCATGAAGTTCTGTCATCGGCGTGTCCCCATCAAACGCCACAAGGGACGTCAAACCTAAGCCCGGGAATTAGGTCACTGCGAACATCGTTATCGAGTAGAAGCGTTTTTTCCGGCAAGGGCGGTGCCGGCCCGACAAGAACAGCTATTTCTGCTCCAGCCGCCAGGCGCCGTCCCAATTGGCGTCCGGCGGATTGGCCTCGAACTGCGCGATGCGGCCGAGCAGCGCGCGCGAGGGACCGTCGCCGGGCACGGCTTCGAGCGCTGCATTGAACGCGGCGCGAGCCTCGTCGAAGCGCTGCGCGCGGTAGGCGGCGAGGCCTTCGGCGTAACGCGCGCGCAGGCTCTCCTGCGGGACGCTAAGCCCGTGCGCCTTGCTCATCACCTCGAAAATGGCCTGCGATGCGCTTTGGCCGGCCACCGCCAGACGATCGATCTCGCGCAGCTCGAGGTTCGAGCCGATCGCGTCCGCCGTGGCCTGCGCGATCAGGATCCGCGTGCCGTAGATCTTGTTGACCAGCTCGAGACGCGAGGCGAGGTTCACGGCGTCGCCCATCACGGTGAAGCTCATCATCAGCTCGGAGCCGATGCTGCCGGTCAGGACCTCGCCGGTGGCAATCCCGATGCGCAGATCGCAAGGGCCTGGCATGGCGCGGATGCCGAGCAGGTCAGGCAATTGCTTCTGCAACGCCGGCACCTCATCGGCCATGTCGATGGCGGCGTAGCAGGCGAATAGCGCCGGCTCGTCCTCCTCAATGAAGGGAGGGCCCCAATAGGCCATGATGGCATCGCCGATATATTTATCGATAACGCCGCGATGGCTCCGGATCGGCGCGGACATCACCGTGAAATAGTGGTTCATCACCTTGACGAGGCCGCGCGGGGTCATGCCCTCGCTCATCGAGGTGAAGCCGCTCATGTCGGAGAACATGATGGTCATCACCCGGCGCTGGCCGTCGATGGCGACCTCGGGCCGGTCGATCAGCCCCTGCGCCACCTTGGGATCGATATAGCGGCCAAAGGTCTCACGGATCCGCTCGTTGTGCCGCAGCTGCTCGATCATGCGATTGAAGGCGGCGGCGAGTTCGCCGATCTCGTCCTGGGTCGAGACCGTGATGGTCTTGTCGAAGCGGCCCGCCTCGACCTCGCGGGTGCCGGCGAGCAACAGCCGCACCGGTCGCGTGATGCCACTGGAGACGAGGAGCGCGAAAGCAAATCCGACCACCGCCGCGAGGATGGTGACGATGCCCGAAATGATCATCGCCTGGTGCTGGCGACCGATCACTGTCGCCGTACTGGCGAAGACCTGCTTCAGCATGTCGGCGCGGATCGCGTCGATCTTCTGGTTGAACTGGTCGCGTATGGTGTCGAGATGCTCCAGGGTCCCGCGCGCCTCCGTCATCTGCTTGCCTTCGACCTGCTTGAGGAGTTTTGCGTGGTCCTCATTCATGTCGTGACGCAGCTCGGTGAGAGCGGTTTCGATGCGGGTCTCGATCCGCGCCAGCCCGGCATTGTCGGAAGGCGTCCTCTTGTCGTCGATGATCGCGTTGATGTGCGTGCGCGCGGCCTCGGCTTCCTCGTCGATCTTCCGATCGGCCTCCTCGAATTCGCGCAGGCGCGCCGCGTAGGCCTCCTCCTCCGAGGGGGCCTGCATCTTCATCATGACCATCCGCCGAAGCGCCACCGAGCGCTCCAGCGAGCGGATGTTGGCGCGCGCCAGATGGCCGTAGGCCGGAATGTAGCGATCGGTCAGTTCGTCGAGCAGGACGCCGACCTGGCTCGACATCACCATCGAAAGAATCGCGGTGACCAGCATCAGGACGATCAATCCGAGGGCGATCCCGACGATCTTGCGCCTGATCGACTGGTTGAAAAGTGGCATGAGCGGTGGGGGTAAGAGCTGAAAGGACCGGTTGGGAACTCAATACACCGGTTTTGGCGGCGGGAACACGCGCAATCTGGCCCTTGCGACGCCCCTGACCGCGCGCAACCGTCGCGCGAGCCCTATTCGTTAACAAAGGTTGAAGGCATTGCCCTTTCCGCCATTTCGGAAGTTCCCGAGTTCCCATCGGTATTTTGCCGCATTGTTGAAGGAGCGTGAGGACTGCGAAACGATGTCGTGGCATCGTTTTGGGTGTCGTCTTTGATTCTCAAGCCGCATGTCGTCGCGGACCTTGGTTTGTAGTGGTTTCGCAGGGGGACCATCGAATGAACCAGTGCCTACGCTCGCTCGCGTGTGTCGTTGCCGTGGCCGCATTGGCCCTTCTTCCTGCCGAGCTGGCAGCGAAGAGCAGTCACAAATCGTCGGCGTCAAAGAAAACGCATGAGACGAAAGCCGGCGGCAAGCAGCGTCACGCTGCCGCGAAGTCGCGCCATGGCAAGCACGCCGAGGCCAAGCGCAAGTCGAAGAAGAACGACGAGCCCTCGGACAAACAGGCAGCCCCGCCGCTCACCGGCGACCTCGCCGCGCTGAAGGACGCCATCGATCTCGCGCGCAAGGGCAAGACCGACGATGCGAGCGCGGCGCGCGACCGCATTGCCGACCCGGCCGGACAGAAGCTCGCCGACTGGTTCATGCTGCGCCATTCCGAGAGCACGGCACCTTTCAAGCGCTACGCCGCCTTCCTCGCCGCCAATCCGGACTGGCCGAGCAGCGCCCTGCTCCGCCGCCGCGCCGAAGCGCGGCTGTGGCAGGAGAAGAGCGACGCTGCGACCGTGCACAAGTTCACGATGGACCGGCCGACCAGCGCCAAGGGCAAGTTCGCGCTCGCCCGCGTGCTCCTGAGTGAAGGCGACAATGACAGGGCTACGCGTCTGGTGCGCGAGGCCTGGCGTACGGACGAATTGTCCGAGCGCAGCGAGGAGGATTCCTACGAGGCGTTCCGCGATCTCCTGACCGCTGACGATCATCGCGCCCGCATGGACAAGCGCCTCGGCGCCAAGGACTATGCAGGTGCGCGTCGCGCGGCCAAGCGGCTTGGCGAAGATGCGCTCGCAATCGTCAAGGCCTGCTCGGCGGTCACCGGCAAGGCCAACAAGGCCAAGGATTATCTCGAGGACGTCTCGACCGAAGCACGCCGCGATCTCGGCTACGTCCTCTGCCGCGCGCAGTGGCATCTCCAGAACGACCGCATCGACGACGCCGCCGAGGTGATCCTCGCCGCCGCGCCAGACACGATGGCGGCCCAGGACACCGATGCCTGGTGGCGCGAGCGGCGCCTGCTCGCGCGAAAGCTGCTCGACCAGGGCAAGTTCAAGACCGCCTACGACGTGGTGCGCGCGGCGGCGGTGCCCGCGATGGAAGTCTATCGCGTCGACTACCACTTCATGTGCGGCTGGATCGCGCTGCGCTATCTCGACGATCCCAAGGCGGCCATGATGCACTTCGCCGCGATCGACGAAGGCTCCGCCAATCCGATCGCGCTGTCGCGGGCGCATTACTGGCGCGGCCGCGCGGCCGAGGCGATGGGGGCGACGGCGGATGCGCGCATGAGCTATCAGGCCGCCGCGCGCTATCCGACCGCCTATTACGGCCAGCTCGCACGCGCCAGGCTCGGCCTCGACGGGATCGAGCTGCGCCCGCCCTCGCCCGTGCTGGCCGCGGCCGATACACAGCCCGCGGACGAGCGCGTCCGCGCCGCCGAGATGCTCTACGGCATCGGCGAGCGCGACATGGTGTTCTATTACGCCGAGGATTTTGCCAAGGAGAGCACCGACGTCGCAGCGCTGGAAGCGCTCGGCGAGCTCGCCGGCCGGCGCAACGATGCGCGCGTGATGCTGGAGGTCGGCAAGTCGGCGCTGGCGCGCGGGCTTGCGCTCGACCATTACGCCTTCCCGACCATCGGCATTCCCGAGCACAAGCAGGTCGCGCCCGCAATCGAGACCAGCGTGATCTATTCGGTGGCGCGCACCGAAAGCTCGTTCGACCAGCGCGACAAGTCTGCCGCCAACGCGGTCGGGCTGATGCAGGTGACCCCGGAGGCGGGCCGCGATACCGCAAGACGCTTTGGCCTGACCTATGACTGGGACAGGATGGTGTCCGATCCCGTCTACAACACGCAGATGGGCGCGGCCGAGCTCAGCGCGCTGCTGTCGGAATATCGCGGCGACCAGATCATGACCTTCGCGGGCTACAATGCCGGCCGCGGCCGGGTGCGCGAATGGGTGCAGGCGCGCGGCGACCCGCGCGACCCCAAGGTCGATCCGGTCGACTGGGTCGAGCGCATCCCGCTGTCGGAGACGCGCAACTACGTCCAGCGCGTGATGGAGAATGTGCTGGTCTACCGCGCCCGGTTCGAGGGCAGCGGCACAGCCACGGCGAAGTCCGAGCAACGCGTCACGACGCACGAAGTCAGCGCGGCACCCACGGCAGCGGCCGCAGCCGCCGCGCCCTAGCTTCGCAACGCCGGGGCTGGACGCGGCGCGAAGCTGGATGCAGTGACTGCGGCAGCCGACTCTGCGCGGCTCGCATCGATAGGCTAGCCGTCACCTCCTTCCGTGGTCAGAAGGTTCGTGCGCGCGCAGAAATGCTTCCGTGAGCGCGCCCGAGAGCGCGCCGAATTGCATCATCCAGCTCCAGCTCGAAATGGCCGCTAACACCGTGACCATCTCGAGCGAACTGCGGTAAGGCCAGAGCGCTCCATGCTCGTCTGCTGATACCGGCGGTAGCAATCATACTCGCAGTACTGCCGTTGCGTGGACACATGCCGGACGTAGCTCGAGCCCAGCGGCCGGGCGCACGCGCTGCAGGTGACGCCATGGCGCGGTTGGTCCTGGTTGACGAGCATGAATTTCAACGTCCTGTCCTCCCCTGCCAGCAGTCGCATCGGCCGATGCGCCTCGCCCACCCGTCAGCTCAAGACGCCGCTTGCGCTCGCCTCTCGATCAACGGCGCCGCTTCGTGATGGAGCGCGTAACACTCGTAGCCGCAATAGGGCAGCAGCGTCTTCGCGTCGCGCAGATAGCCGCCGCTGATCTCCTCGCAGCACCATAGACAGAATGTCTTGCGGAAAGGGGTCCTGCCGTTCACCAATATGAATCTCACGTGGCACCTCCCAACGCGAAGCAGTAGACCGTGTCGACCAGAGAGGCGGACGGCGGCGGCGCGCAAAGATGGTTGCGGCCGTCGGGATTGTCCCTGTTTCGCTCGACCTTCTGGGATGGAATGAGGATGTACTTCCCGTCCTCCCGGCGCCGCGCATAGATCCGGCCGTCGACGTATCGCACCTCGGTCGGGTAGCAATCCGCACTGTTGCAGCAGCTGAGCACGGGATTATCGGGCATGTGCCAACTGGAATAGAACTTCTCGTGCAGGAGCTGATCCTGGAGCGGATGACGACGATGTGCACCATCCTGTCCGAGCTCGTCGGCCTTCACTCCCATTACCAACGGAAGCGGCAGCGCGATCATCAAGAGGAGCTTGCAAGCACGGTTCAGCACGCAGCCTCCGGTTCAGAATTGCCGAATGGAGCCGATCGAAGGGCTAATCCTCATGCCGCCTGAAATCGAAACAACCATCGGCGGTCGCGTTCGCGGCGCGCCCTGAAGCGATCGAGACATTTTCTGGAGCACAGCGGCGCTCGCCACGAATAATATCGGATCAGGCCAAACTTGCCGCTACAGACAGCGCAAGCTTTTACGGCAGGGCCACGCTCGGAGTGTTCAGGCGTATCGCACATCATGCTCTGCTCCCGGCTCTCATGGTCGTGGCTTCGCGCGTACGCTGACGCCCGACCATCCACGCTCGTTACTGAAATGCGGCCTCTCAATCGCGACCAGCCAATCGTGCAGCAGGTCGGGCAATGGACGCGGAGCCATCAGCAGCACATCGAGCTAATCGCCGGCTTGTGGCCTTGCACATCGCGTCCCTTCGATGGTTGTGAGACTAGTCCGCATGCAACGGACGACTCAATTGTACGGAGGTAAATGTGCGCTATGACTTGGGATGCGCGAGCTATACGTAGGTTTGTCCCGTAGTTTTCCGGGCCTTCGCCGCACCTTCGCAACGAGACGGCGCAAGGCCGGCAGGCTGCACGGCTGCCGCGAGTTTCGGCGCGGAGTCTACTTTGGTCGGAGGGAATTGCTCCCCTGATTGCAAAGTGCTCTACTTGCTTCGACCCCTGCGAGCCGGGACGCCCGCGATGATGCCTGGCCAAATCGCGAAATTTGGTAATTCGGCCGCACAATTGCTGCTCGGCGGCCTCGCGGCGCTTCGATCTTTCGGCACCGGCGAGAAGGAAAGTTCCGCGGTCGGTGATGACTCGCGACAGGACATCGTCGATCTACGCGACGCCGTGAAGCAGTGGCGCGAGGTGTTCGAGCATAATCCGGTCATGTATTTCATGGTCGATCCGGCCGGGACGGTGCTCAACGTGAACACGTTTGGCGCCGCACAATTGGGTTACACGGCGACCGAGTTGACCGGCCAATCCGTGCTGAACGTCTTTTTCGAGGAAGACCGCGACTTCGTCCGTCAATGCGTAGGGTTGTGCCTGGAAACCGTGGACCAGTCGCACACCTGGGAGATTCGCAAGATCCGCAAAGACGGCTCGGTTCTCTGGGTCCGTGAAAACGCCAAGGCGATGCTGCGCGGCGACGGCACGCCGGTCGTGCTGGTCGCCTGCGAAAACATCACCCAGCGCAAGGAGGCGGAGGATGCGCTGCGGCAGAGCGAGGCCTACCTCGCCCAGGCTCAGGAACTGAGCCGCACCGGCAGCTTCGGCTTGAGCCCCACGACCGACGAGATCTTCTGGTCGAGGGAAACGTTTCGCATTTTCCAATGTGACCCGGCCATGCAGCCGAACCTGGGCTTCGTGTTTCAGCGCATCCATCCGGAGGACCGCGATGCGGTCCGCAAGACCCTTGATCGAGCTTTCCGCGAGGCGGAGGATTTCGACCATGAATATCGCCTGTTGATGCCGGATGGATCCATCAAATATCTCCATTCCGTGGCACGCGCGGTGAGACGTGCATCCCGGCGCATCGAGTTCGCCGGCGCTGTCACCGATGTCACGATTGCAAAGGAAACAGAGAAGAGGCTGCGCCGCAGTGAGGCCTATCTGGCCGAGGCCCAGCGCCTCAGCCATACGAGCAGCTGGGCCTGGGACGTGCGTCGTCAGGAGTTTGCCTACCGATCGGCTGAACTCTACCGCCTGTTCGGATTTGAGCCGGACCAGATCGATGTCCCGGCGCGGGCTTTCCAGCAACGGATTCTCGCCGATGACTTTCGACGAATTGCCGACGTGGAACGTCGCGCAATCCACCAAGGGGAGCCCTTCGAAATCGACTTTCGGATTGCGCGTCCGGACGGTTCGATACGACGTGTCCATACGGAGGGACACCCTGTGAAAGGCGGCGATGGCGATGTGATGGAAATCATCGGCACGCACGTGGACGTCACCGAGCAGTTCGCCGCAAAAGAAGCACTGCAAAAGGCCTTTGACGAGCTCAAGCAATCCGAGCAGCGCTTCCGCGACTATGCCGAAACCGCATCGGACTGGTTTTGGGAGACTGGGCCGGATCACCGCATCACCCGGATATCGGAACACGCCGACACGGCCAGTCCGGTGCCGACCGGCTTGATCGGGCTGACCCGTTGGGACATTCCGCCCGATGCCGAGTTCGAGCCCGAGAAATGGGAGCAGCATCGCACGGCGCTCGATGCCCACCTTCCGTTCCGCGACCTGGTTTACCGCAGCAGGGATCGCAACGGATCTCAGATTTACGTGCGTACCAGCGGCAAGCCCTTCCATGACGAGAATGGTAACTTCCTCGGCTATCGTGGCGTCAGCAGCGATGTGACGGCGGCGATCCGCACCGAGCAGGCCGAAGATGCCCTGCGCAAAGCGCAAGCCGAGCTCGCGCATGTCACGCGCATCACGACGCTCGGCGAGCTCACCGCCTCGATTGCCCACGAAATCAATCAGCCGCTCGCCGCCGTCATTTCCAATGCCGACGCCTGCATCGGTTGGCTCGGCCGCGACCCGGCCGATCTCGACGCTGCGCGCCGTTCCGTCGAATGGATCGTCGAGGACGCCAATCGGGCCAGCGAGGTGATCCGCCGGATCCGGGCGCTCGCGAAAAAGACCGAAATCGAGATGGTCCCAGTCGACATCAATCAGGTCGTGAGGGAGGTGATGGCCCTCGTTCGGCGCGAGCTCGCTACCCATGCCGTGTCGGTGCGGATGGAGTTGTCGTCCGGCCTGCCCAGCATTTGCGGCGATCGGATTCAGCTCCAGCAGGTGCTGATCAACCTCGTCATGAACGGGATCGAAGCCATGCAAGCCAATGTCGAGCTCCCGCGCGAGCTGGCAATTCGCTCCAGTCGGGACGGCGACGAGCACCTGCTCCTTACCGTGACGGATCGCGGTGTCGGCCTTGACAGCGACGTGACAGACCGCATGTTCATGCCGTTCTTCACCACAAAGTCGAGCGGCCTGGGGATGGGACTATCGATCTGCCGATCGATCATCGAGGCTCACGCAGGCCGGCTTTCGGCATTTCCAAATGAGGGGAGCGGTGCAACATTCCAGATTGCCCTGCCCTTCCCACACGAGGCCGCGTCGTGACCGACCACGCCAAGCCAACGCAGGCGCAGGCACAGGCGGGGGCCGATGATCCGATCGTCCTGATCGTCGATGACGATCCGTCGATGCGGCGTGCGCTCACCAATCTCTTCCAATCGGTCGGCCTCAGGGTGGAGGCCTTCGGCTCGGCGGCGGAGGTCATGGAAGCCAAGCCGCCGGTGGTCCCCAGTTGCCTCGTGCTCGACATCCGCCTGCCCGGCTCGAGCGGCTTCGACCTCCAGGCGGACCTCGTGAAGGCCGACATTCGCACGCCTATCATCTTCATCACCGGTCATGGCGATATCCCCATGACCGTCCGGGCCATGAAGAGTGGCGCCATCGATTTTCTGACCAAGCCGGTGCGCGACCAGGACATGCTGGACGCGGTCCAGGCTGCGATCGAACGCGATCGCAAGCGGCGCGATGCCGAGAAGTCGGTGTCGAGCGTGCGGACTCGCTTCGAAGGCCTGACGCCGCGTCAACGCGACATTCTCGCCCTGGTTGCGTCCGGCCTGATGAACAAGCAAGTCGCTGCCGAGCTTGGATTGGCTGAGATTACCGTCAAGATCTATCGCGGGCAGATCATGCGGAAAATGGGTGCGAAGTCATTGGCCGATCTCGTCAGAATGACCGAGGTGCTCGGAATTCCACGCCCGGGGGGAAAGGTGCAAACCTAAGTATGCTTTCCAAGGTCGCTCCGGGGGCCCATTTTCCGATGGGCGGCTGCGCCGCGCGCGGCCGCTCCCCGATCAGGAGCGATCATCTTGTCAGTCCCTTCGGTCATTTCCGTCATTGACGATGATCCATCCGTCCGCCTTGCGACCAACAATCTGCTGACGTCGCGGGGATACACCGTCTACATCTTTGGCTCCGCTCTCGAATTTCTCCAGTCGGCCGAACTGAGGACGACGTCCTGCGTGATCGCGGATGTGCAGATGTCGGTCATGAGCGGCGTTGATCTCCTGATGCATATGCGCGGCCTTGGTCACCGCACGCCGTTTATCTTCATGACCGCCTTTCCCGACGATGCCGTGCGCGACCGCGCACTGAAAGCAGGCGCCATCTGCTTTCTCGCGAAGCCGTTTTCCACGCCGGCTCTGATGAATTGCCTGGAGACGGCCCTGTCGAAGCACAGCGAAGCCAAGACGTAACGCGGCGCCGCGTGAACCTGATTGTTCCACAGGGTGCGGCCACTTGACGTTGTGGCCGCATCCGAAGAGGCAATCCGCCTCAATCCACCTTGATGTCGGCGGCCTTGACAATCGGCCACCATTTTGCGATTTCCGCCTTCTGGCGCGCGCCGAGCGCTTCGGGCGTGAGCTGGTCCTTGGGCGTCATCTCGAGGCCCTGGCTTTCGAGCTGCTTCTTCACGGCGGGATCGTTCAGCGCTTCCACGGCGGCCGCATTGAGCCTGGTGACGATCTCCTTCGGCGTCCCCTTCGGCACCCACAGGCCCGACCACAACGTCATGTTGAAGCCTTTCAGCCCCGCCTCGGCTGCCGTCGGAATGTCCGGCGCCGACGAGAGCCGCTTGTCGTCGGTAATGGCATAGGCGCGGATCGTGCCGGCGCGGACCTGGTTGATGGAGTTGGAGGTCTGATCGATGATGACGTCGATCTGGCCGGCGATGAGATCGTTCAGCGCGGGCGCCGTGCCGCGATACGGCACGTATTGCAGCTTGATGCCGCTGACGCTCTCGAAATAGACACCGGCGATATGGCTGCCGGAGCCCGCGCCGGCGGTGCCGGCGGTCGGCGGCGACGGCCGCGACTTCAGCCACTCGATGAGCTCCTTCAACGAGGTCGCGGGCACCGCGTTCTTGCTCACCACGATCATCGGATTGCTCGGCAGCAGCACCACCGGCTCGAGATCGGCGACGAGGTCGTATTTGAGCTTGTAGACGGCGCCGTTGGCAACGTGGGTGCCGAGATGGCCGAAGGAGATGGTGTAGCCGTCCGGCGCCGATTGCACGGCGCGACCGACGCCGATCGAGCCGCCCGCGCCCGTGACATTCTCGATCACCAGCGGCTGGCCGAGCGTCACCCGCATGCGCTCGGCGAGCACGCGCGCCATCGCATCCGACGGGCCGCCGGCGGCAAAGGGAACGATGACGGTGATGGGATGCGAGGGATAGTCGTCGGCGCGCGCGGCGCCGGTCACAGCGAGAATACCGAGCAGCCCAGCCCAGATGGCCTTCTTCATTGTCTTCTCCCCAGCGATGTCTTTGTTGTTTTTTGTGCCCTCCCGCGTACGGGAAGAGGGATCGGTCGTGAAGAGACGAAATGACGCGCCAGAGCGCGATCATCGCGCTCCGGCGGTCTGGTCGTGCCTAGAACTGCGTGTAGTCGATCGGCTTGTGGCGATCGAGCGTGCGGGTCACCGGCGGCAGCGGGTATTTCAGGCCGGTCGCGCAGTTGAACAGCATCACGCGGTCGGTCTTGCTGACGCGGCCGTCGGCAAGGCTGTCCTTGTAGGCGGCGTACGTGGCGGCACCCTCGGGGCATAGGAGCAGCCCCTCCTCGCGCGCGACCTCGTTCAGCGCCGCCGAGATCTTGTCGTCGTCCACCGCAATGGCAAAACCCTTGCTCTCGCGCACCGCGCGCAGGATCAGGAAATCGCCGATCGCCTGCGGCACGCGGATGCCCGATGCGATGGTATGGGCATCCTCCCAGCGCGTGGCGTGCTCGGTGCCGGCGTCATAGGCCCGCACCATCGGCGCGCAGCCCGACGCCTGCACCGCGACCATGCGCGGGCGCTTGGAGCCGATGAACCCGATCTTCTCCAGCTCGTCGAAAGCCTTCCACATGCCGATCAGGCCAGTGCCGCCGCCGGTCGGATAGAAGATCACGTCGGGCACGTCCCAGCCGAGCTGCTCGGCGAGCTCCAGGCCCATCGTCTTCTTGCCCTCGATACGATACGGCTCCTTGAGCGTGGACGTGTCGAACCAGCCGACTTTTGCCTTGCCTTCGCCGACGATCTTGCCGCAATCGTCGATATAGCCGTTGACGCGATAGACGGTCGCGCCCTGAAGCTCGATCTCGCTGACGTTCACTTCCGGCGTGTCGGCCGGGCAGAAGATCGTGGTCTTGATGCCGCACGACGTGGCGTAAGCTGCGAGCGCCGCGCCGGCATTGCCGTTGGTCGGCATCGCCATGTGCTTGATGCCGAGCGCCTTGCCCATCGACACCGCCATCACGAGACCCCGCGCCTTGAACGAGCCGGTCGGCAGCCGTCCCTCGTCCTTGACGATGATCTCGCCGCCGCCAAGCCTAGCGCCGAGCTTCGGCAGCCGGATCAGCGGCGTCGTGACCTCGCCGAGCGAGACGATGTCCTTGCATTTGCGCACGGGCAAGAGCTCGCGGTAGCGCCACATGTCGCCAGGACGCTGGGCAAGCGCGTCCTTGGTCAGCGCCTTCTTCACGCCCGCGAGGTCGTAGCGCACCAAAAGCGGCTTGCCGGCCTTGGAGAGATTGTGGACCTGGTCGGCAGCGTAATGATCGCCCTCCATCGCGCATTCCAGGTGCGTGACGAAGGTCGGGCGTTCGATGGTGAGATTGTCGTTATCGTGCATGGGTTGGTTTCCTTCTTATTTTGCAAACGGCTCTCTGCTCGTCATTACGAGCACAGCGAAGCAATCCAGAATCTTTCCGCAGAGGCCGTCTGGATTGCTTCGCCGCGCTCGCAATGACGGCGGCGGGCGGCGATGGCGCCCATCAAATATTCAACACTCTTCCATACGCATCCAGCACGGCTTCCTTCATCATCTCCGACAGGGTCGGATGCGGGAACACTGTGTGCATCAGCTCTTCTTCTGTCGTCTCCAGGTTCATCGCGACCACATAACCCTGGATCAGCTCGGTGACTTCTGCACCGACCATGTGGGCGCCGAGAAGCTGACCGGTCTTCTTGTCGAAGATCACCTTGACCAAGCCCTGGTCTTCGCCGAGCGCGATCGCCTTGCCGTTGCCGACGAAGGGGAAACGGCCGACGCGGATCTCTCGGCCGCTTTCCTTCGCCTTGGCTTCGGTGAGGCCGACGGAGGCGACCTGCGGCTGGCAATAGGTGCAGCCCGGGATCAGGTTCTTGTCCATGGGATGCGGATGCAGGCCCTTGATGGCCTCGACGCAGATCACGCCTTCATGCTCGGCCTTGTGCGCCAGCATCGGGGGACCGGCGACGTCGCCGATCGCGTAGATACCGGGGACGTTGGTCTTGCCGTAGCCGTCGATGACGATACAGCCCCGGTCAGTCTTCACGCCGAGCTTTTCCAGGCCGAGATTCTCGATATTGCCGACGACGCCGACCGCCGAGATTACGCGCTCGAACTCGGTGGTGACGGGCTTGCCCTTACCGTCGTCGATGGTAGCGACGACGCTGTCGGCCTTCTTCTCCAGCTTCGTGACCTTGGTCGAGGACATGATCTTGATGCCCTGCTTTTCCAGACGCTTGCGGGCAAGGCCGGCGATCTCGGCGTCCTCGACGGGCAGGATCTGCGGCAGCACCTCGACCACGGTGACCTCGGAGCCCATGGTGTGGAAGAACGAGGCGAACTCGATGCCGATCGCTCCTGAGCCGACGACCAGCAGCGACTTCGGCATCTTCTCCGGCACCATCGCCTCGAAATAGGTCCAGATCAGCTTCTTGTCGGGCTCGAGCCCCGGCAGCACGCGCGGCCGCGCGCCGGTCGCAATGATGATGTGCTTGGCCTGGTACGTCCCCTCGCCCAGCGCGCCCTTGGGACCCTCGACGTCGGACTTCTTCACGGTGACCTTGCCGGGCGCGTCGATCGAGGCCGCGCCCCAGATCACGCTGACCTTGTTCTTCTTCATCAGGAAGCCGACGCCGTCGTTCAGCCGCTTCGAGACGCCGCGCGAACGCTGCACCACCGCCTTCGGGTCGAACGAGACCTTCTCCGCCGACAGGCCGTAATCCTTGGCGTGCTGCATGTAGTGGTAGATCTCGGCGGAGCGCAGCAACGCTTTGGTCGGGATGCAGCCCCAGTTCAGGCAGATGCCGCCGAGATAGGACTTCTCGACGATCGCGACCTTGAGGCCGAGCTGGGCGGCGCGGATCGCGGTGACATAGCCGCCGGGGCCGGAGCCGATGATGATGACGTCGAAGGATGTATCGGCCATGGCGGCTCCCGTTCAACTCAAGCGGTCGTTGCGCCGCGGGCGCGGCGATTGCGGATGTAGCTTCTGATCAGCCATTCCGAGAGAATGGCGGCCGCCATGACGGCGAAGATGGTGAGCGCGATCGGCGCCCATATGTTGCGCGACAGCGCCTCGCCGGCGAAGAAGGCGGAGTCAACGATGTCGCGGCCGAGCGGGCTGAGCGTGAGGATCAGCGAGACCAGCATCGAGATCCAGGGCCAGCGCGTCCTCATGCGCCATCTCAGACCATCATCATGACGGGATTTTCGATCAGCTGCTTGAACGCGCCGATCAGCTCGGCGCCGAGCGCGCCGTCGATGGCGCGGTGATCGCAGGACAAGGTCACGCTCATCATGTGCGCGATCTCGATCTTGCCGCCGCGGACGACCGGCCGCTCCTCGCTGGTGCCGACCGCGAGAATGGTTGCATGCGGCGGGTTGATCACGGCGGTGAAGTGGCTGATGCCGAACATGCCGAGGTTGGAGACCGCGGTGGTGCCGCCCTGGTATTCCTCCGGCTTCAGCTTGCGCGAGCGGGCGCGCGCGGCAAAATCCTTCATCTCGTTGGAGATGGTGGAGAGCGTCTTGGTCTCTGCCTTGCGGATGATCGGCGTGATCAGGCCACCGGGCATCGCCACGGCGACACCGACGTCGGAATGGTGGTGCTTGACCATGCCGCTTTCGGTCCAGCTGACGTTGCAGTTCGGGATTCTCTGGAGCGCAACGGCCATCGCCTTGATCACGAAGTCGTTGACCGAGATCTTGTAGAGCGGCTTCTTCTCCTTGTCCTTGGGAGCAGCCGCATTGATCTCCTCGCGCGCGGCGAGCAGCTTGCCGATATCGCAGTCGATGGTGAGGTAGAAGTGCGGGACGTTCTGGATCGACGCGGTCAGGCGCTGCGCGATCGTGCGGCGCATGCCGTCATGCGGCACGATCTCGTAGGAGCCGGGCTCGAACAGCGACAGGATCTGCTTGTCCGACATGGTCGGTGCGATCGAGGGCGCGCCGGACGGCGCAGCGGCAGGCGCCTTCAGACCCTTGCCGGACTTGGCTTGCTCGACGTCACGCGCCACCACGCGGCCGCGCGGGCCGGTGCCCGTCACCATCGACACGTCGATGCCTGCATCCTTGGCGAGACGGCGCGCCAGCGGCGATGAGAACACGCGGCCGCCATGGCCGTTGCTCTGCGCGGCCGGAACTGCGGCCTGCGGCGCCGGTGCGGCGGCAGGCGGCGCAGCCTTGGGCGCGGCTGCGGGAGCCGGCGCGGCGGCGGGCGCTTCAGCAGCTTTCGGAGGTGCGGCCGAGGCGCTGGGCTTAACGGCACCAGCCGCCTTCACGTCCTCGCCCTCGCCGGCGAGCACGGCGATCACGTCGTTGACCGGGACGTCCTGCGTGCCCTCGGGCACGAGGATCTTGGCGATCGTGCCTTCGTCGATCGCCTCGACCTCCATGGTCGCCTTGTCGGTCTCGATCTCGGCGATGACGTCGCCGGATTTGACCTTGTCGCCTTCCTTCTTCAGCCACTTGGCGAGGTTGCCCTTCTCCATTGTCGGCGAGAGAGCGGGCATCAGGATGTTGATGGGCATGCTGACCTCAAGAAGAACTTTGCAATACGTCGTCTCCGACAGCGAAGACGACCAGGTTTAGTTGCCGATGTCGCCCTGCCACAGGCGCTCGTTGGCAGGGATGGAACGCCAATTCTTCATCATGGTGATGGAGCGGTCGTCGGCAAGGTCGATCCAGGGGATGCCGAACTTGTCGAGGATGTCCTTGGAGCCCGGGAAGGTGACGGATTCTCCGATCACCACCAGCTTCACCTTGAACAGAGCGAGTGCGCCGGCGCACATCGAGCATGGCGACAGCGTGGTGTACATGACGGTGTCGTGGAACGAGATCACGCCGGCTTCGCGCAGGCAGCTCATCTCGCCGTGGAGGATGACGTTCTTTTCCTGCACGCGGTTGTTGTGGCCGCGGGCAATGATCTCGTTGCCGCGCGTCAGCACGGCGCCGATCGGCAGGCCGCCCTGCGCGATCGAGGCCTCCGCCTCGCGGATCGCCTCCAGCATGAAATCGAAATGATGGGCTTCGATCGCCACGATCAGTGCCCCTTCCCGCGCGGTGTCGTCGTGCCCGTATCGGTTGGCCGTTCAATCTCCGCCTGGAACATCTCGAGGATCCGGCTCAGCGCGTCCTCCTCGGTGTATTCGCTCTCGCGCGCATAGGCGCGCGCCGCGTGACGGGCGAGATCGACGAGCAGGAGGCCCCACATGTCGGGCTCCTCGAAGGCGCGCTGGAACGCCATCGACAGCCCGCCGTCCAGCACGAATACGCGCAGGATCTCGACCGCATCGTCGCGGGCGAGGACGTCGGGTGGCAATGGCTGCTCCTTCGGGCCCGCCATGATCTACCTGTAGCAGACGGCTTTGGCGGCCTCGACCACTTCGGCTGCCGACGGCAGCGCGAGCTTCTCCAGGTTCGCGGCATAGGGCATCGGGACGTCCTTGCCGGAGACGCGCGCAACCGGCGCATCGAGATAGTCGAAGGCGTTCTCCATGATGCGCGCGGCGATCTCGGCGCCGACGCCGCTCTGCGCCCAGCCCTCTTCAACCGTGACCGCACGGCCGGTCTTCTTGACCGAGTTGACGATGGTCTCGGTGTCCATCGGCCGCAGCGTGCGCAGGTCGATCACCTCGGCCTCGATACCGTCCTTGGCGAGTTCGTCGGCGGCTTTCAGCGCATAGGTCATGCCGTTCGACCAAGAGATGATGGTGACGTGGCTGCCCGAACGCACGATCCGCGCCTTGCCGATCGGGATCACGAAGTCATCGAGCTTCGGCACTTCGCCGGTATGGCCGTAGAGCACCTCGTTCTCGAGGAAGATCACCGGATTGGGATCGCGGATCGCAGCCTTGAGCAGGCCCTTGTAGTCCGCTGCGGAGAACGGCGCGACCACCTTGAGACCCGGGACGTTGGAATACCAGGACGAGTAGTCCTGGCTGTGCTGGGCGGCGACACGCGCGGCGGCGCCGTTCGGGCCGCGGAACACGATCGAGCAGCCCATCTGGCCGCCGGACATGTAGAGCGTCTTGGCCGCCGAGTTGATGATCTGGTCGATCGCCTGCATGGCGAAGTTGAAGGTCATGAACTCGACGATCGGCTTCAGCCCGGTCATGGCAGCGCCGACGCCGATGCCGGCAAAGCCGTGCTCGGTGATCGGCGTGTCGATGACGCGCTTGGCGCCGAACTCCTGTAGCAGGCCCTGGGTCACTTTGTAGGCGCCCTGATATTCAGCGACTTCCTCGCCCATCACGAAGACGTCGGCGTCGCGGCGCATTTCTTCGGCCATGGCGTCGCGCAACGCTTCGCGGATGGTCTGCGTCACCATCGCGGTGCCGGCGGGCACTTCCGGATCGGGCTCGGCAACGACCTGAGGGGCAGCCGCAGCCTTCGGCGCCGAGATCATCGGCTTGCCTTCGCCGACCGGCGAGCGGGATTCGGCGACTTCCTGCGCGACGCTCGGCGGCGGCGCGGCCGGCACCTTGGCTAGATCGGCGGCCGTCTCGCCATCGGCGAGAATGGTCGCGATCGGCGTGTTGACGGCAACGTCGGCGGTGCCCTCGGGGATCAGGATCTTGCCGAGCGTACCTTCATCGGTCGCCTCGACCTCCATGGTCGCCTTGTCGGTCTCGATCTCGGCGATGACGTCGCCAGACTTGATCGTCTCGCCCTCTTTCTTCAGCCACTTGGCAAGGTTGCCCTTCTCCATCGTGGGTGACAACGCGGGCATCAGCACCTGAATTGGCATATCGACTCCAAAAGAAAGCTTGCGCGCGTTCAGCGATAAATGTCGGTCCAGAGCTCGGCGGCATCCGGCTCGGGATCATGCTGGGCGAAGTCGGCGGACGCATTGACGATGTCGCGGACCTCGGCGTCGATCGTCTTGAGATCGGCCTCGCTCACCTTGGCCGCGAGCAGGCGGTTGCGCACCTGCTCGATCGGGTCCTGGTCGTGGCGGACTTTTTCGACCTCTTCGCGCGTTCTGTACTTGGCGGGGTCGGACATCGAGTGGCCGCGATAGCGGTAGGTCTGCATCTCCAGAATGAAGGGGCCCTTGCCGGCACGGCACCAGGCCGCCGCCTCCTCGCCCGCGGCCTTCACGGCGCGGACGTCCATGCCGTCGACCTGCATGCCGGGGATGTTGAAGGACGCGCCGCGCTTGGAGAAATCCTGCTGCGCCGAAGCACGCGACACCGAGGTGCCCATGGCGTAGCGGTTGTTCTCGATGACGTAGATCACCGGCAGCTTCCAGAGCTCCGCCATGTTGAAGCTCTCATAGACTTGGCCCTGGTTGGCCGCGCCGTCGCCGAAATAGGTGACGCTGACATTGTCGTTACCACGATAATGGTTGGCGAAGGCCAGACCCGTGCCGAGCGAGACCTGGGCGCCGACGATGCCGTGGCCGCCGTAGAAGTGCTTCTCCTTGCTGAACATGTGCATGGAGCCGCCCTTGCCCTTGGAATAGCCGCCGCGCCGGCCGGTGAGCTCGGCCATGACGCCGTTGGCCTCCATGCCGGTGGCAAGCATATGACCGTGGTCGCGATAGCCGGTGATGACCTGATCGCCCTGCTTCAGGGCCATCTGCATGCCGACCACCACGGCCTCTTGGCCGATATAGAGGTGGCAGAAGCCGCCGATCGCGCCCATGCCGTAGAGCTGGCCGGCCTTTTCCTCGAACCGCCGGATCAGGAGCATGTCGCGGAGCGCCTTGAGCTCCTGCTCTCTGGTGAATTCCGGGGGCGAACCGCCGTCGGTCTTGTCCTGTGGAGTGCTTGCGGCGGCTTTCTTGGGTGCGGCCATGGGAATTCCGGGTCAGAGAAAACTTCAGCCCTCTCTAACCCAAGTCAAACGCCCTTGGAAAGGACCGCGGCGGCATGGCGCGACTTTCATTATGCCGCACTGCAACGTGGCCGAAACTTTGCAAAACCTTTGGCGCCGATCGGGCAACTTTAGCTCACCGGTCAGCGAAGGGAACGTGAGCGGCCAACGCAGAGAAATCGGACGCGCTGTTTTGTATCCGAAATCCCACGCGCGTCCGATTCGCTGTGCCGGCCTTACCAGCCCAACTCGCGCAAATACGCCGCACGGGCGGCAACGCCGGTATGCGTGAAGTCGCTGAAGACCCCATCGACGCCGAGCCGGTAGAATTTGAGATATTCAAGGCTCGGGTCGCCGCGATAGTCGGCGGCAAGATACTTCTTCTCGTTCCGAAACGTGAAGACATGGACGAAAAGACCGAGCTTGTGCGCGTCCGCGACAAGGCTGGTCGCGTCCTGCGTCGAAGCCTCCGGCGTCGATCCCTTGTAGGGCGTGCCGTCGGCGTTGCTGTCCTTCCACGGCGCGATCTTGAGCGGAACGATATAGGCCTTCCACGGACCGATGCCCTCGGCATAGGTCTTGATCTCGGCAAGCCCCTCGGGCGTCAGCATCGCATCGTACAAGCGCGCATCGCCCGCAACCGTCCAGTCGAACGGGCGCGAATTCGTGATGTTGTTGAGGAGAACCTTGCCGGTTTTGAAGTCGATTCCGTTGCCGTCGACGAGTTGGACCTGCCGCGTCTGGAGGCCGTGGCTGCGCATATATTTCAGGCTGCCGGGTTCGAAGCTCTGGACCAGGATGGGAGCGTCCTTGGTGTTGAGGCCGTTATCCCCGATGATCTTGATCAGGGCATCCTCGAGCGGACGGCTGCCGGCCGCGCCGCAGCCATTGGCGATCGCCTGGGCATTGTTCCAGGTCGGGTTCTTGGTTTCGGGATAGACGAGGATGGTCCGCCCGGGCTCCTTGCTCTTGACCTTGGCGATGTCGATGACGTCCTGGAAGCTGATGATCGGGAGCTTTCCGTTGAAGACTTTCGGCCGTTCGTTGGCCGCGTCATAGGTGGTGCCGCCGATCCATTGCTTCAGCTCGGCCATGGTGAAATCGCTGATCGACCAATCGTTGGTATGATCCTCGCCGTCCACGATCAGCGACTTCAGCACCGATTTGGGATCGGCCGGATCGCTGAGATCCGTCAGGTAGTCGGCAGGCACGCCGGTGGCCGACGGGGCCTTGACGCGCACACCGGGCACGGTGCGCTTGCGGGCAGCGACGGCCGCATTGGTCTTCGCCACCTCGGCAATGTTGGTGTTGTCGCTCAGCCAGGGGTTATGACGCACGACCAGAACGCAATCCTTGGTCAGGTGCAAATCCTCTTCGAGCGCATCGGTCCCGAGCGCCGCGGCGAGGTCGTACGACGCCTCGGTCTCTTCAGGTACCAGGCCCGGCAGGCCGCGGTGTCCAAGGACCAGTGGCGCCTTTCCATCGATGGTCAGGAAGGGCTTGGCGCCAGCTGGCGCCGGGCCGGACTGTGCAACTGCCATCGACAAGGGCAGAACCGCCGCGCCGAACAGCATCGCTGCGACACCCATTGTCCGTCCTGAACGACTGTTCCGCATCACCAATCCTCCGTCTTTGCCCGGCATCGCTTCGAATGCCGCAGGCGCCGAACCGAATACGGTCGGCGCTGTCGTATTGTCTCAAGACTCTGACAGACGGATGACGACGGAGAGGGCAGCGCAAGGTTGCGCCGCCCTCTCCTGCCCGATCAGATCTTGCCCCATCAGATCTTGCCCGATCAGAAGAAGCCAAGCTTCTTCGGGCTGTAGCTGACCAGGAGATTCTTGGTCTGCTGGTAGTGATCGAGCATCATCTTGTGGGTCTCGCGACCGACGCCCGACTGCTTGTAGCCGCCGAACGCGGCATGCGCGGGATACGCATGGTAGCAGTTGGTCCAGACCCGGCCGGCCTGGATGGCCCGGCCGAAGCGGTAGCAGCGGTTGGCATCGCGACTCCAGACGCCGGCTCCCAGGCCATAGAGCGTGTCGTTGGCGATCGCGAGCGCTTCGTCATCGGTCTTGAAGGTCGTGACCGAGACGACGGGACCAAAGATCTCCTCCTGGAAGATTCGCATCTTGTTGTGGCCCTCGAACACCGTCGGCTGGACGTAGAAGCCGCCGGACAGATCGCCGCCGAGCTCGGCACGACCGCCGCCGGCCAGCACCTTGGCACCCTCCTGCTTGCCGATGTCGATATAGGAGAGGATCTTGGCCAGCTGCTCGCTAGATGCCTGCGCGCCGATCATGGTGTCGGCCGCACGCGGGTCGCCCTGCTTGATCGCGGCGACGCGCTTCAGCGCCCGCTCCATGAAGCGGTCGTAGATATCGGCGTGGACCAGCGCCCGGCTCGGACAGGTGCAGACCTCGCCCTGGTTCAGCGCAAACATCACAAAACCTTCTATCGCCTTGTCGAAGAAGTCGTCGTCCTCGGCGGTGACGTCGTTGAAGAAGATGTTCGGCGACTTGCCGCCGAGCTCCAGCGTGACCGGGATCAGGTTCTGGCTGGCATATTGCATGATCAGCCGGCCCGTCGTGGTCTCGCCGGTGAAGGCGATTTTCGCGATCCGCGGGCTGGACGCGAGCGGCTTGCCGGCTTCGAGGCCAAAGCCATTGACGATGTTGAGAACGCCGGGCGGCAGGAGATCGCCGATGATCTCGGCCCAGACCATGATCGAGGCCGGGGTCTGCTCGGCGGGCTTGAGCACGACGCAATTACCGGCGGCGAGCGCCGGCGCGAGCTTCCAGCAGGCCATCAGCAGCGGGAAGTTCCAGGGGATGATCTGGCCGACCACGCCGAGCGGCTCGTGGAAATGATAGGCGATGGTGTCGTGGTCGATCTCGCCGATCGAGCCTTCCTGTGCGCGCACCACACCGGCGAAATAGCGGAAATGATCGATCGCGAGTGGCAGGTCGGCGGCGCGGGTCTCGCGGATCGGCTTGCCGTTGTCCCAGGTCTCGGCAACCGCAAGGCGCTCCAGGTTCTCCTCCATCCGGTCGGCGATCCGGTTCAGGATCGCGGCGCGCTCGGCGACGCTGGTGCGTCCCCAGGCGCCCTTGGCGGCGTGCGCCGCATCGAGGGCGGCCTCGACGTCCTGCGCATCGGAACGCGCGATCTTGCAGACGATCTGGCCGTTCACCGGCGAGGCGTTGTCAAAATACTTGCCGGAGATTGGCGCGACGAATTTGCCGCCGATGAAATTGTCATAGCGTTCGGCGAAGGGATGCTGGGTGACGCCGAGGAATTCCACCTTGTTCATTGATCACTCCCGATGTTTGCTGTTTGCGCAATTCGTCGCGTGTTCACGACTTGCGCCAACGATGTCGCGGGAGCGTTTTCCTGTCAGCCCGGGCGTGAGCGATGGCCGGGGTAACCTGTCGCAGTTCTGCGACAGTCGTGGGCGAGGCAGGGGCCCTCAGTGCTTCAGCTCGAACCGCTTGAGCTTCCTGTGCAGCGTGGCGCGGCTGACGCCGAGGGCTTTGGCGGCGGCCGAAACATTGCCGCCCGCGCGCAGCAGCGCCCGCTGCAGCACCGCGCGCTGGCCGCTCGCAAGATGGTCATGCGCGGGTTCGCCGCCGAGGAGGTCAGCCGCGGGCACCGGCTGCAAGGGACGGCCGGGCGCAATCCCGAGTCCCACCCGCGCGGACCGGGTCGCGCCGACCACGAGATCATCCACATCGACCGCGACGAGGCCGCCGGCCTGGCCGTCCGCGCCTTGGGTCAGCACGATGCGGGCATGGGCGAAGGCGCGACGAAACAGATCAGCCTCGATGCGCCTCGCCGCCTCACCTGCCGCGAGCGCGATCAGATTGGAAAACGCATCGGTCCGGTCGGCGCGGCAGGAGG
Source organism: Bradyrhizobium sp. 61 (assembly GCF_023073075.1). NCBI lineage: Bacteria > Pseudomonadati > Pseudomonadota > Alphaproteobacteria > Hyphomicrobiales > Nitrobacteraceae > Bradyrhizobium > Bradyrhizobium sp. 61. Next base: position 87,327 of record NZ_JADPIU010000035.1, on the reverse strand, counting down.
AGACGTCGAGCACGCCCGCAAACGCCGCCTCGTGGTCGTAGATCGGAACGGCGGTGCAGCTCAGAAGCGTGTTGCGGGTGAAAAAATGCTGGTCGCGGTCGATCGTCAGCGGGCGCTGCTCGACGACGCAGGTGCCGATGCCGTTGGTGCCTTCATGCTCCTCGCTCCAGAGCGCGCCGGTCCACAGGCCCCAGGATTGGAACGTCGCATCGTCCACCGCTGTGCCGCGGCGGTCGACCGGCACGCCCGCACCGTCGGCGAGCAGCACGCAGCAGCCGCTCGCGCCGACCGCCAGATAGAGCCGGTCCATCGCGCCTTGCGCGGCGGCGAGCAACGGCGCGACGCGCTCGCGCGCATGCCGCAACTCGACATCACTCAGCCGCATCGGCGCGCTGCGGCCGGCAGGATCGAGATGATGCAATCGGGACGAACGGCGCCATGAGGCCACCAGCGCGGAGCGCGCGGCCTGGCCTGACGCAATGGCGGCCTCGACGCGGGCCGCGTGATGCCGGGACATTGGCCCATTCATCACTGTTTCCTCCGGGTGGCAGTCTAGGCTGCGCCGGCATGGCCCGGTTGATCTGCGTCAACTCAGGCAGACGGCGGCAGAAGCCATGGGGCCGTTGCTGCGTTGCCGTCAAGGCGGCAGCCCGGTTCCAAGCCTAAGACTTTCGGTAGAATTGCTACACTGTCGCGGGATTTCGGCAGCGGCTTTCAATGCCGGTTTCGAATGCTGCGGAAAGCGCTACTTCGCCGGGATCATCCGAACGAGATCGTGCGGATTGACATAGTCGAGCTGATAGCGCGCCCGCTCGTCCAGCATGTCAGGATCGATCCGCGACGTCCGCAGCAGCGACACGCGCTGTTCGCTCTTCGCGCGCTCGCGCTTGAGCTGGGCCAGCTCGCTCGTCAGCGCGATGATCTCCTGGTCGAGTTCCTGGCGGGCGTTGAGACCGTATTTGCCTGTGTAGGCGTTGACGCCGAAATAGCCGACGATAGCGGCCGCCATCGCATAGAGGGCAAGGCCGGTCAGGATCGATTTCAGGCGCGCGCGGGAGACCATCTTGGGAAGATGCGGCAGGTTGGTTAAGGGAGTGCTAATCGCCCCCCTTCGCGTTCTAATCCATACCCCCCGCCGTCATGCCCGGCCTTGTGCCGGGCATCCACGTTCTTCGTCACCACGAGCCAAGACGTGGATGGCCGGGACAAGCCCGGCCATGACGAAGAAAAACCTCAGCCGTGGTGCTTGGCCACGTGGGCAGCAAACGCGTCGACATAGGCCTGGAGGACGGGCTTCAGAGATTCCTTGGTCAGGTTCCCCTCCGCATCGAAGGCATCGCCGACCGCGTTCAGATAGGTCTCGGGCTGCTGCAGGATCGGGCCGGCAATGCCCGGCAGGATGTTCTGCAGCGTCTTGGCGGCGCTGACGCCGCCGAGCGGGCCCGGCGAGTTCGAGATGATGCCGACCGGCTTGCCGTTGAACGAGCTCTTGCCATAGGGGCGCGAAGCGACGTCGATGGCGTTCTTGAGCACGCCCGGGATGGCGCGGTTGTATTCGGGGGTGACGAAGATCACGCCGTCCGACTTCTGCAGCTTCTCGCGGAAGGACAGCCAGTCCGCGGGCGGCGCGCCCTCGAGGTCCTGGTTGAAGAACGAGATGCCTGCCAGCGTGATGACCTCGAGCTTGAGCGAGGCCGGCGCGAGCTTTGCGAGCGCGTTGGCGACCTTCAGCGAGAAGCTGTCCTTGCGCAGGCTGCCGGCGATCACGACGATGTTGTAGGCCATGGATTGTCCTTGGGGGCTTGAGCGGAAGTTCCGGGGCGGCACTTAAGCGATCCCGGTCGATGGATGCAAGTGCATGAACCGGTCCCGTTTGGAAACGCTGAGTTTCGCGAAAGCAGATGGTCGCTACGATCCAAAAACAATCAGGCCGCCCGAAGGCGGCCTGATGTTTCTCGCAAACCCCTGGCCCGGTTCAGATCGTCGGATTCCAGGCCGACGGGATCAGGCGGTATTTCGCGCCGTCCTTCTCGACATGCCCCACCGAGGGGAAGGTGAAGTGGAAGCCGATCACGGTCGCCTTCTCGGCTGCCGCCATGTCGTAGAATTTGTGGCGCGTCGCCTGCGCCATCGCGCCGTCGTTGTCGAACGCCACGTGCCAATCCGGATTGCGCAGGAAGAACTCCGGAATGTTGGTGACGTCAGATTGGATCAGCACCTTCTTGTCGCCAGAGGCCACCGCGAACGAGGTATGACCCGGCGTATGGCCGGGCGTCGCGATCGAGGTGATGCCCGGGGCGACCTCCTTGCCCCACTCGTATTTCGTGACCTTGGATTCGAGGCTGGCAAAGGTCTTCTTCACGTTGGCGAAGTAGTTCTTCGTCATGTCGTTCGGAGCCTTGGCCACGTTCTCGTCGCTCGCCCAGAACTCCCAATCCTTCGCCGGCACCATGATCTCCGCATTCGGGAACGCGAGCGCGCCGTCGGCGAGACGAATGCCGTTGGTGTGATCAGGATGGAGATGCGACAGCAGCACGACGTCGATGTGCTTCGGGTCGACGCCGGCAGCGGCGAGGTTCTGCAGCGTACGGCCGACCGCGCCCTTGCTCGGCTCGAGATTGGCAACGCCGTTGCCGGTGTCGATCAGGACCAGCTTGGAGCCGGTGTTGATGAGCTGCGGATTGAACGGCACCGTGACCATGCCTTTCGGCATGTACGCCGCCTCGCCCGCGGCCAGCGCTTCCTCCTTCGGCAGGTTGACCACGAACTTGTCCGGCATCGGGAAGGTGCGCGCGCCGTCGTTGATCGAGGTGCACTCGTAGCTGCCGACCTTGTAGCGATAGAAGCCGGGCGCCTGCGCCCCGCTTGGCGGCACCGAGGCACTGGCAGTGGTCGGTCCAAGTCCGGTTACGGCCGCCGCGCCCATAGCGGCAGCGCCCGCGAGCAGGTCGCGGCGATTCAGATCAGTCATGGAAGTGTCCCCTTCTTTGCTTGCGGTTGCCCCGCTTTCAATTGCGGCGCAAATGTTCCCGCGCTTCGCTCAGAAGGCAAGTCCTTCTTTGGATGGTGTGCCGTGGCACATCACGAAGATTTATTTGGGTTGATGAGGAATTTTTCGCCGGTGGCCCGTTTGGCGTAGACCGCGATATTGGCGGGATCGAGCGCCTCCTGAAGCGACACCACCTTGGTGTAGTGGCTGGCGAAGGTCGTCTTCAATTCGTCGACGACGCGCTGGCGCAGCCTGGCTCCGTCCGCCTGCCCGATCTTCATCAGGAACGGAAACAGCAACCAGCCGCCGACGCCCCAGGCCATGCCGAAGCCGCGCGGCAGCTCGATCGGGCGGATGTCGAGCGCGCCGTAGACGTAGACCTGCTTGTGCACGTTGGAGCCGTAGCGGCTGTATTCCTTGGCGGTCTTGTTGATCGCGGCTTCCATGCAGTTGAGGATGTCGCCGGCCAGCTTGCCGCCGCCGATGGCATCGAAGGCGATGGTGGCGCCGGTCTCGACCAGCGCATTGGTGAGATCGCCGAGGAAGCTCGGTGCGGTGGAATCGACGACGTATTTGGCGCCGATCTTGTGCAGGATGTCGGCCTGCTCCTTGCTGCGCACGATGTTGACCAGCGGAATGCCGTCCTTGATGCAGATCTTGTTCAGCATCTGGCCGAGATTGGAGGCGGCCGCAGTGTGCACCAGCGCCTTGTGCCCCTCGCGCCGCATGGTCTCGGTCATGCCGAGCGCCGTGAGCGGATTGACGAAGCAGGAGGCGCCTTCGGCCGGCGTGGTGCCCGCCGGCAGCGGCAGGCACTCGCGCACTTTCAGCGTGCGGTACTGCGCGTACATCGCGCCGCCGATCATCGCGACGGTCTTGCCCATCAATGCTTTCGCGGCATCGGACGAGCCGGTCTTGATGACGACGCCCGCGCCTTCGTTACCAACCGGCATGGCTTCGTCGAGCCGGCCGGCCATCGCCCGCATCGCGCCCTCCGGCACCTTCGCGGTGATGACGGGAGCGTCCTTGGTGCCGGACGCTTTCGCCGTGCTCATATCGGCCGCGCCGACGAGGAGGCCGAGGTCGGACGGGTTGATCGGCGCCGCCTCGACGCGGACGACGACCTCGTCCGCCGCGGGCTCGGGAGTCGGCACGTCGACGAGCGAGATTTCCAGTTCACCGCTCTTCTTGATCAGCGAACGCAGTTGCAGTCCGGTCTTGCCGTCGCTCATGTCGATCCTCCCCTGTCCTAGCTGGAGCGCCGGCTTATGCCAGCGCCTTCAATGCCGCCTTACCGCCGTAGAGTGCCTGCTTGCCGAGCTGTTGTTCGATGCGCAGGAGCTGATTGTATTTGGCGGTGCGGTCGGAACGCGCAAGGGAGCCGGTCTTGATCTGCCCGCAATTAGTGGCGACCGCGAGGTCGGCGATGGTGGAATCCTCGGTCTCGCCGGAGCGGTGCGACATCACCGAGGTATAGCCGGCCTTGTGCGCCATCTCGACGGCAGCGAGCGTCTCGGTCAGCGTACCGATCTGGTTGACCTTGATCAGGATCGAATTGGCGCGGCCGGCCTTGATGCCTTCGGCCAGGCGCTTGACGTTGGTGACGAAGAGATCGTCGCCGACGAGCTGGCACTTCTTGCCGATGAGGTCGGTGAGCTCCTTCCAGCCGTCCATGTCGTCTTCCGACATGCCGTCCTCGATCGTCACGATCGGATAGCGCGACACCAGGTCTGCGAGGTACTTGGCCTGCTCGGAGATCGAGCGGGTCTTGCCCTCGCCTTCATAGACGTATTTGCCGTCCTTGAAGAACTCCGTCGAGGCGCAGTCGAGGCCGATCACGATGTCGGTTCCGGCCTTGTAGCCGGCCTTGCCGATCGCGTTCATGACGAATTCGAGCGCGGCGTCCGCCGACGGCAGGTTCGGGGCGAAACCGCCCTCGTCGCCGACATTGGTGTTGTGGCCGGCCTTCTTCAATTCCGACTTCAGGGTGTGGAACACCTCCGCGCCGTAGCGCAGGCCCTCGGCAAAGGACGACGCGCCCACGGGCAGGATCATGAACTCCTGGAAGTCGATCGGATTGTCGGCATGCACGCCGCCATTGATGATGTTCATCATCGGCACCGGCAACAGACGCGCCGAGGTGCCGCCGACGTAACGATAGAGCGGCATGTCGAGCGAGTTTGCGGCAGCCTTGGCGCAGGCAAGCGAGACGCCGAGGATGGCATTGGCGCCCAGCCGGCTCTTGTTCGGCGTGCCGTCGAGGTCGATCATGATCTGGTCGATCTGGGCCTGCTGCTCGGCATCGAGGCCGCTCAGGGCCTCGAAGATCTCGCCATTGACGGCGCCGACGGCCTTGGTGACGCCCTTGCCGAGATAGCGGGCCTTGTCGCCATCGCGCAGTTCCACCGCCTCATGGGCGCCGGTGGAGGCGCCCGACGGCACCGCGGCACGGCCGAGCGCACCATCTTCCAGCACGACGTCGACCTCGACGGTGGGATTGCCACGGCTGTCGAGAATTTCGCGGCCGATGATGTCGATGATGGCGGTCATGATGTGCACTTCCGTTCGTTAGGGCTGATCGGTGCCGGGGGTCTTACACGGGCCGCAAGCAAATGTGAACGCTCGGACGGCGTGCTTCGACTGACGCGTGAGCGGGCTCGGACTATCCTTGAAGTCGCCTGCTCTGCGCGTCCAACCTCAATCTGAAACAGTCGGGGTAACGCCATGAACCGCCGCCAGTTTCTTGCCTCGAGCGCCGCCCTCCTCGCCGTCCGCCCAAGTTTTGCGCAGGAAGGCCTGTTCCGGACAAAATATTTCCCCATCAGCGCCGGCATCGGCCTGCACGACCTCGCGCCCGCTCGCGACGGCACGGTCTGGTTCACGGCGCAGGGCAAGGGCATGCTGGGCAGGCTCGACCCCCGGGATGGCAGTTTCAAGACAGTCAGCCTCGGCCAGGGCGCCGCACCGCACGGCGTGACGATCGGCCCCGACGGTGCCCCCTGGATCACCGAGGGCGGCCAGAACGCGATCGCCCGGGTCGATCCCGGCGATCTCAAGGTCACGCTGTTCCGCCTGCCCGAAAAATTCGCCTCCGCCAATCTCAACACCGGCGTGTTCGACAAGGACGGTACCTACTGGTTCACCGGCCAGTCCGGCTATTACGGCCGGCTCAAGCCGGGATCGGGCGAGATGGACGTGTTCAGGGCGCCCAGGGGTGTTGGCCCCTACGGCATCGCGGTGACGCCCAAGGGTGAGGTCTGGTACGCCTCGCTGGCCGGCAGCCATATCGCGAAGATTGATCTTGCGACCGGCAATGCCGCCATTGTCGAGCCGCCGACGCCGAGCCAGGGGTCGCGGCGGGTCTGGTCAGATTCGCAAAGCCGGATCTGGGTCAGCGAGTGGAACAGCGGTCACGTCTCGGTACACGATCCCGCCAACGGCTCCTGGAAAACCTGGAAGCTGCCGGGCGATCGCCCTCGCACCTATGCCGTCTATGTCGACGACAAGGACAAGGTCTGGCTGACCGATTTCTCCGCCAATGCCATCGTCCGCTTCGATCCCGCGACCGAGCGGTTCAACGTTTTCGCCAGCGACAAGGCCAATGCCAATGTGCGCCAGCTCGACGGCCGCCCGGGCGAGCTCTGGGGCTGCGAGTCCGGCAACGACCGGATCGTCATGATCCAGACGATCGCGGCCGGTTGACGACGGCGACATTTGCGTCCATCCCGACACCCTCTGGAGCGCGATCTTATCGCGCTCCGGTTTTTTAGTTGAGCATGATCTTTGGGAAAACCGGTGCCCACTTTTCCGGATCATGCTCGAACAGGATGTGACGACGATGGCGAAGAAATCCCTCCAGCTCGGCCGCGCGGTCGAGTGGCCGCACACACCGGAAGAAGCCCAGCTCGACCGCGTGCCCAATCCGCAAAAGGGCACGGACTATCTGGTGCGCTTCACCGTGCCGGAATTCACCTCGCTCTGCCCGGTCACGGGACAACCGGATTTCGCGCATCTGATGATCGACTACGCGCCCGGCCCGTGGCTGCTGGAGTCGAAGTCGCTCAAGCTCTACATCGCGAGCTTCCGCAATCACGGCGCATTCCACGAGGATTGCACCGTCATGATCGGCAAGCGCATCGCGAGCGAGATCAAGCCGAAGTTCTTGCGCATCGGCGGCTACTGGTATCCGCGCGGCGGCATCCCGATCGACGTGTTCTGGCAGACCGGCCGCGTGCCGAAGGGATTGTGGGTGCCGGAGCAAGGCGTCGCGCCGTATCGCGGACGGGGTTAGTTGGAGACGAATGACGATGACATCGATATCAGCAACATTCCGCAACATTGCCTTCGGCGTTCTAACCGTCCTGTGGCTGACCGGCGCGGCCGAAGCTGCCGAGGTCCATGTGATGATCTCGGGCGGATTGACGGCTGCCTACAAGGCGCTCGTGCCGGAATTCGAGAAGGCCACCGGCAACAAAGTGCTGACGGAATATGGGCCGTCGATGGGGACGACCACCAATGCGATCCCGGTCCGGCTGGAGCGCGGCGAACCCGCGGATGTCCTGATCATGGTGGGCTATGCCCTCACCGACCTCGCCGGCAAGGGCAAGGTCGTGGCCGGCAGCCAGGTCGACCTCACCAGATCGCCGATCGGCGTTGCCGTGAAATCGGGTGCGCCGAAGCCGGACATCGGCTCGGTGGAGGCGGTCAAGCGCGCGCTGCTGGCGGCGAAGACGATCGCCTATTCCGACAGCGCCAGCGGCGTCTATGTCTCGACCGAGATGTTCGACAAGCTCGGCATCGCCGACATCATGAAGGACAAGGCGCGCAAGATTCCCGCAACACCCGTCGGCGAGATCGTCGCGCACGGCGAGGCCGAGCTCGGCTTCCAGCAGATCAGCGAGCTGAAGCCCGTGAAGGGCATCGATATCGTGGGACCGCTGCCGAACGAATTGCAGAAGATCACGATCTTCTCGGCCGGAATCGCGGCCGGCTCGAAGGAGCCCGAAGCCGGCCGTGCCCTCATAAAATTCCTCGCCTCCCCCGCCGCGCGCGAAGCGATCATCGCAAGCGGGATGGAGCCGATCCCGGCGGGGGGCGCGAATTGAGGCAGGCCTACTCCACGCGCTGCTCCTGATACGCCCTCCTCAACAGATTGGCTTCGCCACTCTTAGTCAATCGGAGGCTGCCGAGGCCTTCTTGACCGGGCCGAGATCGCGCGCCGGATAGTTGGCGCCGGATTCGACGATGTGTCGTCGCACTGCTGCAACGAGCGCGGCGAGATCGCGAGACTCGATCGCATCGACGATCTCGACATGGTGTGCAGCACTTCTCTGCAGCTCGGCGTTCGAAGGCCACAAAGCAATCGGCCCTGGTCTGGCGCGATTTCTGATTTCCACGATGAGGCTGGCGAGCGATTGGTTCGTTGCATGGCGATAGATCTCGTCGTGAAAGGCTGCGTTGGTATTTGCCTGATCCGCCTTGCTGCCGCGCGCCACAGCATCTTCGAAGATTTGCTGAGCCTGCTTGATCTTCTTGAGTTCGTCGGGGCCGATATTCGGTAGCGCCTGCCTTGCCGCTTCAACTTCGAGCAGCGTGCGTATCGCCAATATCTCGCGAACGACGTTCAAGTCGGGTTGCGCGACCCGGTATCCGCGATTTTCGACATGCGTCACCATCCCGCTTGCGGCAAGCTGGGTCAGCGCACTCCGGACGTCAAACCGTTTGGCAGCGAAGGCTTCTTCCAGGTCGATCTGGCGCAACCATTCGCCTGGCCGGTAGTCGCCTTGCAGGATGGCGGCACCGATTTCCGCCGCCAACAGCCTCTTCTGCTCCTTCCGTACTTTCATGGCTGCTTCCCTTTTTGGAGCGCTTGACTTGCCAATACTATTGCGCACAAATTGGCGCCAATAAATGTGCATAACAAATCGCGGCGGCCGGAGGAACAGTAGATGTCGGGCATCGATCGTAGAAGCTTAATGGTGATGTCGGTTTTCGGCGCCACGATGGGGCTCCGGGGCACGGCCCAGGCGGCGCCGAACGGGTATCCCGAGAATTATCAGAAGATCATCGACGACGCCCATAACGAGGGCAGCCTCCTCATTTACTCGATTATGTCGCCGGAAAACTGGCGTCCCGTGATCGAGGGCTTCAACAAGCTCTACCCGAAGATCAAGGTCGAGACCCTGGATCTCCCCGCCTCCCGCGAGAGCTTCGAGCGATATCTGGCCGAGCGGAGCACCAACAGCCGCACCTGCGACCTCATCGCGACGGCCGATCCGGGCGGATGGATCGATTTCCAGGAGCGCGGTGAAGTCCTCGACTACGTATCGCCTGAAGCGAAGGCCTGGCCGGATTGGTCAAAGCCGTTTCCCGGCGTCTACACCGTCTCGTCCGACCCCATGGCGCTGATCTGGAACAACACGCTGGTGGCCGACGGCAAGCGTCCCAAGACACTTGCCGAGTTCGTCGAGCTTGCGGTCGCAAACGAGAAGACCTGGCGCAACCGCATCACCAGCTACGGCGTGCATCAAACGACTTTCGGCTACGGCATCAGCTACGCGTTCGTGAAGAAGCACGGCGAAAAGGCCTGGGACTGGTTCGCCCAACTTGCAAAGCTTTCGCCCCGATTCGAGCGTTCCGGGGGCCCAATGACCGAGAAGGTCACCTCCGGCGAATACACCATGGGCTTCTTCGTTTCGGCCATCACCTTCTGGCCGCGCCTGAACGATCCGGCGCGGGCAAAGATCCTCGGCTGGAGCTTCATCGGAGACGGTCAGCCGGTCGTGCTGCGTGGCATCGCGATTCCGAAGGGATCGAAGAACGTCAACGCAGCAAAACTGATGCTCGACTACGTCGTCTCGGAGGACGGTCAGCGCGCATTCGGACGGGGCGGCCTGACGCCGGCACGCCCCGGTGTGAAGCCGGGCGACGGAATCCGCCACACCTACTCGTCGATCGTGGAAGCCGTCGGCGAGCAGAACATCTGCTACATCGGCTACGATCGGGACGCGGTGCGGGACTACGACAGCTTCCTCGCGCGCTGGAAAAAGACCTTCAATGTCGCTTGACGCAAGCAGCGCGCTGGGGTCGTCGGCCGCGGACGCCTTGCCGAAGCCGCTGCCCGGCCGCGATACCGTCATCCAGTACGGAATGGCGCTGCTGACAGTTGTCCTGATCGCAGCGCCTCTCCTGCCCGTTCTCTATCAATCCTTCCTGGATCGTGCGCTCTACGATTCCGGCCAGCAACTGACGCTGGGCAATTTCGGGCGCCTGCTTCGCACCGACGGCTTCGCGCTCGTCATCTGGAACACGTTCGTGTTCGCCACCCTCACCACCGTGATTTCGCAGACGCTGGGCACACTGGCGGCGGTGCTGTTCGGCCGCACCGACATGCCGTTTGCGCGGTTGTTTGGCGAGCTCTTCCTGTGGCCGATCTATCTCTCGGCGCTGGTACTGTCGTTCGGCTGGTACACGATCTACGGACCGGCCGGCTACCTCACGCTACTGGTTCAGTCGATCTTCGACGGCGCGCCCTGGAATCTCTACTCCCTGCCGGGCATGGCGATGATCGCGGGCGTCTCGCAAGCACCGGTCGCCTACATCTACTGCATGTCGTCGGCCTCGATCACCGATCCGACTTTGGAGGAAGCCGCGCGCGTGACCGGCGCCGGCACCTTGAGGACCTTGTGGCGGATCACGCTGCCGCTCCTCATGCCGGCGATCGCCTATAGTGCCGTGCTGAACTTCACTGTGGGACTGGAGCTCCTCGCGATTCCGCTGGTGTTCGGAGATCCCGCCGGCATCACTGTGCTGACCACGTTCCTCTACAACAACGGCGTGGCGTCGGCCCGCCCCGATCACGGGCTGGTGGCAACGGCTGCCGTGCTGATGCTTGCCGTCGTCTGCGTGTTGGTGTGGCTACAAGGACGCCTGCTCGGCAATACAAGGCGCTTCGTCACGCTCGGCGGCAAGGCCACGCGACCGCGCCCTTTCCGCCTGAACAACCTGCGCTGGCCGCTTTGCATCGTCTCGGCGATCTACATCACCGCAACTGTCGTGCTGCCGATCGGCGCGCTGCTGCTGCGCGCCTTCACGAGCCTGCTGTCGCCGATGGTGCCGATCAGCGAGGTGCTGACGCTCGGCAACTTCGCCAACATGCTCGAATACCCGGTCTACCCGCGTTCGATCTGGAACTCGCTGATCGTCAGTTCGGTCGGTGGCGTCGTCGCCACTGCGATGGTCGCCCTGATCGCCATCATCGTGCTGCGGTCCGACTTCCGCTGGCGTGGCGCGCTGCACTATATCGCGCTGTTTCCCCGCGCCGTGCCAGGCGTCGTCGCCGGCATCGGCTTCTTCTATGCATTTGCGCTCGTGCCCGGCCTGGGAGGCTTGCGGAATACGATCTGGATTCTGGTTGCCGCATTCACGATGCACTTCATTCCTGTGGGGCTCGGTGCGGTTGCTCCGATGTTGTTGCAGATGAGCCCGGATTTCGATCGCGCCGCCCGTACGCAGGGCGCGGACTGGTGGACGACGAGCCGGCGCATCGTTTTGCCTTTATTGCGGCCAGCACTCGTTGCCTGCTTCATCATCCTCTTCATCACGTTCTTCAAGGAATACACGACAGCGATCTTCTTGTTCGCACCCGGCAGCGAAGTGATCGGGACCACGCTGCTCCAGGCATGGACGCAGGGCGAAGTCGGTCTGGTGTCCGCGCTGGCGACCATCCAGATCCTGGTGATCGGCGTCTGTGTCACGGCGGCGCGCGCTTTTCTCGGAGTGAAGCTCTATGGCTGAGTTGCTGATCGAGAACCTGCACAAGCGGTACGGACCGGTCAAAGCGATCGACGACGTCAACATCCACGTTGCCGATGGCGAGTTCGTCACGCTGCTGGGGCCGTCAGGGTGCGGCAAGTCAACAACGCTCGGCGCCATTGCCGGACTGGATCAACCGACGAGCGGACGCATCCGCGTCGGCAACAAGACCTATTTCGACGGCGAAAAGGGAATCTTCCTGCCGCCGGAAGCGCGCCATTGCGGGCTCGTGTTCCAGAGCTACGCTTTGTGGCCGCACATGACGGTCTATGACAACGTCGTGTTTCCGCTCAAGCTGCGCAAGGTATCGACCGCCGACTGCAAGCGCCGCGTCGAGGAGAGTCTCGCTCTCGTCGAGATGGAGCGCTTTCAGGACCGCTATCCGCATCAGCTCTCGGGCGGCCAGCAGCAGCGTGTCGCGCTCGCGCGAACGTTGGTCTACCAGCCCGAAATCCTCCTGCTCGACGAGCCCCTGTCGAATCTCGATGCAAAGCTGCGCGATCGCGCCCGGACCTGGCTTGCCGAACTGCGCACGCGCCTCGGCCTGACGACGATCTACGTGACGCACGACCAGGTCGAAGCGCTGGCTCTGTCCGACCGCATCGTGGTCATGAATGGCGGCCGCATCAGCCAGATCGGCTCGCCCCAAGAGATCTACACGCGGCCGGCAGACAGTTTCGTCGCCGACTTCATCGGAACGACCAATTTCCTGAACGGCGACGTGGTCGGAGCGCCCGACGGCGATGGACAGACACTGGTCAGTCTCGCCGATGGTCAGCGCGTTCTGATCAAGTCCGACAAACGTCCATCCCTCGGCGACAAGGTCACGTTTGCCTATCGCCCCGAGCAGATGCGCCTGGTGGCGGCCAACGATCAGGCGATCGGAGGTTCGATCGTTGAAGCCGACGTGGTCAGCCATTCCTATGTTGGCGGCCGATGGCAAATCGGATTGAGCGTCGGCGGAAATCAGATCCGCATCGAAACCCAGGAGGCAACGACTGACCGCCAGTTGCGCCTGTGGCTGCCTGTCACCGGCGGCATCCTGTTTACAGAACGGAACCATGGCAAATCCCACTGACGCCACCTCTCCCGAAAGCGGACTGCATCAGGCCGACTACACCCCCGGTGTCCGCGGCCCGCTGACAGGGCTCCGCGTTATCGACCTCTCGAGGCTGGTCGCAGGCAATCTGCTCACCCAGCATCTCGCCGACTTCGGCGCCGACGTCATCAAGGTCGAGCCGCGCGAAGGCGATACGCTGCGCGGCTGGCGCACCAAGGGTGTCGAAACCAACTGGAAGATCCATTCGCGCAACAAGCGCAGCATCTGCCTGGAATTCCGTCACGACGAAGCGGTGCCGCTGATCCGCAAGATGATTCCCGGCGCCGCGATGCTGGTCGAGAGTTTCCGTCCCGGCACGCTCGAGCAGATGGGGCTCTCGCCGGAGGAATTGCTGCGGCTGGAGCCCAAGCTTGTGATCGTTCGCATATCGGGATGGGGGCAGACCGGCCCCTATCATCGCCGGCCCGGCTTTGGGACGCTGGTGGAGGGCTTCTCCGGCTTCGCCGAGATGAACGGCTTCCCCGATCGTGAGCCGGTATTGCCGCCTATGTATCTGGCCGATGCCCTGTCCGGTCTCACCGGAGCGTTCGCAGCCATGGCGGCGCTGCGGGAAGTCGAGATCAACGGCGGAAAGGGACAGGTGATCGACCTGCCGCTGCTCGACCCGATCGTCAACTCGCTCGGGCCTCAGGCGGCAAATTACCGTTTGACCGGCGTGGTCAAACCGCGCAGCGGGAGCCGCTCGAGCGGCTCGGTACCGCGCAATGTCTACCGCACGCTCGATGGCGGCTGGGTTTGCCTGTCGGCATCCACGCAAGGCATGGCGATGCGGGTGCTGCGTTCGATCGGCCGCCCGGAACTCTGCGAGGATCCAAAGTTCAAGACCAACGAGCAGAGGCTCGTCCATGTCGCCGAACTCGACAAGATCATCGGCGATTTCATCGCGACACGAACGGTCGACGACAACGTCGCCTTCTTCGAGGCGGCCGAGGTCACGATCGGTCCGGTCAACGACACCGTCCGCTTGATGAACGATCGCCACGTGCAGGCCCGGGGACTGCTGGCCGACTATCCCGACGAGGACATGGGAACGTTCCCGATGCACGCCGTCCCGGTACGCCTGTCCGAGACGCCCGGAAGCATCCGGACGCCTGCGCCACGCCTCGGTCAGCACAGCCGCACCATCCTGGCCGAAGCCGGCCTCAGCCCTGACGACATCGATGCCGCCCTCGCCTCGGGCGTTGTGAAGGAAACCAGCACATGACAGTTGAACGAAAATTCCCGGTCTGGCGCTCTGCGCTGTTCGTACCCGCGAACGTCGAACGGTTCGTGGTCAAGGCCGTCGAGCGCGGCGCGGACGCGCTGATCATCGATCTCGAGGACAGCGTGCCGCTGGCTGAAAAGGCCAACGCTCGAAAGCTGATCCCGGGCATCGTGAAGCGCTTTCGCGACACCGGAAGTTCGGATGTCATGGTGCGGATCAACCAGCCGCTCGAATTGGCGGTACCCGATCTGGAAGCGGCTGTCATCGCCGGCGTGGACGCGATCAAGATCACCAAGGTCGAAGGCGCCGAGCATCTGCGCCTGCTCGACGAGATGGTGACCAGACTGGAGATCGAGCGCGGATTGCCCATCGGCAAGATCTGGTTTGTCGGCCTGATCGAAGCGCCCGGTCCTCTCTCTAGGGCTCACGAGATCGCGCGATCGATCCCGCGGCTGGCCGGCATTTCACTGGGTGCAGAAGATTATGCCACCGCGATCGGCGCCAAGCCGACGGAGGAAACCCTGTTGATGCCGAAGCAACAGGTCGTGCAGGCAGCCCGCGCCGCCGGCATCATGCCGCTCGGCACCATCGGCTCAGTCGCCGATTTCTCCGATCTGGAAGGATACACAAGGATAGTCAGGCGCTCTGCGGACTTTGGCTTCGTGGGCTCTGCCTGCATCCATCCGTCGCTGGTGCCGATCCTCAACGAGGGTTTCAGCCCCTCCGCCAAGGAGGTGGCGGACGCCGAGCGCGTCGTTGCGCTCAACAAGCAAGCGGCTGCCGAGGGACGTGCATCCTTCGCCATCGACGGCAAGATGATTGATATTCCGATCGTGCAGCGAGCCGAAGCACTGCTCGAGCGCGCGCAAGCAATCGCCGCCCGCGCGCATCGCCCTCGTTGATTGTGCTACCCCAGCGCGGCGCGAAGCGCCGCTCTGGGGGACGATTCGATAGAGCGCGCGCCAGCCCTTACGCCACCGCCCTCACCTTGCTGATGAAGCCGTCGACCTCCGACGTCAGCGAGGTCGACTGGCTCGACAGGTTGGCGGCGGCCTTCAGTACGCCGGACGCGGCGCGGCCGGTCTCGTTCGCCGCTGACGATACGGTTGCGATGTTGCGGGTGACGGTCGAGGTCGCTTCCGCCGTGTGCTGCACGGTGTTTGCGATCTCGGCGGTGGCCTTGTTCTGCTCCTCGATAGCGGCGGCGATGACGCGGTTGATGCTCGAGACCTCCTCGATGGTCTTGACGATGCCGTCGATCGCCGAGACCGCCTTCTGCGTCGCCCCCTGGATCTCCGTGATCTGGGCGCTGATCTCTTCGGTCGCCTTCGCCGTCTGGGAGGCCAGGTTCTTCACCTCGCTCGCCACCACCGCAAAACCTCTACCGGACTCGCCGGCTCGGGCTGCCTCGATCGTCGCGTTCAGCGCCAGCAGGTTGGTCTGGCCGGCGATCGAGGTGATGAGGCCGATGACCTCGCCGATGCGATCGGCGCCGTCGGCAAGCGCGCGCATGGTGCTGTCGGTTTCCTTGACGGTGACGACCGCCTGCTCGGTGGCGCGCGTCGCCTGCTCGACCTGACGGTTGATCTCGCGGATCGAGGCGTTGAGCTCCTCCGCCGCAGCCGCCACGGTCTGCACGCCGCCGCCGACCTGGTCGGCGAGCGTCGAGGCCGAGCCGGCCTGGGTCTGGGCCTCGGCCGCCGTGCCCGACATCGAGCGCGCAGTCGTCTCCAGCTCGCCCGAGGCGCTCGACAGCGTCTGTACCATCTGGCCGATGCGGCTCTCGAATTGCCGCACGAGGCCGGACAATTCGGATGCACGCTTCTCCTTGTCGGCGCGCTCGGCGGCCTGGTCGCCGGACAGGCGCTCGGCGTTGATCATGGCCTCCTTGAACACCTGGAGCGCCGCGGCCATGCGGCCGATCTCGTCGTTGCGGCCGAGGCCCGGTACCTCGCCGGCGAAATCATGCGCCGCGAAACGGGTCATGACACCGGTGATCGCGGTCAGCGGCCGGGTGACGCGGTTGCGCATCAGCATCAGCCCGCCGATGGTCAGCGCCAGCGAGGCCGGCACCAGCAGGCCGAACAGGATCAGGCTGAAGCGGGCGCGCGAGGCGCCGTCTTCGGCCCGCGAGATCATGTTGGCGAGCGCGGTTTGCGTGACGATGACGACATTGTTGGCGCCGACAAGCTGACGATCGCGGTAGTCGATGCCTGCGACGCCGGCGGGCTCGCCGGCGAGCAACTTGGTCGCAATGGCATTGCGTTCGTCGCTGAGCGCGCCGGAAATTTCCGGCTCGGCGTTACGGATCGCCTGCAACAGCTCGGGCGAGGCCACATTCGGGCTGAGATCGCGCACGACCACCCAGGACTGCTGGATGCGGCCGCGCAGATCGGCGAAGGTTACGCCATCGGCGGCGGTCCAGGTCTTGTTGGCGAGGATCGAGGAGAACTGGATCAGAATGGTCTGACCTGCGTTGGCGCGGGCCTGCCAGGAGGCCTGCTTGGCGATCAGGAGGCGATCGACCACGGGGTCGATCAGCGTCATCGCGTTGTCGACATGGGCGGTGACGTCGCCGATCGCGTCCATATAGGCGTCGCTGATCTTGGCCCAGCTCGGTTGCAGGTTCGCGTCACGTGCCGCCTTCTCCTGCTTCAGGGCAGTGACCGCGCGCGGCCGCAGCTCCTCGAGCTGCGCCCAGATGCCGCGGAGCTTGTCGAGCTTTTCGGCAAGACCGGGCGCTTCAGCGGAAGCGAGGCTCTGCAAGGCCTGCGCGTAATTCTTCTGCACGGTGGCTCGCTGCTCGGCGAGGCTGTTCATGACGGTGTCGGGCGCGGGGGCGGCCGACGCCAGATAGCTCAGCGTGTCACCGCGCTCCAGGCGGAAAATCACGAGCGTATTGGTCAGGTCGCGGCTGGCGACCGCGAGCGAGACTATGCGGTTGCTGTCCGAGTAGCGGGTGACCGCGAGCTTCAGCGCATAGGCACAGATGACGACGAGGACGAGACCGAGAGACCCAACCACCGCCCCGAGGATGCGGGCGACCGAACGCTGCTTTTGCATCGACTGATCCATATTGCCGCCAACACGCGGTTCGCGGGCAATCTACGGAGCGAACGATGAGATTTGATTTAAGATTGAACGGCTTTAGCTACCAATCTCTTCCGGCAAAATACGGAAACCGGTAGTTCGATACTCCCCTCAGACCCGTGCGTCCGAGGGTGCCCGCTGCTTGAGCAGCCGGGCGCAGACGAGACCAAGCACCATCATGATCGCGGCGCTCGTGAGCAGGGTCGAGACCTTGCCACCGTGCTGGAGGCCAAGGCCATAGGCGATCGGGCCAACGGTCTGCCCCATGAAGAAGAAGAACGAATGCAGCGACATCGCCGTTGCCCGCGCCCCGATCGACAGCTCGCTGGCGAACACCTGCAGGCAGCCGTGGATCATGTAGAACCCCCAGCCCATCGCCAGCATGCTGGCGAATTGCAGCTTCCATCCGGGACCGAAGGCGAGCACGCCGAGCTGCAGTCCGACGAGGCCCGCGCCCGCAATCATCATGCCCTTGACGCCGAGCCACGGCAGGAAGCGTGAGACCGTGAAGGTGTAGAACAGTCCGCCGATCGCAAAGCCCGCGATCACGATGCCCGCGATCGACGGTGACTTCTCGCCGAGATCGAACAGCAGCGCGGCGATGAACGGAAACAGGCCGAATACGCAGCAGCCCTCGACGAAGACCGCCGAGTAGCAGTAGCGCGTGTTGGGGTTGGCGAAGATGGTCCGGTAGCCCTGCCGCAAGGCCTTCAGATCCGTCTTCGGCGGCGCCGTCAGCGCGGCACCGCGAAAGCCCGCCGCCACCGCAACGGCCGCGATCAGGCCGAGCGCGCCGAGCATCATGAGCACACCGCGCCAGCCGATGAGTTCGCCGATGATGCCGGAGGCGGTCGCACCGAGCAGATTGCCGGTCATCGAACCCGCAAGCGTGCGGCCGATCGCGACCTGCCGCTTGGCGGGTGCAACGAGGTCGGCCGTCAGGCCGAGAGCGACCGGAAACACGCCACCGGAGGCGATCCCGGCGAGGATGCGGCTCGCGAACAGGCCCGAGAAGGTGGTCGCGACCGCGCCAAGAATGCAGGAGACGCCAAGCAGCGCCAGGCACAGCGTCATCAACCGCGCCTTGCCGAACAGATCGGCAGCCGCTCCGATCACCGGCTGAACCAGCGCGTAAATCAA
Organism: Bradyrhizobium sp. 61; assembly: GCF_023073075.1. Classification (NCBI taxonomy): domain Bacteria; kingdom Pseudomonadati; phylum Pseudomonadota; class Alphaproteobacteria; order Hyphomicrobiales; family Nitrobacteraceae; genus Bradyrhizobium; species Bradyrhizobium sp. 61. The sequence continues at coordinate 68,970 of NZ_JADPIU010000035.1, read as the reverse complement.
GGCGTAGCCGGCCGCGATGCTGGCGGCCGTCGTGATACTGATCGAAAAATCCTCCGCGACATGCGGCAGGACGGGATCGAGCGCGCGCGTGGACAACGCCGCCGAGAAGCTCGCGAGCGCGATGATATTGATCGCGGGCGGAAACTTCTGGTCGGACGACGGCCCGATCGCAGGCTGGGACATCAGCGCGTTGTGCTTTTTGTCACCGCGTCGAATGCCATCAGCGTGCGGATCAGCCCTTCGAACTCGCGCAGCGGCACCATGTTGGGCCCGTCCGAGGGCGCGCGATCAGGGTCGGGATGGGTCTCGATGAAGACGCCGGCAACGCCGACCGCGACGGCTGCCCGCGCCAGCACCGGCACGAACTCACGCTCGCCGCCCGAGGACGTCCCTTTCCCGCCCGGCTGCTGCACCGAATGCGTGGCGTCGAAGATCACGGGCGCGCCGGTGGTGCGCGCCAGGATCGGCAGCGCGCGCATGTCGGAGACCAGCGTGTTGTAGCCGAACGAGGCGCCGCGCTCGGTGACGAGCACGTTGGGATTGTTCGCGGTCGTGATCTTGGTCACGACATTGGCCATGTCCCAGGGCGCGAGGAATTGCCCCTTCTTGACGTTGACGACCTTGCCCGTCGCGGCGGCCGCCAGCAGCAGATCGGTCTGCCGGCACAGGAAGGCCGGGATCTGGAGGATGTCCACGGCTTGCGCCACCTTGGCGCACTGCGCGGCGTCATGCACGTCGGTCAGGACCGGCAAGCCGAGGGAGGCGCGGATCTCGGCGAAGATCGGCAGCGACTGTGCGAGCCCGAGACCGCGCGCTGCCGACGCGCTGGTGCGGTTGGCCTTGTCGAACGAGGTCTTGTAGACGAGGCCGATCTTCAGCCGCGCGGCGATCTCCTTCAGCGCGGAGGCCACCTCCAGCGCATGCTGGCGGCTTTCGAGCTGGCACGGCCCGGCAATGATCGAGATCGGCAGATCATTGCCAAACTTGACCGTGCCAATGGTGACGACCGGCGCTGCTGAATTCGAAGAGCTCAAGGCCAATGTCCCTCGTTTCGGCGCGACCATAGCCGCCATCAGGGTCGGATCAACCCCATTCGCCCCGGGCCACCCGAATATCAGGGTTGCGCCGGGGTTCCGTGCGAGGCCCTTGCGCCGGCGGCCCCTTACTTCACCGCCGAGAACGCGGTCGGCGTCAGGAGCTGGCTGACGATGTTGCCGACGATCTGGCCGTCCGCTTCGCTCTCGGCACGCGCCTTCATCCAGTCCGGGTCGGTCATGAACTTGCCCCACTTCGCTTCGCGGTCGGCGAGCGAATCCCACGCCAGGAAATAGGTCAGCTCCTGGTTGGATTCGCCGATCAGCGTGGTGAAGAACCCGGCCTGCTTGATGCCGTGCTTCTCCCAGAGCTTCAGCGTGACCGTCTCGAACCGCTTCAAGAGCGCCGGCAGGCGGCCGGGCACGCAACGGTAGATGCGCATTTCATAGATCATTCTGGTTCCTCCCTGATGACGTCGGGGGTTATAACGGCTGGCCGTGACGGTGTCTTCGGCCCCGCCCGATACCGCCCGCGGCGTCTGGCGCATGGCTTGCCGGCCCCGATCGCACCCGGTTCCCGTAATGCTGCCGCAATGATACTGCCGCTACAACGCTTCGGTTGAGGCTCAGGTGCGGATCATGCGGATTTTGCTCGTCGAGGATGAAGCGGAGATGGCCGGAGCGCTGGCCTCGGCGCTCAAGCGGTACGACATGATCGTCGATCACGTGCCAACGCTTGCCGAGGCCGAAGAGGCCATTTCCGCCGACGTGCACGCCGCCGTGCTGCTCGATCGCCAGCTGCCCGACGGCGACGGTCTTGCCCTGATTCCGAAACTGAGAGCGCGCGCCGACGGTGTGCCGATCATCGTGTTGACGGCACGCGGCGAGCTCGCCGATCGCGTCGCCGGGCTCGACAGCGGGGCGGATGACTATCTGGCAAAACCATTCGCGGTGGAGGAATTGCTGGCGCGCCTGCGCGCGGTGTTGCGCCGGCCCGCCGGGCTTCAGCCCGACATCATTCGCGCCGGCCGCCTTGCCTTCGACTTCGGCCATCGCGAGGCGAGCGTCGACGGGGCTCCGCTCGAACTGCCGCGGCGGGAGCTCCTTGTGCTCGAAGCCCTGGTCCGCCGTATGGGCCGGACCGTGCTGCGATCGGCGCTGGAGGAAGCGGTCTACAGTTTCGACGACGAGATCCAGTCGAACGCACTCGATACGCATGTCTCGCGGCTGCGCCGCAAGCTTGCCGAAGCCGACGCGCACGTGGAGATCCACGGCATCCGCGGCGTCGGCTATCTCCTGAAGAAACTGCCGTGAGCAGGCACGCCGACCCATATTGCCTGCGCTCTCGGCTGAGCTGGCGCCTGCTTTCGCTCCAGGCCGCGCTGTTCGTCGCTTTGGTCGTCGTCATCATCGGCGCGCTGTGCGCTACAGGCTTCGTGCTGGTCCAACGGGACGAAGACCGCGTGATCGACGTCGTGCAGAGCGCGCTCGCGCGCGACGCAGCCGGCGGCCTGACGCTGCGGCCGACGACTGAGCTGAAAGCGTTGCGCGAGGAGGCCCCCGACCTCTGGTTGCTGGTTCGCGACAGGCAGGGGCATTCGCTCAGTGAAGGCCCCGTGCCGGCTGAATTCGCCGGGATCGGAGGCGCCCTCGACCAGATCAGCCAGGCGCGGCTCGGCTGGCAGCTCTTCGAGGACGACCCACGCAAGCCGGCGGCGCGGTTGAAACGCATCGACACGGCCGCCGGCAACGTGCAGGTCATCACGGCGACGCAGGGGAAGCTCAGCGGCGCCAAGGCGGTGTTCACGACGTCGCTCGTGTTGCTGGGCATCGCGCTCCCCGGCCTGCTGTTGATGGGGACCGCGACGTTCATCGCGACTCCGATGGTCGTGCAGCGCGCTTTCAGAGGATTGGACGCGACCGCAGACCAGGCCCGGCGGATCGATATCCATCAGCGCGGCGCGCGGCTGTCAGTGGAGCAGATTCCGCTTGAGGTCGTGCCGCTCGTGGCCGCGGTCAATGACGCTCTGGCGCGGCTCGATCAGGGTTACGCCCGCCACAAGCGCTTCGTTGCCGACGCCGCGCACGAGCTGCGTACGCCGATCGCGATCCTGAACACGCGGCTGGAATCGCTGCCGTCGGGACCGGACAAGACACGCCTGATCGAGGATGCGGCGCGGCTCGCGACGCTTGCCGAACAATTGCTGGATATCCAGCGGCTCGACCGTTGCGGGCATCCATTCGTGCCGGTCGACCTGGTCTCCGTCGCGCAAGGCGTTGCCGCCGACCTCGCACCACTGGCGATTGCGGCTGGCTATGAGCTGTCCTTCGACGCGCCTGCCGCGCGGATCGACGTACTCGGCGACGCGGCCGCGCTCGAACGCGCGCTGACCAACCTCGTGCAGAATGCCATCCAGCACGGCCCTCGCCGTGGCACGATCGTCATTCGCGTCAGCCGCCCCGCCAGCATCGAAGTCACCGACGAGGGCGCGGGCATTCCGGTCGATCAGCGCGAGCTGATCTTCGAGCCGTTCTACCGGCTCACGCCGCTCGATCGCGGCGCCGGTCTCGGCCTCAACATGGTGCACGAGATCATGCTCCTCCATGGCGGTCACGTTTCGGTCCTGGACGGACCGAACGGCGGTGCATGCTTCAGGATCACGCTGCCGCCCCTGCAACAGGGCTGATTCAATTCGTCTCTGCGTCTCAAGCGCAATGCTGTCGCAATGCGCTCAGGCGACTCTTCGACCGCCTCACCTCTGATTTGCGAGGCGCAATCGAAATGCCGGAGTGCGCATGCCCAACGATTTCCTCTCATTCTTCTTGTCCTGGATGTCGGCCCCGCGGCGGGTCGGCGCGATCGCGCCCTCGGGCGCTGCCCTAGCCGATCTCATCACCCGCGAGATCACGGCAACGACCGGCCCGATCCTCGAGCTCGGCCCCGGCACCGGCGCTTTCACCTACAAGCTCCTGAAACGCGGCGTGCGCCAGCAGGACCTCACGCTGATCGAATACGGTTCGGACTTCACCAAGCTCCTGCAAATCCGTTTTCCCGGCGCGCGCGTGTTGTGGATGGATGCGGGACGGCTCACGACGGAGCGGCTCTATGACGGCGCGCCGGTCGGCGCCGTGGTCAGCGGCCTGCCGCTGCTCAATATGTCGACGCGCAAGGTCGTCTCCATCATCGGCGGTGCGTTCCGTTACGTCCGCCCGGGAGGCGCGTTCTATCAGTTCACCTACGGGATGAGCTGCCCCGTGCCGCGGCCGGTACTCGACCGGCTCGGCTTGCGGGCAAAGCTGGTGGATCGCGCCTTGCTGAACGTGCCGCCGGCCGCCGTCTACAAGCTGACGCGACGGCCGCAGATGAAGATCGTCACGGGAACGATTGCGCCTGATGCCTCAATGCCGGTCGCGCCAGCGCCGATGCACCTCGTGCGCGACTACACCGCCGCGCCCTGAGGCATCACACCAGCCGCGACTGCACCATCGCCGCCTGAATGAACGAGGCGAAGAGAGGATGAGGCTCAAAAGGCCGCGACTTCAGCTCGGGGTGGAACTGGACGCCGATGAACCAGGGATGATCCTCGTACTCGACGATCTCCGGCAGCACGCCGTCGGGCGAGAGGCCGGAAAATTTCAGTCCGTGCTGCTCGAGGCGGTCCTTGTAGGCGGTGTTGACCTCGTAGCGGTGGCGGTGGCGCTCGGAAATCTCGGTCGCGCCGCCATAGACCTGCGAGACGCGGCTGCCGCGGTTGAGCGCCGCGGGATAGGCGCCGAGACGCATCGTGCCGCCGAGATCGCCGGCCTTGGAGCGCTTCTCGAGCTCGTTGCCGCGCAGCCATTCGGTCATCAGGCCGACCAGCGGCTCCTTGGTCGGGCCGAACTCGGTGGAGTTGGCGTCCTCGATGCCGACGAGGTTTCGCGCGGCCTCGATCACCGCCATCTGCATGCCGAAGCAGATGCCGAAATACGGCACGTCGCGCTCACGCGCGAACTGCGCCGCGCGGATCTTGCCTTCGGCGCCGCGCTGGCCGAAGCCACCCGGCACCAGAATGCCGTTGACGTGTTCGAGGAACGGCGCGGGATCTTCCTTCTCGAAGATCTCGCTCTCGATCCAGTCGAGATTGACCTTCACCTTGTTGGCGATGCCGCCATGCGAGAGCGCCTCGATCAGCGACTTATATGCATCCTTCATGCCGGTATATTTGCCGACGATGGCGATGGTGACGTTGCCTTCGGGATTGCGGACGCGCTCGTTGATCTGCTGCCAGCTTCGCAGCTCCGGCGGAATCCTCGAGCCGATGCCGAAGGCGGCGAGCACTTCGTCGTCCAGGCCCGCGTTGTGATAGGCCTCGGGCACGGCGTAGATGTTGTCGACGTCGCGCGCCTCGATCACGGCGCTTTCGCGCACGTTGCAGAACAGCCCCAGCTTGCGGCGCTCTTCCTTCGGGATCTCGCGGTCGGTGCGGCAGAGCAGGATGTCCGGCTGGATGCCGATCGAGCGCAGCTCCTTCACCGAATGCTGCGTCGGCTTGGTCTTCAACTCGCCCGCGCTCGGGATGTAAGGCAGCAGCGTCAGATGGATATAGACGGCATGATCGCGCGGCAGCTCGTTCTTGAGTTGGCGGATCGCCTCGAAGAAAGGCAGGCCCTCGATGTCGCCGACGGTGCCGCCGATCTCGACCAGCACGAAGTCGTAATCGTCATTGCCGGAGAGGACGAATTCCTTGATGGCGTTGGTGACGTGCGGAACCACCTGGATGGTCGCGCCGAGATAATCGCCGCGCCGCTCCTTGGAGATGATGTCCTGGTAGATGCGCCCGGTGGTGATGTTGTCCTGCTTGGTCGCAGGCCGGCCGGTGAAGCGCTCGTAGTGACCGAGATCGAGATCGGTCTCCGCGCCGTCATCGGTCACGAACACTTCGCCGTGCTGATACGGCGACATCGTTCCGGGATCGAGGTTGAGATAGGGGTCGAGCTTGCGGAGGCGGACCTTGTAGCCCCGGGCTTGCAACAGGGCACCGAGTGCCGCTGAAGCCAGACCTTTGCCGAGCGAAGAGACCACGCCGCCGGTGATGAATATGTACCGCGCCATGGGACTTAACCTCTAATCCCTCGAATTCGATTCGCCAAAGCGATTCGTATTCCGCCCCAAATAATTTGCGGGCCTGTGGGTGAGCCAAAACTAAGAGTGGTGACAGAGCCTTGATGGGGATTTTTGATGCAGGACGGTAGAAGCCGCCCTGCATGGCCCCCCTGCTTTATTGCGAGCGCGGCACCTGCGGGCCGGCTGGCGCCTGGTTCTGCTGCTGTTCGTCGGCCTTCTTCAGCGAATCCAGGATGCCGCCCGAGGTCGGCGGCGCGATCGGGGCGCCTCCGGCCGGCTGGGTCTGCGACGCCGGCGCGCCGATGATCGACGAAGGCGCCCGGTTGTAGCCGGCATGCCAGGACAGGAACAGGCTGGTGAGGAAGAAGCCCCCAGCCAGGATCGCGGTGGTCCGCGTCAAAAGGTTCGCGGTGCCGCGGCTCGACATGAAGCCTGCGCCTCCGCCCATGCCGAGGCCGCCGCCTTCCGACTTCTGAAGCAGGACGGCGCCGATCATGACGGCGACGATCATGAGGTGAATGACGATGACAACAGTCTGCATAGTGTCCTTCCGTCACAAGCCGACAGCGCCGAGACGGCGGCCGATCGCGCTTCGCGGGTTTTCCTGAAGTTGCGCGGTGTTACACGATCAGAAGAGGCATTGCCACCCCCCGATCGGCCACGGCCGCGCTTTGAGATTAGCTAGGGGCAGCCCTTCGCAATCGCAAGGAAATCGGCCGCCTTCAGGCTGGCGCCGCCGACCAGCGCGCCGTTGACGTTTTTCACGGACATCAGCTCGGCTGCGTTCGACGGCTTGACCGAGCCGCCATAGAGGATCCGCATCCTGGCCCCGTCCGCCCTGAACCGGGAGGTCAGGAGTTCCCGGATAAAGCCATGAATCTGCTCGACATCCTGGGCCGTCGGGGTCAGGCCGGTGCCGATCGCCCAGACCGGCTCATAGGCCACTACCAGGTTGGCGGCGGTCGAGCCGTCCGGCAGCGAGCCGTCGAGCTGGCCGCGCAGGATGTCCAGTGTCTGGCCGGCATCGCGCTGGCCTTGCGTCTCACCGATGCAGACGATCGCGGTGACGCCGGCGCGCCAGGCGGCCTCGGCCTTCTGCCGGATCAGGGCATCGCCCTCGCCGTGGTCGGCGCGACGCTCGGAATGGCCGACGATGATGACGGTCGCACCGGCATCGGCCAGCATTTCGGCAGCGATATCGCCGGTATGGGCGCCGGAGGCCTTGGGGTGGCAATCCTGCGCCCCCACCGCGACCTTGCTGCCGCGCGCCTTGTCGGCGAAGGCCGCGATCAGGGTTGCCGGTGGGCAGACCAGCAGGTCGGCCTTGGCGGCCACCTCTGCCGCGCCCTTGAGCATGGCGTCGAATTCGGCAGCCGAGCCCTTCAGGCCGTTCATTTTCCAGTTGCCGGCGATCAGCGGTCGGATGGCGTCGGTCATGTCAATTTCCAGCAAAATGAGGTTTGTGCATGCGCTAGCAGAGCTGTCGCGGCAGTTCCAGAGAGCTAGGGCTTTTAACCGCAGCTTCGAGGGACCGCGCGGCCCGAGGTTGCGGGGGGAAAGCCGCCACTTTATGATGATCAATCAATTTGGTGACGCGCTTTTGCGGAATCTGCATTAAGACGCGCTCCCGTTCCCCTCCTGCCAAACAAGTTGGACCAAATGCTTCGAGGAATGCGCAAGGCCTCATCAAACTGGCTCGGCAAAACCATTATGGCCGTGGTGATGGGCGTGTTGATCATCAGTTTCGGCGTTTGGGGCATCGCCGACATCTTCAAGGGCTTCGGGCAGTCGACGGTGGCCAAGGTCGGCAGCACCGAGATTTCGTTGAACGAGTTCCGGCAGACCTATACCGACCGGCTGCAACAGATCAGCCGCCAGTTCGGCCGCCCGCTGACGCCTGACCAGGCGCGTGCCTTCGGCCTCGACCGCCAGGTGCTTCAGCAGACGATCGCGGAAGCCGCCCTCGACGAAGAAGCCCGCCGGCTCGGGCTCGGCCAGTCCGACGAGCAGATCCGCCAGGTCATCATGAACGACCCCAACTTCAAGGGCGTCGGCGGCAGCTTCGATCCGAACCGCTTCCAGGCCGTGATCCGCAATTTCGGCTATACCGAGCAGCGCTACGTCTCCGAGCAGCGCAAGGTGTCGCTGCGCCGGCAGATTACCGGCACGATCGGCGCCGGCCTCGAACCGCCGAAGGCCATGATCGACGTGCTGACGCGCTTCCAGAACGAGCAGCGCGCGATCGAATTCGTCAGGCTCGACGCCGCGCAGGCCGGCACCATCGACGCTCCCTCGCCCGAAGCCCTCGCCGCCTATTTCGAGGATCACAAGGTCCAGTTCCGCGCGCCCGAATTTCGCAAGATTTCCTTCGTCGTGGTCTCGCCGGAAGAGATCGGCAAATGGAGCGAGGTCTCCGACGAGGACGCCAGGAAAGTGTTCGACCAGCGCAAGGACCGGCTCGGCACGCCGGAGAAGCGCCAGATCCATCAGATCGTATTCCCCAACGCCGCCGAGGCGCAGGCCGCACGCGAGCGCCTCACCGGTGGGATGTCGTTCGAGGACCTCGGCAAGGAGCGCGGGCTGAGCAGCTCCGATGTCGACCTCGGGCTCGTGACCAAATCGTCGCTCGACCCCGCGGTCGGCGATGCCGCCTTCGCGCTTCCCGTAGGCGAGATCAGCCAGCCGATCCAGGGTCGTCTCGGCACGTCCATCGTCAAGGTCGACAAGATCGAGCCGGGCAATGAGGCGAACTACGCCAGCCTTGCCGGCGACATCAAGCGCGAGATCGCCACCGAGCGCGCCCGCGTCAAGGTCAACGATCTCCGTGACAAGATGGAAGACGAGCGCGGCGGCGGCGCCAGCGTGATCGACGCGGCGCAGAAGCTCGGCCTCACGGCCGTGACCATCGACGCCGTCGATCGCTCCGGCCGTGCCCCGAACGGCCAGCCAGTCACCAGCATCCCGCAGGGCCTCGACGTGGTGTCGCAGGCCTTCAACACCGATGTCGGCGTCGACAACGACGCGATCTCGTTTAAGGGCGGCTATGTCTGGTACGACGTGCTCGCCATCACGCCCTCGCGCGACCGCAATCTCGACGAGGTGCGCGACCAGGTCGAGGCGCGCTGGCGCCAGGACCAGATCGCCGCCAAGCTGAAGACCAAGGCGACCGAGATGGTGCAGAAGCTCGAACAGGGCGGCAAGCTCGCTGACGAGGCCGCCGCGATCAACGCCAAGGTCGAGACCGCCTCCGGCTTCAAGCGCGACGACTCGCCCGCCGGCGTGCCCGCCAGCGTCGTTGCGGCCGCCTTCCGCACCGCCAAGGACGGGGTCGGACAGACCGCCGTGAGCGGCGGCAGCGAGGTGATCGTCTTCCGCGTCACCGACATCGTCGAACCCGCGGTCGATGCCGCCTCCGACGCGGTGAAGAAGCTGAAGGACAGCCTCGACCGCGCGTTGACCGACGAGCAGGTCGCCTCCTACGTCAACAAGCTTGAAACCGACATCGGGACCACCATTAATCAGGCCGCCTTCGCGCAGGTGACCGGCGCGAACCAGTGAGTTGAAAGCACGCGATGGACGACCTGAAATCGATCATTGGAAAAGTGGCGACCGGCGCCAGCCTGTCGCGTGACGAAGCGGCTTCCGCCTTCGACGCCATGATGTCCGGCGAGGCCACGCCCTCGCAGATGGGTGGCCTCCTGATGGCGCTGCGGGTGCGCGGCGAGACCGTGGACGAAATCACCGGCGCGGTCTCGGCGATGCGCTCCAAGATGCTCACGGTCGACGCGCCCGCGGACGCCGTCGACATCGTCGGCACCGGTGGTGACGGCTCCGGCTCGGTCAACGTCTCGACCTGCGCGTCCTTCATCGTCTCGGGCACCGGTCTGCCGGTGGCCAAGCACGGCAACCGTGCGCTGTCGTCGCGCTCGGGCGCCGCCGACGTGCTGGCGTCGCTCGGCGTGAAGATCGACCTCAGGCCCGAGCAGGTCGGCCGCTGTGTGCGCGAATGCGGCATCGGCTTCATGTTCGCCCCTGCCCACCATCCGGCGATGAAGAACGTCGGCCCGACCCGGGTCGAGCTTGCGACACGCACGATCTTCAATCTGCTCGGCCCCCTGTCCAACCCGGCCGGCGTCAAGCGCCAGATGGTCGGCGTATTCTCGCGGCAATGGGTGCAGCCGCTCGCGCAGGTGCTGAAAAACCTCGGCTCGGAATCCGCCTGGGTGGTGCATGGCTCCGACGGCCTCGACGAGATCACCCTCACCGGCCCGACCTTCGTCTCCGCGCTCCATAATGGCGAGATCCGGAATTTCGAGGTGACGCCGGAGGACGCCGGCCTGCCGCGCTGCGATCCCGGTGCGCTCAGGGGCGGTGACGCCGACGCCAATGCGATCGCCTTGCAGAGCGTGCTCGACGGCAAGCCGAGCCCCTATCGTGACGTCGCGCTGATCAACGCTGCCGCTGCGCTGGTCGTGGCCGGCCGCGCCAAGGACCTCAAGGAGGGCGTTGCGATCGGTGCGAAGTCACTCGACAGCGGCGCCGCGAGCGCGCGGCTGAAGCATCTGATCGCGGTCTCGAACGGCTGAACCTGACATGTCGGACATCCTGACTAAGATCGAAGCCTACAAGCGCGACGAGATCGCAGCCGCCAAGCGCGCGCAGCCGCTCTCGGAAGTCGAGGCCAGGGCCAAGGCGCAAGGAGCCCCACGCGGCTTCGTGCGCGCGATCAAGGCCAAGCACGCCAATGGCGATTACGCGCTGATTGCCGAGGTCAAGAAAGCCTCGCCGTCGAAGGGGCTGATCCGCGCCGATTTCGATCCGCCGCTGCTCGCCAAGGCCTATGAGGCCGGCGGTGCGGCCTGTCTGTCGGTCCTGACCGACACGCCCTCGTTCCAAGGCCATCTCGACTTCATGGTGGCGGCGCGCGCGGCGACGTCGCTCCCGGTGCTGCGCAAGGATTTCATGTTCGACACCTATCAGGTGATTGAGGCGCGCGCGCATGGCGCCGACTGCATCCTGATCATCATGGCCGCGCTCGACGACGCCACCGCCAAGGACCTCGAGGACGCCGCCCTCGCCTACGGCATGGACGTGCTGATCGAAATCCATGATCGCGCCGAGCTCGACCGTGCGCTGAAGCTGCGTTCGCCGATGATCGGCGTCAACAACCGCAATTTGCGCACCTTTGAGACCACGCTCGCGACCAGCGAGTCGCTGGCGCCGCTGATCCCAACGGAACGGCTGATGGTCGGCGAGAGCGGCATCTTCACGCCCGCCGATCTCGCCCGGCTCGAGCGCGTCGGCATGTCGACCTTCCTGGTCGGCGAGAGCCTGATGCGCCAGGCCGACGTGACCGCCGCCACCCGCACGCTGCTCGCGCGCGAGAACGCGCCGCGCGCGACGGGTACGCGCTGACATGGCGCGCAAGCCCGCCAAGGCCAGGCAAACCAAAGCGAAAGCCGGCCCCGCCCTCACCCATATCGGCGCCTCCGGCGAGGCGCGGATGGTGGACGTGTCGGACAAGCCCGCGACCGAACGGCTCGCGGTCGCCGAAGGCCACGTCGTCATGACCAAGGCGACGCTTGATCTCATCGTCTCGGGCAACGCCAAGAAAGGCGACGTGCTCGGCACCGCGCGCATCGCCGGCATCATGGCCGCCAAACGCACCTCGGAGCTGATCCCGCTCTGTCATCCCCTCGCGCTGTCGAAGGTCACGGTCGACATCGAGCCCGACCCGAAGCTGCCAGGCTGCCTCGTCCGCGCCAGCGTGAAGGTGACGGGCCCGACCGGCGTCGAGATGGAGGCGCTCACGGCGGTGTCGGTCGCCTGCCTCACCATCTACGACATGATCAAGGCGGTCGAACGCGGCGTGCGCATCGAGAGCATCCACCTGGTCGAGAAGCTCGGCGGCAAGTCGGGCCACTACCGCGCCTGAGCGCCGCGTGATCTATTTCGCCTCGCGCTGCCGCTCGCGATAGGCGCGCGTCTTCATCCGGTTGCCGCACAGCGTCGACATGCACCACCGCCGCGTCGATGGTTTCGAGCGGTCGAAGAACACCCGGCGGCATTCCTCCGACGCACACATCTTCAGCCGGTCCAGGGTTCCCACAAGCGTTGCGTCATGGAGCTCGATCGCGATGGCCGAGAGGCCTGCGAGCGCATCCTCGCGCGCTGCCGACAGCATCGCGCCACGGCCTGCGCGCGCCTCCACCCGCAACGGAAACGGCGCGAGCGCCTCATTGAGCGTGCCGAGAACGCTCCTGTTCCGGGGCCGCTCGGCAGGCTCACATTGCAGATAGGCGCGCAAGGCGCCGCGCAGTCGTAGCGCAGTCTCAAACATCGCGGGCGTGACACGCCCGCCCTCGGCGCCAAGGCCGCGTTCCCGCATCCAGTCCGCAAGTTCCTTCGGCCCGCCAAGCTCATCGCTCTCCGGATGCTCCACGCCGAAATGCGTGAAGTGACGAACATCGAGCGTGTTGGCGAAATCGTAGACGTTCGCCAGCGTGTCGGGAACCTGGAATTTGCGCGACTCTTTCGACATCGGAACACCAAAGATTGGAACACCAGTAAAACAGATTTACTGGTTGACAGCAAGCGACACCTGCATCCTAATTATACTAGTGTCGAATCCTTCGGGATCGAGCGCCCATTGCGATCACCAGAACGGAGACCCCGAACCGATGGCCGACGCCCTGCACTATCTCGAACTCACCGCGCTCGCAGCACGCCTCAAGGCGCGCGACATCTCCGCGCTGGACGTGACGCGCGCGCAACTCGACCGTATCGACGCCATGGACCGGGATCTCGGCAGCTACGTTCACGTGATGGCAGAAACGGCCATCGCCGAGGCAAAAGCCGCGGACGCCGAAATCGCACAGGGCCGGTATCGGGGGCCGCTGCATGGCGTGCCGATTGCGCTCAAGGACCTGTTCTGGACCAAGGGCATTCCGACGGCGGCCGGCACCACGCTTCATCGCGACTTTCGTCCCCGCGAAGACGCAACCGTCGTGCGCCGGCTCAAGGACGCAGGCGCCGTGATACTCGGCAAGCTGCAACTCACCGAGGGCGCCTATTCCGATCACCATCCGTTGGTGACGCCGCCGAAGAATCCGTGGAATGCGAGTTACTGGCCGGGCATTTCGTCCAGTGGCTCGGCGGTCGCAACCGCTGCCGGGCTTTGCTTCGGCTCGCTCGGCTCCGACACCGGCGGTTCGATCCGCTGGCCCTGCGCCGCCAACGGGCTGACCGGATTGAAGCCGAGCTGGGGTCGCGTCAGCCGACACGGCGCGTTCGAGCTGGCCGCGACGCTCGACCATGTCGGACCGATCGGCCGCAGCGCGGCCGATGCGGGCGCGCTGCTCGGCGTCATTGCCGGACACGATCCCAACGACCCGACCTCGGTGTTCAATCCGGTGCCCGACTATCTGGCCGCGGCCGCACAGGACGTGCGGGGCTTGCGCATCGGCGTCGATGCCGCCTGGAACAGCGACGACGTGGACGTTAAGACACAGCACGTGCTGGCAGACGCCATCGATGCGTTCCGCGCGCTAGGCGCCGGCATCGTCGATGTCAGATTTCCCGACGTCATGCAGGCGATTGCCGACTGGACACCGAATTGCGCGGTGGAAGCCGCGGTCGCGCACGAGGCGACCTATCCTGCCCGCAAGACCGAGTATGGTCCGATGCTCGCCTCGCTGATCGAGGCCGGTCGCGCTCTCTCTGCTCTCGATTATCAGAAGATCCTGCTGCGGCGGCTGGCGCTGCGCGGCCGTGTCACCGCGCTGTTCGAGACCATTGACCTGCTGCTGATCCCGGTACACCCGTTCCCGCCGGTGACGCTCGCCATGATCCAGACGCTCGGCGAGCAGCCGGATCTGATCGCGAAGCTGCAGCGCTACACCTGCCCGTTCGACATCACCGGTCATCCCACGATCACGCTACCAGGTGGTGCATCGGCCGACGGACTGCCGATCGCGTTCCAGCTCGTCGCCGCTCATCTCGACGAGGCCATGCTCGTGCGCGCCGGCGCGGCGTTCCAGCGTGCCACGTCCTGGCATCGTCGCCATCCTTCCCTCAGCTCGCGGAGGCAGCATTGACCGTTCAATCCACGCTCGTTCAGCGAAGCATTTTCCATGGCTGGTTCGTGGTCGCGGCGGCGTTTGCCGTCATGTTCGTCGGCTTCGGCTCCGCCTACACGTTCAGCGCATTTCTGGAGCCGCTCCAGCGCGATTTCGGCGCCTCGCGCGGTTCGATCTCGCTCGTGTTTTCGATTGCGGGCTTTCTGTACTTCGCGCTCGGACTCGTCAGCGGTCCCCTCGCCGACCGGCTCGGCTCGCGTCTGCTGGCCATCGCCGGCATGATCCTGATCGCGGTCGGACTTGCGGCGGCGAGCGCGGCACGTTCCCTTGTCGAGGTCTATCTCGCCTACGGGCTGGGCGTCGGCCTCGGCCTCGGCTGCGCCTATGTTCCCGCGATCGGCGCGGTGCAACGCTGGTTCGTCAAGCGCCGCGGCTTCGCCTCCGGGCTCGCGGTGAGTGGCATCGGGCTCGGTACGCTGGCGATGCCGCCGCTGGCCTCATTGTTGATCGCATCGGTGGGCTGGCGCGGCGCCTATCTGGTGCTGGGCGCGATCGCGCTGGTGCTGGGCGGCGGAGCGTCGCTGCTGATCGAGAACGATCCGAAGCATCGCGGCCTCGGACCCGACGGCGATCCGCCTCGCGAGGCCGCGGGCGCAAGCAATGCCGGCGGCGCTTCGGTGCGCGAGGCCGTCCGGTCGACGCGGTTTATCGCCCTCTACGTATCGTGTCTGGTCTGCTCGTTCGGCGCCTTCGTCCCGTTCGTCCATCTCGTGCCTTACGCGCGCGACCACGGGGTCGCAGCGTCCTCTGCGGTGCTGCTGCTCGGCGTGATCGGGGCCGGCAGCACCGCAGGCCGCTTCTTTCTCGGCGCGCTCGCCGACCGGATGGGCCGCGACCGCTCGCTCATCATGGTCCTGGTCGGAATGGCGTTCGCGATGGCGATCTGGGCCATCGCCGCCGATGTCTGGACCCTCGCCGCTTTTGCCTTCGTCTACGGCGTGTTCTACGGCGGCTGGGTCGCGGTGCTGCCCGCTGTCGTCATGGACTATTTTGGCGGACGCAACGTCAGCGGAATCATCGGTATTCTCTACACAAGCGTGGCGTTCGGCACGCTGGTTGGCCCGAGTGCGGCAGGTTTCGCCTACGACGTCAACCACAGCTATACCTTGCCGATCCTGATCAGCGCCGCCGCGAACGTCGTCGCGGCGCTGATCGTGGTGACGATACTGGCGCGCAGCGGAGCCCACGCGATCAGCGCAGCGAGGAGCTGATCGACCCGAATTTGGCGTTGAGCTTGGAGCCCATGCCGTTCACGACGGAAATGATGGCCAGCGCGATGCCGGCGGCAATCAGGCCGTATTCGATCGCGGTCGCACCACGCTCGTCGGCCAGGAAGTTCTTCAAGGTGTTTGTCATCGTCGTGTCCTCTCTGTGTCGTCGGCAGGCATGTTCGCAAATCACGTGCCAATGCCGACTCGAGGATCCCCAACATCTTAGATGGTTAAGCCTTGGTTGACCGTGGCACGACCGGCAGGAATTGACCGGCATCGCGAGAGCGTCCGGCAATTCCTGCACGTCTTGCGTCGCGCGCATCGATTGCTTTTGTACGCGGCCGTTCATGTCGCATTAACCGCGCTTCCTAACTTCGCCTCCATATCGTTTCCGTAAACCAACGGATGTTCTCGGGATCAATAAGCGATCCTGACGTGTGCGCGGCAAACGATCGACATGATGACGAAATACGGCAGTCGCCTCTTTGACCAGGTCTTCGTGCGCAGCGGACCGATCCGCTGGCTGGTGGTGGGCGGCACGTTGCTGATCGCGGCCATCGCCATTGGCTCGGTCCTGATGGCGCAGAATTTCCGAGAGCGCGCGCTGCGCAACAGCGGGCGCGAGCTGGAAAACACGGTCCTTCTGCTCGCTCATCATTTCGATCAGCAGTTGCAGGATTTCGCGGTCATCCAGAAGGATTTCGTCGACCACGTCCGCGCAACCGGCATCGCAAGCGCAGAGGACTATCGCAAACGTCTCTCCGGCCAGGACGTCCACCGGATGCTGCGCTCGAAGATCGATGCGCTGCCCTACATGGGCGGCGTCAACATCATCGATGCCGAAGGCAATCTGATCAACTCCTCGACGGCGTGGCCGGCCCCCAAAGTGAACGTCGCCGATCGCGCCTATTTTCGCACTTTCAAATACGATCCTTACTCGCCGAACGTGCTGATCGAGCCGGTGCACAGCCGCGTCTCCGGCGCCTGGACCATCCTGATCGTGCGCAAGATCGTGGGACCGAACGGCGAGTTCATGGGCGTGGTCGGACGCGGCATCGAACCGGCTAATTTCGAGAAGTTCTTCGCCTCCGTCGTGCTCGGCGAAGGCGCCACGATCTCGATGCTGCATCGCGACGGCACGCTGCTCGCTCGCTATCCCCATTCCAGCGAGCAGATGGGCAGGAATTTCAAGACCGGCCCGTTCGAGCAGCAGAGGATCTTCGGGCTCGATCACTTCGCCGGCCGCATCATGAGCCCCGTCGACGGAGAAGACCGTCTGATCTCCTCGCGTGCCCTGCCCCACTTCCCGATCCTGATGATGGCCACCACGACGCGCGCGGCGGCGCTGACGGACTGGCGCGAGCAGATCGGCATCCTGATCTCGGTTGCGGGCGCCTCCGCGCTCGCCATCGCGGGCGTGCTGATCGCGATCGTGCGCAAGCTGCTGGAGCAGCACCGCGCCTCTCGCGAGCGGCTGACGCTGGAGAAGCAGCGCCTCGACCGCGCCGTCAACAACATGACGCAGGGCCTGCTGCTGTTCGATGCCGAGCGGCGGCTGGTGATCTGCAACCAGCGCTACATCGAGATGTACGGCCTGTCAGCCGAGGTGGTGAAGCCCGGCTCCAGCTTCCACGACATCATCGCCCACCGCAAGGCGACCGGCTCGTTCACTGGCGACATCGGCGACTATGTCGTCCGTGTGCTGCGCGACATCCATGTGCGTAACTCCATGGTGGTCGACACCTCTGACGGGCGCTCGATCCACATCCTCAACGAGCCGCTCGCGGACGGCGGCTGGGTGGCGACCCACGAAGACGTCACCGAGCGCCGGCGGACCGAGGAGCGCATCACCCACCTCGCCCATTACGACGCGCTGACCGACCTGCCCAACCGCACCATGTTCCACGAGCACCTACGCGCGGAGCTCGCCGCCATCGCCGGTGGCGAAGAGATCGCGGTGCATTACATCGACATCGACGAGTTCAAGGGCGTCAACGACGCGCTCGGCCATCTCGTCGGCGACGAGCTGTTGAAATCGATCGCGACGAGCCTCAGCCGCTGCGCGGGTCCGCAGGACTTCGTGGCGCGGCTCGGCGGCGACGAATTCGCCATCGTACAGAGCGCGGTGACGTCGCTGGAGCAGGTCAACGAACTCGTCGCGCGGGTCTTCCAGGCCATCCGCGCGCCGTTCGACTGCATGGGCCATCATCTCACCACGGACGCCAGTATCGGCATCGCGCTGGCGCCACGACACGGCACCGCGCTGGACCAGATCCTGAAGAACGCGGACATGGCGATGTATGCCGCCAAGGCCGCCGGACGCCGCACCTATCGCTTCTTCGAGCCGGAGATGGACGCCAAGGTCCGCGAGCGGCGGCAGCTCGAGATCGATCTGCGCCATGCCATCGCCCAAGGTGGGCTCGAAGGCGGGCTCGAGGTCTACTACCAGCCCTGCCTCGCCCTGAAGGACGACCGCATCACCGGCTGCGAGGCGCTGGTGCGCTGGCGCCATCCCGAGCGCGGCATGGTCTCGCCCGCCGAGTTCATCCCGATCGCCGAAGACACCGGCCTGATCAACGAGATCGGCGAATGGGTGCTGGCCACGGCCTGCCGCGATGCCGCCAGCTGGCCCGACGACATCCGCCTCGCCGTCAACGTCTCGCCGGTGCAGTTCAAGAGCGGCACGCTGGCGCTGAAGATCATGGCGGCCCTTGCCGCCTCCAATTTGCCGGCGAGCCGGCTCGAGCTCGAGATCACCGAGGCCGTGCTGATCCGCGACGACGACACCGCGCTTGCGATCCTGCACCAGCTCCGCGCCATCGGCGTACGGATCGCGCTCGACGATTTCGGCACCGGCTACTCCTCGCTGAGCTATCTGCACCGCTTCCCGTTCGACAAGATCAAGATCGACCGCTGCTTCGTCAGCGACATCGCCGGTCCCGACGGCTCCGCCAGCATCGTGCAGGCCGTCGTCAACCTGGCCGCCGCCCGCCGCATGACCACCACGGCCGAGGGCGTCGAGACCGAGGAGCAGCAGCGCCTGCTCCGCGCGCTCGGCTGCTCCGAGATGCAGGGCTATCTGTTCAGTGCCGCAAAACCGGCCGACAAGGTGCTGGAGCTGTTCGCGCTGCATCGCAGCCGCCTCGCCCAGCGCGGCGGCGAGGAAAGCCGGCACCGCGAGGCCAGCTAGGGCGGTCTTCCCAACAATTGGAAGCGTCACCGCACGAATTCGCCCGGGAGCGGTCATCCGCTCCCGGGCGATATCTGGACGTCGTAAGGTTTTAGTTCGGTACCGCCGCCTTCGGCGCGGGCTTGGCGGCGACCGCATTCGCGGTCACGCCGTGCAGGAAGTCGTAGGCCACATGCAGGGCCTTGTCGTCCTTCTCTTCCGGCGGGACGTAGGACTGCGATCCGGTCTGCTCGGTGCCGTCGGCGGCCTGCAGATGGCCACGCATCTGCGACTCCGCCATCGTGTCCATCCGGCCCTTCAGCTCGGGTGGCACGTCCTGCAGGATCTCGATGTCGGGCGCGATGCCCTGGGCCTGGATCGAGCGGCCCGACGGCGTGTAATAGCGCGCCGTGGTCAGCGCAAGCGCGCCATTGCCGGCGCCGAGCGGAATGATGGTCTGCACCGAGCCCTTGCCGAACGAGCGCGTGCCGATGATCGTGGCACGCTTGTGGTCATGCAGCGCGCCGGCGACGATCTCCGAGGCCGAAGCCGAGCCGCCATTGACCAGAATCACCAGCGGCTTGCCCTTGGTGAGGTCGCCGCCATGGGCGGTGAAGCGCTGGGTCTCTTCGGGATTGCGGCCGCGGGTCGAGACGACCTCGCCGCGCTGAAGGAAGGCGCTCGACACCGAGACGGCCTGGTCGAGCAAGCCGCCCGGATTGTTGCGCAGGTCCATCACGTAGCCGACCAGCTTCTCCGGCGGAACGTCCTTGGAGATCGACGCGATCGCCTTCTTCAGGCCGTCGGTGGTCTGCTCGTTGAACGAGGTGACGCGGATATAGCCGATGTCGCCGTTCTCGACGTGGAAGCGCACCGGACGCACATGGATGATCTCGCGCTTGATCGCGACGTCGAGCGGAGCGTCGGCGCCCTTGCGCACGATGGTGAGCTTGGTCTGGGTATCGACCGGCCCCTTCATCTTGTTGACGGCCTGCTCGAGCGTCATGCCCTGCACGGCATCGCCGTCGATCTTGCTGATGAGGTCGCCGGACATGATCCCGGCCTTGGACGCCGGCGTGTCGTCGATCGGCGAGACGACCTTGACCAGGCCGTCCTCCATCGTGACCTCGATGCCGAGCCCGCCGAACTCGCCGGAGGTGGTCTCCTGCATCTCGGTCCAGGCCTTGTCGTTCATGTAGCGTGAATGTGGGTCGAGCGAGGTCACCATGCCGGTGATCGCACCCTCAATCAGCTTGGAATTGTCGGGCTTCTCGACATAGCTCGCCTTCACCCGCTCGAACACTTCGCCGAACAGATTGAGCCGGGAATAGGCATCATCCGCGCTCGCTGCCGCCCGTGCCGCCCATACTCCACCGTGCGGGCTGGCGACCAGAAGGGTTAGACACGCTCCCGTGAGTGCGCCCAGGGGGAACAGCAGGTTTTTCCGCATGGATAGACTGGCCTTCTTGCTTGGAGCTTTGCTTTGGGCTTGTGAGGCGCCATGCAAATGGCGATCCAGCCCGCTGTTCACAATACCATTCTGGTTTCTTCAAGGCCGGGACGCCACGCCGGCGGGTACATCGTAAAAATCCCTTCGCCCGGGCCTAAACTTTTGGCAACGTTCCGAAACCGTTTCGCGCAACGCGGGAATCGGCCGGCCGGCCCACGCCTCTCAGCTATGCGATTTTAGGATGGTTTTGGAGGGCCGGACACGATAGGCGATGACAATAACGCTTCAAATTCTCGGGAGGACAACAATGAATGACGCGCCCCGCATCCGGCCGGAAAGGAACGTCGAACTCGGCGCCAGCGCCGAGCCATTCCAAAACCTGCACGAATTCATCCGCAAGGCGCGCGCCAACCTCAACCAGAACGCCTGGGACTATATCGTCGGCGCCGCCGAGACCGAGACCACAATGCGCCGCAACCGCATGGCGCTGGACGAGATCGCCTTCCGGCCGCGCGTGCTGCGCGACGTCCGGGAGGTCGACGGCTCGGTAGAGCTGTTCGGGCGCAGGATGCGGCTGCCGGTGGTGCTGGCCCCTGTCGGCGCACTGGAGATCTTCGATCCGGATGGCGCAGCGAGCGTCGCCCGCGCCTGCGGCACCTTCGGCGCGGCGCACATGCTGAGCTCGGTGTCCGAGCCCGGCCTGGAGAAGACCGCCGAGGCCGCCCCTGATGCGCTGCGGCTCTATCAACTCTATGTGCGCGGCGACGACGACTTCGTCGCCGATGTCGTCAGCCGGAGCGAGAAGAACGCCTACGCCGCCTTCTGCCTGACCGTTGACACCGCCCATTACAGCCGTCGCGAACGTGACATTGCCAAGCGCTATGTTCGCGAGAGCCGCCTGCGCGCCACCGGCGGTGATTACCAGAAGGGCCTGGAGTGGCGGACCGTGAAGATGATCAAGGACAAGTTCAAGATCCCGCTCATCCTGAAGGGCATCGCCACCGCCGAGGACGCCCGGATCGCGGTCGATCACGGCGTCGAGTGGATCTACGTCTCCAACCATGGCGGCCGCCAGCTCGATCACGGCCGCGGCGCCATGCATGTGCTGCCCGAGATCGTCGAGGCCGTGAAGGGACGCGCCAAGATCATGGTCGACGGCGGCTTCTGCCGCGGCACCGACATCGTCAAGGCGATCGCGGCGGGCGCGGACATGGTCGGCATCGGCCGGCTGCAATGCTGGGCATTGGCGGCGGCCGGCGAAGCCGGCGTGAGGCGAATGCTGGAGCTGCTCGAGGACGAGGTGCTGCGCTGCCTCGGCCTCTTGGGCGCCACCTCGTTCGCCGAGGTCGACAAGTCCTGCCTGCACCAGGCGACCGCAACGAATGCGCCGAGCGTGTTCAGCGCGTTCCCGCTGTTCGACCACGACCCCTATCGATATTGAGTGAAAGGATGCAATGAGCTCGCTCTCTCCCGGCAGCGCGGACGCGCTCCTCTTCGATCTCGGGCGCGTCGTGCTCGACATCGATTTCTCCAAGGCGATCGCCTGCTGGGCGGGACATGCCGGCTGCAAGCCGGAAGCCATCGTCGCGCGCTATGTGCGGGACAGCGAAGCCTACCGGCTGCACGAGGTCGGCAAGATCAGCGACGAGGCCTATTTTGACTCGCTGCGTGTCGCGCTCGGGATCGGCATTTCGGACGCGCAGTTCCTGGAGGGCTGGAACGCAATCTTCGCCGGCGAGATGCCCGACATCGCCGAGCTGCTGCCGCGCGCGGCGAAGCAGTTGCCGCTCTACGCCTTCTCCAACACCAACCGGCCGCATGTGGACCATTTCTCGAAGGAATATGCCGCCCTGCTCGGCCATTTCCGCGAGCTGTATCTGTCGTCCAGCATCGGCCTGCGCAAACCCGATGTGGAGGCCTTCGACCATGTCGTGGCCGCGATCGGCGTCCCGGCGAACCGTATCGTGTTCTTCGACGATCTTGCCGAGAACATCGAAGGAGCGCGGTCGCGCGGCCTGACCACGGTCCACGTGACCTCGCCCCGCGACGTCGGGAACGCCCTCAAGGCGCTCGGAATCTGATCTCTGGCCGGCAAGCCGACGGGCCGCGAATGGAACTATATTGCCCGGGGGCGAGGAACCAAAACCCTTTGTGCATTTTTATACGGAGTTCCCGGAACGATTGCCCCCTCTCAGGACTCATGAGTCCGTTAGGAATCTACATCGGGCTTATCGTCGTGTTGGGCAAAACCTACCTCACCAAGCAGGCCTCTCTGCTGATGAAATTCGCCAGGACCACATCGGATTCTGAGCTTTCCGCCAAGCTGATCAGCAAGGCCGCCGACCTGAAATCCCAGGCCGACCCGCTGCCTGACAAGGATCAGGGCCCCGCAGCGCCGGACGTCAGTCCGTACAAGCCGCCGGGGAGTTGACCGATGCTGGCCGTGGCTCTCGTCCTTCTCGTCCTCGCCATGGCCATCCTCGTACCGGTCTGTCTCGCCTTCTGGATCATGCCGCGGCGGACTTGATGCTCACCCTTCATCGCAGAGCGGATGACGCAGGATAAATCATCCTGCGCGGCCACTGTTTTGCCTCTGCGCCTGCACTCGGCTAGAACTCTCGCCGCCGATTTGCCCGAACGGGCCCAGCAGGAGTTTTCACCCGTGGCCCTGATGCCGGTTTCCGACGCGCTCTCCGCGGTGCTGGCGGGCGCAGAGCCGTTGCTTGAAGAGATGATCGCGCTCGACGCAGCCTTCCACCGCGTGCTCGCACGCGACGTCGCCGCGCGGCGCACGCAGCCGCCGCAGGCGATGTCGGCAATGGACGGCTATGCGGTGCGCGCGGTCGATGCGGCGAAGATCGACTCCCAGCTCACCCTGATCGGCGAGGTCGCGGCGGGCCGCCCGTTTGCGGGATCGGTCGGCGCCGGCGATGCCGTGCGTATCTTCACCGGCGGTGTCGTTCCCGATGGCGCTGATGCGGTCGTGATCCAGGAGGACACGATCGCGGACGGCAAGCGCATCACCATCAAGGAAGCCGCCGTAACGGGGCGGCACATCCGCCCCGCCGGCGTCGACTTCTCGGAAGGCGACGTGCTGCTGCGCAAAGGGGCCCGGCTCACCGAGCGCGACCTCGCGCTCGCCGCCGGCATGAATTACCCGCAATTGCCAGTCCGGCGACGCCCGAAGGTCGCGATCCTCGCGACCGGCGACGAGCTGGTGATGCCGGGTACGACGCCGGGCCACGGCCAGATCGTCTATTCCAACGGTTATGCCCTGCACGCGCTCGCCCGCAGCGAGGGCGCCGATACCATCGACCTCGGCGTTGCCGCCGACACGCTGGAGGCCACCACAGCCGGCATCGGCCGCGCGCGGGAGAGCGGCGCGGACATCCTGATCACGACCGGCGGCGCGTCGGTCGGGGACCACGATCTGGTCCAGCAGGCGCTGAGGGACGAAGGTATCTCGATGGCGTTCTGGAAGATCGCGATGCGGCCGGGCAAGCCGATGATGAACGGGCGGCTCGGCGCGATGCGCGTGATCGGCCTGCCCGGCAATCCCGTGTCATCCTACGTTTGCGGCTTCCTGTTCATGGTGCCGTTGATTCGCGCGCTTTCGGGCCGTTCGATGATTCATCACCGCCGCGAACGCGCGGTGCTCGGCCGCGATGTCGGCGCCAACGACCAGCGCGAGGATTACCTGCGCGCGCGCCTCGAGCTGCGCGACGACGGCACGCTTCTCGCCCTTCCGGTTAATCACCAGGATTCCTCGCTGCTTGCGAATCTCGCTGCGGCACAGGCACTTCTCGTGCGCGCGCCATTCGCGCCGAAGGCCGAAGCCGGCACGCCTTGCGAGGTCTTGCGGCTGCCCGTGTGATCGCTTCGTTCGCGTGCGTTCCGCGAACTTTGTCGCGTTCACGGTAAATTAAGCAGTTGCGGAACATGTATCGAACATATAGTGTCCGTTCATGATTTGTTTCGAGCATGTAGCGGCTTACTGCTGAATTCAGCGTCTCGGAATCGAACGACATCAACCGGGGGATTTTGGTCGAGATGTTAACGCGCAAACAATACGAGCTCCTGCGGTTCATCAGCGAACGGCTGAAGGAAAGCGGCGTGCCGCCCTCCTTCGATGAGATGAAGGACGCGCTCGACCTGCGCTCGAAATCGGGCATCCATCGCCTGATCACCGCGCTTGAGGAGCGCGGTTTCATCCGGCGCCTGCCCAACCGGGCCCGCGCCATCGAGGTGATCAAGCTGCCCGAGCTTCAGGCCGCTGCCGGCAGCCGCCGCGGCTTCACGCCGAGCGTCATCGAAGGCAATCTCGGCAAGGTCCGCACGACTTCGAGCCCGCCGGCGGACGAGGGCGAGCGCCCCGTCGCGGTCCCCGTGATGGGCCGCATCGCGGCCGGTACGCCGATCGAGGCCTTGCAGACCCGCAGCCACACCATCAGCGTACCGCCTGACATGCTCGGCTCGGGCGAACATTACGCGCTCGAAGTGCGCGGCGATTCCATGGTCGAGGCCGGCATTCTCGACGGCGACATGGCGCTGATCCAGCGCAACGAGAGCGCCGATACCGGCGATATCGTGGTGGCGCTGATCGACGACGAGGAGGCGACGCTCAAGCGCTTCCGCCGTCGCGGCGCCTCGATCGCGCTTGAGCCCGCCAATGCGGCCTATGAGGTCCGCATCCTGCCGCCCAACCGGGTGAAGATCCAGGGCAAGCTGATCGGGCTGTACCGGAAGTATTGATACCGGACGTGCCGGTATCGGTTATTTGGCGCCCCGCGCGCCTTCGATCGGCATCGCCGATCCGAGATTGGAGCGGACGATTGTCCGCTTCCGCTGGATAGTCTTTCTGGTTTCGCGCAGATTATCCGGCCCCTCCTCCAGCGGTAAATCCTCGGCACGCCGCACGAAGCAGCCCTGCTTCGTGGCCTTCAGGTTCGAGGAGAAGTCATGCGCCGGATCGTTCTGAGCACACTTGCTGTGGCGCTGATCGCAGCATCAGCGTCGCAAGCCTTGGACGTACAAGCCTTGGCCACGCAAGCCTTGGTCGCGCAATCGCGGCCCCATGTCCGCAAGGACACCGCCCTGAGCGAGCAAGTCCGCAAGGCCCGCGACACCGTCGACCGACGGTCGCGGCCGGGCTGGCAACATTCCGGCTGGTCGGCGCCTGCGGGGCGCTGACACGCGCCTGCGGAATGCAAAGGGGCGGGCTTTGTTCCTGGTGGATTCGGGAAAGTTAATGTGATTGCGGCCTGCGGCGGCGAGCCGTAGATTTGCCTACAACCCGGCAGAACGTTTGGTATTTCCACTCTGATAGAGGCCTGCGCCTCGATTAAGAGACGTGGGTCGCTATCCCTGCATGAGGAGCACCCGATGTGTGACTACAGCCTGCATGCCGTCGCGTCGCGTCCCGCCGAAGTCGGCGAGACGATCGTCACGACAACCTTCCGCGGCACCTCGACGCGCGGCTTTGCCTCCGCGGCCGATCCGACCGTCGCGGTCTGCCTGCTCCCGGGAACGGAGCTCGCCTTCGCCGACAACGTCCGCTACGACAATCGCTGGATCTGGACGCGCACCGTCAATTCGCGCGTCGGCAAGTTCGGCAAGATCGATCCGCACATTCCCGATCGCCATCATGATGCGATCGAATTCCCCGACGGCAAATCCGTGCTGGTGACGCAGCTGGTCGAAGGCCAGCGTGCGACCGTGCTGCAGCTACCGGTGACCCAGCCGCTCGGCGAGCGCGAGCACAAGCCGCAGACCATCACCGACAGCCGGCCAACCATCACCCGCCTGCCGATCGGCTGATGCAGCCATTCCCGGCCGGCAGGTCGGGCCAGGATTGAAATCGCCATCGCCGGCCGAGGCCGGCGAGATGGTGTCGTTCGTGTCCCGCGAAACTCCATCGGGCGGACCAAGCCGTGGCGTCTCCACCGCACGAAGTTTGCGCTGTCCTGCCTGAATTTTGAACGTCCGTTCCGCAGCCAAATGGCCGATGCTTGGTGCGGCTTGAGACGGCGGGCACGTTCGATGAAGACCTTCATTCGCGTCGTTGAACTCTGGGTGCCTGACCGCACGCGCATGCGGCTGGAATTCGGCGGCGGCCTCTACGGCGAAGGGTTGTCCGCGTTTAGGGACGTGAGCGAGGGTCTGCATTTCGGATATGACGAGGGGCTTCCCGGCAAGGCCTGGACCAGCGGCCACCCCGTGATCCTCACCAGATTCACCGATTCCTATTTCAGGCGGACCGATCAGGCCATCGCCGCCGGGCTGATCTGCGGCGTTGCGGTGCCGGTGTTTTCAGGCGAATTCCTGCAAGCCGTCATGGTGCTGTTCTGCGGCGACGACGAGGCCCATGTCGGCGCGATCGAACTCTGGCACAACGATGCCGAAACCTCCCACGAGATGGGGCTCGTCGACGGCTATTACGGCACCGCCGACATGTTCGAATTCAACTCCCGCCACACCAGATTTCCGCGTGGCTTCGGCCTGCCCGGCCGCATCTGGAAAGCCGGCCTGCCGCTGATCATCAAGGACCTGCACGATGCCAGGAGTTTTCTGCGCTGGGAGGACGCCGCCAAGGTCGGAATCAATCTCGGCGTCGGCGTTCCCTACCGGACCGGCACCGATCAGACCTGGGTGCTGACATTCCTCTCCGCGCAGGCGACCCCGATCGCGCGACGCTTCGAGATCTGGGTCCCGGACGAGGCCCGTTCGGCGCTGGTCTTCCGCGCCGGCGATTGCAGCGGGCAGACCGACCTCGCCGCGCTTTATGCGACGAAATCCATCGCCAAAGGCGAAGGCAGCATCGGCGGGGCCTGGGCCACCGGCATGCCCGCGCTCAACGACGATCTCGCGCGTGACGTCTCGGTCGCGGCCTTGCAGGCCTGCGCCTCTGGACTGAGCCAGATGGTCGTCCTGCCGGTGATCGGCAACGCCAGGCTCGACGCCGTGCTGGCCTGGTATCTGTAACCCGTCCGCTCAATCCTCGGCCTGCAGGTCGGCTTCCGATGGCGTCGCGTCGCGGTTGCGGGGAGCCGCCGCCTGCGGCGCAAGGCTCGCGCCGAAATCCGCCTCGCCGGCGGCCGCCGGCGACCACGGACGGTCTGTCCCCCTCGTCTTCGCCGCCTGAACCGCAAAACCGTCGCCGCTTCGCGTCAGCGCCAGCGCGCCTTGCTTTGCGAGACGCTGACGGTCGACAACCATCGCCGCGCAATCCGGCGGCGCCGGCCGCGCCGTCACCACCAGCGCGGCACGGCTGCAATCGTCAGCCAGTGAATCGATGCGCAAGGCCAGCGCGACCAGGCGCCCGTCGGCGAGCGGCGTCACGCAGCCGACCTCGTCGCACGACACGCCGGCGGCCAGTGAGGCACTGCCGGCGTCGCGCGGATCGGCGTCGGCGGCGAGCCATTCCTTCAGAAGAAAACTGTCCTTGCTCGACCTGATGAGTTGCAGGTGCCCATCCCTGCCCCGCACCGCGACACTCTGGCCGTCACCGGCGATCAGGATATCGGGCTGCCGCGCGCACAGTCCCCAGAGGATCGCGGCCAACAGCACCACCGCGCCGGCCCAGCGCAACGGCGTGCGCAACAAGCCCATCACGATGATCCCCAAGCTTGCAGCGATCAGCGGTGCGATGCCGAAAGCCGAGATGCGGCCGACCGCGCCCGGCAAAACGGCCACCCAGCGGGAGACCGCAACCATCCAGTCGATGCCGATCCCCATCAGCCACCAGAACGGACCATCAAGTCCGAACGGCGCTGCAATCAGACCCAACAGGCCCGCGGGCATCACCAGGGCCGAAACCACCGGCATCGCCCCGAGGTTGGCGAGCACGCCGAACGGGGTGACGCGGTGAAAATGGAAGGCGGCATAGGGCGTGGTCGCGAGCCCCGCGATCAGCGAGGCCAGGAATAGCATCGCGATCTCGCGCCCGCCCCACATTGCAATCCGCGCGGTCGCGGAATGATCGGGCGACGCAAACAGGTTCGGCATGCCGATCTGCACCAGCGCCACCAGTCCGAGCGTTGCCGCGAACGACATCTGGAAGCTTGGATGCACCAGCGCTTCCGGCGCGACCGCAAGCACGATCAGCGCAGCCACCGCCAGCGTGCGGAAGGTGATGGCACGGCGATCGACCATGACCGCGATCAACACCACTGCGGTCATGAAGAACGAGCGTTGCGTCGCGACCTCCGCACCCGACAGCAGCAGATAGAACGCGGCTGCGACCAGCGCGGCGGCCGCCGACCATTTCTTGATGGCAAAGCCGGCCGCCATTCCAGGGATCAACGCCAGCAGCGCGCGCACCGAGAAGAAGACCACGCCGGCGACGACCGCCATGTGATAGCCGGAAATCGAGAGCACATGTCCGAGCCCCGAGATGAACATGGCGTCGTTGACGGGCGTGGTAATCGCATCGCGCCGGCCCGTGAGCAGCGCGGTCGCAATCGCTCGGTTGTCGCCCTCGAGCGTGGCGCGGATGCGCGCGTCGATCGCATCGCGCAGACCCTGCATGAAGGCGGCATAACGCAGCCGCAAGCCACCGGCGTCCGGCGGCACCGATGCCGCAATCGTGCCCATCACAAAGCCGGAGGCGCCGATGCCCTGGAAGAACATGTCGCGCGAAAAGTCATAGCTGCCGGGGCGCACCGGCGACAACGGCGGCAACAGCCGCGCCTTCAACTGCACGAAGCTGCCGACCTCGGGCGCAGTCCCCTTGCGCACGGAGAGGCGCACGCGCTCGAGCTTGACGTCGCTGCGCTGCGCCTCCATCGCGGTGACGCGCAGCACGAAGCGGTCAGTGCGCTCTCGGATGTCGCGGGTCTCGACGAAGCCCGACAGCGAGACGGAATAAAGCGGCTTTGCCAGCACCGTGTGCGCGATCCGCGCCGTCTTCCAGGTCGCCGTGGCAAGGCCGGCCGCGACCGCCGCGATCATGATCGCCGGCGCAAACAACCGGCTCCGCCGCAACAGCACGGCGCCAAGCGTGAGCGCGATGGCCGTTGCGGCAACGACCCACAGCACCGGTTCATGATCGGCGGCAAAGTAGAGCGCGATGCCGCCGCCGAACGCGACCGGCACCCACGGCAACAATCGCCCGGCGCCGGCCTCGGCGCGCGCCCATTCGCGCAGGGTCTCGGCCAGCGACGTCCAGAGGTCGAACCCTGCCGGCGCGAGGCCGCCCGCGGAGGCAGCTCGGCCGACGGGCCAAGTCCCCGCGATCCAAGTCCCCGCAATCCCCTGGGACCGAACTGGCCGGCCCGGCTCCGCCATTCCCTGCACCTTACGATACGCGACAGGCCAGGAGGCTACCGGAACGTGCGGCTGCGCGAATAGCGGTACGGATCAGGAACGGAGCGAAGGTCCCCCTACTTTTCCTCTTCCATCGTCACGGCGACGTCCGCCTTGGCCGAGAGCCGAACCTTGTTGCCCTCGACACCGGCGACGAGGCCCTTGTCGATGAAGTGATGGTGGCCCTTGTGGCTGCCCTCGCCGCTGTCCTTCTTGGTCAGCTTGATGCGATGGCCCTCGACCTTGTCGACCGTGCCGATGTGGACGCCATCAGCGCCGATGACTTCCATATGCTCTGCGATGTTCTGCATGGTGGGTTCCTTGTTGGACCCACCCCAACGCGCGGGGGCAGCGTTCGTTGCTATCGCCATTCCGGGGCGTGCCACTTGGCGCGAGCCCGGAATGACGAAAGAGAAAGAGGCGGAGTAGCGCGACTGCTAGATCAACGGCGCGCGCGACGAGGCGTGGTGATTGACGATCTTCCAGTCGCCGTCCTCGCAGAGGATGACCCAGCTCATCTTGACCGAGAACTCCTCCCTCTCGCCGGCGAGGTCAAACGACACGATCGCGGCCATGTTGATCAGGTCCGGGCTGGCTTGCGTGGCGCGCACCTCGGAAAACACGGCGCTCGGCTGGCGCCAGCGCGGCAGGCCGTTGAAGTAGTCGGCGACGCCGTCCCTGCCCCGATAGAGCTTTGGATTCGAGCCGAAGAAGAATGCGTTCCTCGAATAGAGCGACGACAGCGCGGTCGCATCTAGCGTCGCGAAGCCGGCGCACCATTTCGCGATGATGGCGGAAACGATGGCGTCGGCTTCACTGCTCATAGGCCCAATCCCCTCAGCCCTTGGCGACTTCCTTCGCGAACGTGTCGCGCAGGCCGATGGTGCGCGAAAACACCGGCTTGCCCGGCGTCGAGTCCTTGTCGCGCACGAAATAGCCCTGACGCTCGAACTGCATCGGCTCGGTCGAATTGCTCTCCGCAACCGATGCCTCGATCCGCGCGTTGGAGAGGATCTCCAGCGACTGCGGATTGAGATCGGCCGCGAAGTTCGAGGCGTCCGGGCTCGGGTTGGCGAACAACTGGTTGTAGATGCGGATCTCCGCCGGCACCGAATTCGCCGCCGGCAGCCAGTGCATGGTCGCCTTGACCTTGCGGCCGTCGGGCGCGTTGCCGCCCTTGGTCGCGGGATCGTAGGTGCAGCGCAGCTCCACCACTTCGCCCGCGTCGTTCTTGATCACGCCGGTGCACTTGACGAAATAGGCGTAGCGCAGCCGCACCTCGTTGCCGGGCGACAGGCGGAAGAACTTCTTGGGCGGGTTCTCCATGAAGTCGTCCTGCTCGATATAGAGCTCGCGGCCGAACGTGATCTTGCGCGTGCCGGCCGAGGGATCGTCGGGATGGTTGATCGCCTCGAGCTCTTCGGTCTGCCCTTCCGGATAGTTCTCGATGACCACCTTGAGCGGCCGCAGCACGCCCATGCGCCGCTGCGACGTGCGGTTCAGCTCCTCGCGGATGCAGAACTCCAGCATGCCGACATCGACGACGCTGTTGGCCTTGGCAACGCCGATGCGCTTGACGAATTCGCGCAAGGCCGCCGGCGGCACGCCGCGGCGGCGCATCCCCGCTACAGTCGGCATGCGCGGATCGTCCCAGCCCGCGACATGGCCGTCGCGGACGAGCTGGGTCAGCACGCGCTTGGACAGCAGCGTGTAGGTCACGTTGAGCCGCGCCATTTCGTACTGGTGCGGCTTGGACGGCACCGGCAGCTTTTCGATGAACCAGTCGTAGAGCGGCCGATGGTCCTCGAACTCCAGCGTGCAGATCGAGTGCGTGATGCCCTCGATCGCGTCCGACTGGCCGTGCGCATAATCGTAGCTCGGATAGATGCTCCACTTGGTCCCGGTGCGCGGATGGTGCGCATGCAGGATGCGGTACAGTACTGGGTCGCGCAGGTTGATATTGCCCGCGGACATGTCGATCTTGGCCCGCAGCACGCGCGCGCCGTTCGGGAATTCACCGGCCTTCATGCGGCGGAACAGGTCGAGATTCTCGTCCACGCTGCGGTCGCGGAACGGCGAGTTCTTGCCGGGCTCTGTCAGCGTGCCGCGCGCCAGGCGAATCTGCTCCTGGGTCTGGTCGTCGACATAGGCGAGCCCGTCGCGGATCAGCTTCTCCGCCCATTCGTACAGGCGGTCGAAATAATCCGAGGCGAAGAACAGGTTCTTGCCCCAGTCGAAGCCGAGCCAGTGCACGTCGGCCTGGATGGAATCGATGTATTCCTGCTCTTCCTTGACCGGATTGGTGTCGTCGAAGCGCAGATGGCAGCGGCCCGGAAACTCCTGGGCGATGCCGAAATTGAGCGCGATCGACTTGGCGTGGCCGATATGCAGGTAGCCGTTCGGCTCCGGCGGGAACCGGGTCACGATCTCCTGGTATTTGCCCTGATCGAGGTCGGCCTGGATGATGTCACGAATGAAATCGCGCCCAACCTCGTTCGCCACCGGTTCTGTCATTACGAAAATCCTGTAGGGAAATCAGCGGCCCTTCTGCCAAATTCGCTTGGCTGAGCCAAGAGCTTAGCGGTCCACTGCCGGGCTTTAGTTATGCTCCGGTCCTGTTATATACCACCGCCTCCAATGCATAGGCCCTGCCAAGAATGACCGATTCCGTCGTTACCCGCTTTGCTCCCTCGCCGACCGGCTTCCTCCATATCGGGGGCGCCCGCACGGCGCTGTTCAACTGGCTCTATGCGAAGAAGCACGGCGGCAAGATGCTGCTTCGGATCGAGGACACCGACCGGGAGCGCTCCACCGAGGCTGCGATCGGCGCCATCCTCGACGGCCTCAAATGGCTGGAGCTCGGCTGGGATGGCGACGTCATCTACCAGTTCAGCCGCGCCGCCCGCCACCGCGAGGTCGCCGAGCAGCTCCTCGCCGACGGCAAGGCCTATCGCTGCTACGCGACCGCAGAGGAGCTCACCGCCATGCGCGAGAAGGCGCGCGCGGAGGGCCGCACCCGCCTCTATGACGGCCTATGGCGCGACCGTGACCCGGCGACCGCGCCTTCCGACGTCAAGCCCACCATCCGCCTGCGCGCACCGCAGACCGGCGAGACCGTGATCGAGGACCAGGTTCAGGGCCGCGTGGTCTGGCAGAACGAGAACCTCGACGACCTCGTCCTGCTGCGCGGCGATGGCAATCCGACCTACATGCTCGCAGTGGTCGTGGACGACCACGACATGGGCGTCACCCATGTCATCCGCGGCGACGACCATCTGATCAACGCCGCCCGCCAGAAGCAGATTTACGACGCCATGGGCTGGGCGCTGCCGAGCATGTCCCACATCCCGCTGATCCACGGTCCGGACGGCTCAAAGCTGTCGAAGCGCCACGGCGCGCTCGGCGTCGATGCCTACCGCGCCATGGGGTACCTCCCGGCCGCGCTCCGCAATTATCTCGTCCGTCTCGGCTGGAGCCATGGCGATCAGGAGATTTTTTCGACCGAGGAGATGATCGCCGCGTTCGACCTCGCCAGCGTCGGCCGCGCCGCCGCCCGCTTCGATTTCGCCAAGCTCGAAAACCTCAACGGCCACTACATCCGCCACGCCGACGATCAATCACTCGTGAAGATGTTCGAGGACGTGCTCGACCACGTCGTGCCCAGCCGCAACGAGCTTAAGGCCAAGTTAAACGACACCACGCGGGCGCAGCTTCTCAAGGCCATGCCGGCCCTGAAGGAGCGCGCCAAGACACTGATCGAGCTGATCGACAGCGCCTATTTCATCTTCGCCGACCGGCCGCTGGAGCTCGATCCCAAGGCGGCAGCGCTGCTGACGCCCGAGAACCGCAAGCTGATCGGCCAGCTTCATTCCGCGCTGGAGAAAGTCGAGACGTGGAGTGCGGCGAATGCGGAGGCCGCGCTGCGCGCCTTTGCCGAGGAAAATAGTCTCAAGCTCGGCGCCGTCGCCCAGCCGTTGCGGGCGGCGCTGACGGGACGGTCGACATCGCCTGGTATATTTGAGGTTTTGGACGTGCTGGGACGCCAGGAAAGCCTGGGCCGGCTTAAGGACCAGTCCAAGGACTAGGCCAAGGACCAGGCTACGACGTAAGTCGACCATGCGTGCGGCGATCTTGCAGCGCACACAGCAATAATATACCCATCTCACCCGTACCTTCTGGAATATCCGGCCTGCCCCACCAAGTCATTGGGGCCTTCCGGGTCCGGCCCGTTTCACCACACATCGGGGACCTCTGATGGACGCAAAAGCAAGCAATAAGACCGCCACGCTGACGGTCGGAAACAAGAACTACGATCTCCCGATCCACAGCGGCAGCGTCGGGCCTGATGTCGTCGATATCGGCAAGCTCTACGCCCAGTCCGGGCTGTTCACCTACGATCCCGGCTTCACCTCGACCGCAAGCTGCGAGTCCAAGATCACCTATATCGACGGTGACGCCGGCGTGCTGGAATACCGCGGCTATCCGATCGAGCAGCTCGCCGAGAACGGCGACTTCCTCGAGACCTGCTACCTCCTGCTCTACGGGAACCTGCCGACCGCCGCGCAGAAGAAGGATTTCGACGACCGCGTGATCCATCACACGATGGTGCACGAGCAGATGGCCCGCTTCTTCCAGGGCTTCCGCCGCGACGCCCATCCGATGGCGGTGATGGTGGCCTCCGTCGGCGCGCTCGCCGCGTTCTACCACGACTCCACCGACATCAACGATCCGAAGCAGCGCATGATCGCGTCGATGCGCATGATCGCCAAGATCCCGACGCTGGCGGCCATGGCCTACAAATACACGATCGGCCAGCCCTTCGTGTATCCGAAGAACTCGCTGAAGTTCGCCGAGAACTTCCTGCACATGTGCTTCGCCGTGCCGTGCGAGGAGTACAAGATCAATCCGGTGCTCGCTGACGCGCTGGACAAGATCTTCATCCTGCACGCCGACCACGAGCAGAACGCCTCGACCTCGACGGTGCGCATCGCCGGCTCCTCCGGCGCCAACCCGTTCGCCTGCATCGCCGCCGGCATCGCCTGCCTTTGGGGCCCGGCGCATGGCGGCGCCAACGAAGCCGCGCTCGCGATGCTCGCCGAGATCGGCTCGGTCGACAAGATTCCGGAATTCATCGCCAAGGTGAAGGACAAGAACAGCGAAGTCCGCCTGATGGGCTTCGGCCACCGCGTCTACAAGAACTACGATCCGCGCGCCAAGATCATGCAGAAGATGTGTCATGCCGTTCTCAAGGAGACCGGCCATGGCGACGATCCGATGCTGAAGGTGGCGCTCGAGCTCGAGAAGATCGCGCTCAGCGACCAGTACTTCATCGACCGCAAGCTCTACCCGAACGTCGACTTCTATTCGGGCATCACGCTGAAGGCGATGGGCTTCCCGGTCTCGATGTTCACCGTGCTGTTCGCGGTCGCCCGCACCGTCGGCTGGATCAGCCAGTGGAGCGAGATGATCGAGGACCCGCAGCAGAAGATCGGCCGTCCGCGCCAGCTCTACACCGGCGTCACCCGCCGCGACTACGTCGCGATCAAGGATCGCAAGTAAGATCGGCCATTGCGGCTTTTGGAAACGGCGCCATCCTGCGATGGCGCCGTTTTTGTTTTGGAGGACGCCGTAGGGTGGGCAAAGCGAAGCGTGCCCACCACCTCTCCGAGACCGAGCCAGAAACGGTGGGCACGCTGCGCTTTGCCCACCCTACGATATGGAGAACCCGATGCTGACCGGAAGCTGCCTCTGCGGAGGCGTTGCCTACGAGGTCGATGCGACCCCGGGCACCATCATGCACTGCCATTGCCAGACCTGCCGCAAGACGCACGGATCGGCCTTCTCCACCGTCACCAACGTCCCGCGCGACCGCTTCCGCTGGACCAAGGGCGAAGATTTGCTGCGCGGCTTCGAATCCTCGCCCGGCAAAACCCGCTATTTCTGCTCGCAATGCGGATCACACATCGTCGCCTCGCGCGAGGGCAAGAGCACGGTCCTGCTGCGGATGGGCTGCCTCGATACACCGATCGCAGAACGGCCCGAGATGCACATCTGGCGATCGGATTCCGCCAACTGGTACGACCCGAAGGCCGAATTACCGGAGTGGGCCGAAGGCACCGCACCGAAAGCTTGATCGGTTCTTCGCCTCATCTTGCTGCCACGCACAACAACAAGTCGACTCATCGCGTCCGCAATCGCTTGACAGTCGAAACGCTCCGCGCGCAAATTCTTACACTAAGTAAGAATGACGACAGGGATGGAAATGCCGGAGCAGCCGAGAAGTCGGCGGCAGACGCGTGCTGCCATTTTGACTCATTTGCTCCAGTCCGGTGGCTCGTTCCGGCCGCCGCTGGCCAAGGCCGTGCGCCTGTCCGAGGCGAGCCTGTCGCGTATCCTGTTTGACCTGAAAGCCGAAGGCCTGATCGAGGAAGTCCGGCGCCCTGCCCCTTATGTCGGCGGTCCGACAGGCCTCGTGTCGCTCGATGGCTCCGTGGCGCTCGCGGCCCTCGAGCTGACCGGCCAGTGGCTCAGCGTGGGCGTTGGCGGCATGTCGGGCGAAATGCACTACACCGAGCGTGTTCCGTTGCTGAAGAAGCCGACCGTCGAGACCGTCGGCCGGGTGTTCCGCGAAGCCCTCACCTTGCTGCGCGACTGGACGCGCCGCCGCCGCATCAGTCTCGCGCAGATCGGCATCACCATTCCCGGCCTCGGCCGCCTGAGCGCCGCGGGCAATCCGATCATTCCGTGCGACGTCGAACGCATCGGCGACATGCTCGGCGGAATGTTTGCCGGCGTGCCGGTCGAGTTCACCAACTCGGTCGTCGCACACGCCACGTTTCACCGCTGCCGTACGCAGGACTATCCCTTCAGCGGCGCACATCTCTTCGTCTTCGTCGGCCAGGGCGTTGCCGGCGCCTGGATGGACGATCCGCTTGAGGCCG
Organism: Bradyrhizobium sp. 61; assembly: GCF_023073075.1. Taxonomy (NCBI): domain Bacteria; kingdom Pseudomonadati; phylum Pseudomonadota; class Alphaproteobacteria; order Hyphomicrobiales; family Nitrobacteraceae; genus Bradyrhizobium; species Bradyrhizobium sp. 61. Next base: position 32,617 of record NZ_JADPIU010000035.1, on the reverse strand, counting down.
ATGCCCCGCAGCCGGTCGAGCTCGGCCATATGGTGTTCAACGCCGACGGGCCGCGCTGCCGCTGCGGTCACCATGGCTGCGTCGAGGCCTATACGTCGCTTCCGGCCCTCGCCGAGCTCCTCGGCGCAACCGAGGCCGAACTGCTCCAGCTCGGCAGCGAGTGGGTGAGCACGATCCCGCGCTCGTCGCGAATGCGCCAGGAGTTGCGCCAGCGCCTGTTCCGGCTGGGCCTTGCGATCGGCAACACGCTGAACGTGAAGCCATGCAACGGCGTCGCGATCAGCGGCTGGCCGTCGCTTCTCTCTGAAGAGGATCGGAAAGCGGCGGTCGATGGGATCGACGCCTGCCTTCTCGGCGGGCGGAAACTGGCGCAGGTGTCGCTCGCCTTCGTGCCGCCCTCGAACGGCAACGATCCGCAAGCAGCTCTCGCCTTCGCCGCCTTTTGTCTCGCCAGCCGCGGCGGGATGCCCGCGGCTTCGACGGAGGCCGCCTGACATGCCCTGAGCCACGTGGCTCAACGCGCCAAGAAAGTTCACACCGGGAGGAACTGCCATGCCGATCACGACAACAAGGCGCCGTCTGCTCGCTGGATCTGCGGCCGCACTCGCATTACCGGCATTCGCCCGCGCGCAAGGCGCGGCCAAGCCGCGCCTGACCGCGATCTCGCAATGGTCCGCAGGCAGCGACGGGGCGGCGATCACCGCACTCGGCAAGAAATTCGAGGAGAAAGGCGGCGTCTGGCAGCACTCGCCCGTCCCCGGCTTCACCACCGAGATGATGAACAAGCTGCGCGCTCAGATCATCGCCGGCGATCCGCCGGCCTGTTCGCAGCTCAAGGGCCCCGAGATTGCGGCCTGGTCGAAGATCGCCCCGACCGTCGATCTCGACGCCCTCGTCGCGGCCGCCGGCTACGAAAAGGTCGTCGCTCCGGACCTCGCAAAATTGCACAAGCCGGGCGGCAAGTGGATTGCGCTGCCGTTGCAGATCTACAGCACCAACATGCTGTTTCTCTCCAAGCGCGCGATGGACAAGGCCAAGGCCGACAAGGTCCCGGTCACCTGGGCCGACTTCAACGATCTCGCCGACAAGATGAAGGCGGGCGGCATCACCTACCCCATCGCTAACGGCGGCACCCGCCCCGATGACGGGCAGAAATTCGAGGCCTCTTTGGCCGGCATCAGTCCCACGGCATACCGTGCGGCCATCATGAATCTCGACAAGAAGGCCCTGGAGGGACCCGAGATCAAGGCCGCCTTCGTCCAGGTCCGCAAGATCGCAAACTGGATGGACCCCAACGTCGGCGCCCAACCCTACGCCACCAATTTGAAGCGCTTCATCGACGGCGACATGGGCATGATGATCATGGGCGGGTGGGCGCAGGGCGTGTTGCGTAACGCCGGTTTCAAGTTCGACGACTTCATGATCACGCCGGGCCCGAGCGACAATGGCAAACCGGTCTTCCTGTTGAATGCCGACGCCTTCATCTTCTGGCAGCGCAAGGAGCCCGACCTCCAGGCCGGTCAGACGTTGATGGCCCAGCTCGTCATGGATCCGGCGATCCAGACCATGTACTCGCAGATCACGGGATCGATCCCGGTGCGCACCGATGTCGACCTCTCCGGTGAGGGCTGGTCGGACGGTCAACGGCGTACCGCAGCCGCGCTCAAGGACGCTGTCGCCAACAACCAGGCCGTCCTGAGTCTTGCGCACAACATGGCGCAGGAGAACGGCCTGACGGCCGCGATGATCGACGTGCTCACGGAGTATGTGAAGAACAAGACGATCACGCCGGAGCAGGCGGTCACCCGCCTCGCCGAGGCCGTCGAGGGTTCGCGTTGACCGACACCGTCTCCACAGCAACGCGGCCGGCGACGTCTGATGTCGTGCGCCGGCTGCCCGAATATCTGATGATCTGGGTGCCACTGCTGTTGTCGGCTGCGCATCTCATTTCGTTTTCGCTGTGGACGATCTGGATTTCGTTCACGCCCTCTACGCTCGTTCCAGTCTCGGGTTGGGTGGGTTTGCGCAACTACAACGCGGTCCTGGCATCGCGGAACTGGCAGATTGCCTTCGACAATCTGCTGCTGTTTGGCAGTACTTTCGTGCTGCTGAGCTTGATCACCGGCCTTATGCTGGCGATCCTGCTCGATCAGCGCATTCGCGGCGAGAATGTGCTGCGATCCATCTTCCTGTATCCGCTTGCGGTGTCGTTCGTCGTCACCGGCACGGTCTGGAGCTGGCTACTCAATCCCGGCATCGGGATCCAGAAGCTCGTCCATGACCTCGGCTGGACCTCCTTCCGGTTCGACTGGCTGATCGACCGCGACATGGCGATCTGGACGATCGTGATTGCCGCGATCTGGCAATCCTCCGGCTTCGCCATGGCGCTCTTCCTCGCCGGCCTTCGCTCCGTCGATTCCGACATCATCAAGGCCGCCCAGATCGACGGCGCTGGACCGGTCCGAACCTATTGGCGGGTCATTCTGCCGACGCTCTGGCCGATCACCATCACCGTCGTCGTCGTCCAGTTGCAGTTCGCGATTTCAGCCTTCGACCTCGTCCGTGCGCTCACCAATGGCGGGCCGGGAATCGCGACCCAGCTGCCGGCCCTTGTCGTCTACGACCTCATGTTCCAGCGCAGCCAGCTCGGCCGGGGTGCCGCGGCGGCGGTACTCATGCTGCTCATCCTGCTCGCGGTGCTGCTACCCTATGCGGCGTGGCGTTATGTCCAGCGAAGGCAGGCCACCCATGCGTGACCGCAGCTTCGCACCGAGCCGAATTCTGATCTATCTCGTCGTGACATTGTTCGCTGCGGCCTATCTCGCACCACTCGTTGTTGTCGTCCTGAACTCTCTCCGCACCAACGAGGAGATCGCGCAGGGTTCGATGATCGGCTGGCCGCAACATTTGGCCTGGAGCAACTACGCCAAGGCCTGGAGCGGCTTCTGCGTCGCTGAGACCTGCGCTGGCATCCGGCCGTACATGCTGAACTCCGCGCTCGTCACCATCCCGGCGACGATTTTCTCGACCCTGCTCGGCGCTGTCGCCGGTTACGCCGTGTCGCTCTGGCGCTTTCGCGGCGATAGCTGGATCTACGGCATCGTGACCCTCGGCCTCTTCCTTCCCCAGCAGATGCGCCTGCTTCCCTGGACCATCGTGCTGCGGGACACCGGTCTCATCAACACGCTGACGGGCCTCGTGCTGATTCACACCATCCAGGGGCTCTCCTTCACCACGCTGTTCTGCCGAAACTACTATGTCGCCATTCCACACGAGCTGATCAGGGCCGCACGCATCGATGGCGCCGGGTTCTTTCGTATTTTCTGGCGCATCATCCTGCCGCTCTCGGCTCCTATTCTGATCGTCACCGTGATCTGGCAATTCACGCATATCTGGAACGAGTTCCTCTATGGCGTGACATTCACCACCGGCCAGCAGCAGCCCGTCACGGCCGCGCTCATCGCGCTCTCTGCCGCAATTGCGGACATTCCGCAGCATGGCGTGCAGAGCGCCGCGGTGATCATCGCAGCGCTGCCCACTTTGCTGATCTATCTCCTCGGCGGACGGTACTTCGTGCGCGGCCTGACCGCCGGCGCAGTGAAATGATGGGGTCGTCATGGCAGCACTGAGCATTCGCACCCTGTCCAAGCGCTACGCCAATCTGGAGGTGCTGAAGGGCATCAACCTCGACATCGAGAGTGGCGAGTTCACCGTGCTGGTCGGGCCATCCGGCTGCGGCAAGTCCACCCTGCTCAACATCGTCGCCGGGCTCGATCGTCCGAGTGACGGAACGATCGAGATCGGCGGACGCGTCGTCAACGACGTCCCGCCCAAGGATCGCGACATCGCCATGGTGTTCCAGTCCTACGCGCTCTATCCGTCGATGACGGTGCGCCAGAACATCACCTTCGGCATGGAATGCCGCCACGTTCCGAAAGCGGAGCAGGAGAAGGCGCTGGCGAATGTGGCTCGCCTCCTCCAGATCGAGCCCCTGCTCGGCCGCAAGCCGTCGCAGCTGTCCGGCGGCCAGCGCCAGCGCGTGGCGATGGGACGGGCGCTGGTGCGCGATCCCCTGCTCTTCCTGTTCGACGAGCCACTCTCCAACCTCGATGCGAAGCTTCGCGTCGAGATGCGGATGGAGATCAAGCGGCTGCACCAGCGCATCGGCGCCACCATCATCTATGTCACCCACGACCAGATCGAGGCGATGACGATGGCAACGCGCATCGCCGTGATGCATCGGGGCGTGGTGCAGCAGTTCGCTGATCCGGACACCGTCTACCGTTATCCGGCCAATCTGTTGGTCGCCCGCTTCATGGGCTCGCCGCCGATGAACACCATGCCGGGGCGGCTCGAGGCCGATAGTGGCGGACTGATAGCCGTGATCGGCGCGGGGCGACCGGACGAGGTTCGTCTGCGCCTGCATGGACACGATGCGGCAGCATCTTATCTCGGCCGCGACGTGGTCGTCGGGATCAGGCCGGAATGCATCGCCGAGGCCAGCCGCGTCTTTTCCGGCGAGGCGCCCGTCCTCGTCGACGCGCCGGTCGAGATGATCGAGCCGACCGGCGCCGAGACAATCGTGCTGCTGCGTCTCGGCGGCGAGACTGCGCTGGCGCGCATCACCCCGGATATCCGTCCCGCGCCCGGCGCGACCGCCACCTTCGCGCTCGACACGCGGCGCATTTGCCTGTTTGACCCCGAGACGGAGCGGCTGATCGCATGACCCGGACCATCTATCCCAGCCTTGCCGGCGGCGTGGTGTTGATCACAGGCGGCGCCAGCGGCATCGGTGCCGCCTTCGTGCGCGCCTTCGCGACCCAGGGCGCCCGCGTCGCCTTCCTCGACATCGATGCGAGCGCCGGCGAAGCGCTGGTACGGGACGTCGCGGCCACATCCGGCTCCACACCCCTGTTTGTGCCCTGCGACCTCCTCGACATCGACGCCTTGCGCGCTGCGATGGCGAAGGTGCACGGATCGCTCGGCGATGCCGCAGTCCTCCTCAACAATGCCGCCAACGACCAGCGTCAGGTGCTGGCCGAAGTGACGCCGGCCGAATTCGACTGGACGATCGGCGTCAATCTCAAGCACGTCTTCTTCGCGGCCCAGGCGGTGGTGCCGCAGATGCAGGCGCGCGGCGGCGGCTCGATCATCAACATGTCGTCGGTGGCGTGGATCCGCGGTGCGCCGGCGCTGCCGGTCTATGCCGCGACGAAGGCGGCGATCGTCGGCTTCACCAACTCGCTGGCCAGGTCAGTCGGCCCCGACCGCATTCGCGTCAATGCGATCGCGCCCGGCATGGTGATCACCGAGCGCCAGCGCCGGCTCTGGTTTCCGGACGAGCAGAAGATCTCCGAGCTGCGCACCCGCCAGGCGGTGCCCGATGCGGTGACGCCCGAGGACATCGCCAGCATGGCGCTGTTTCTCGCATCGGACGAGAGCCAGCGTATCACCAGCCAGTGTTTTCGGGTCGATGGCGGCCTCGCCTAGCTCCGCCGCCCCTTGCGCATCGTCGCGAGCACGATGTCGGCAGCGAGCACGCTCGGCGACTTGTTGCCGGTAGACATGATGGTGTCGAGCCGGGCGAAGGCGTCGACCTGTCGTTTGCGCAGCGGCGTGTCCGTGAGCAGCTCCGACAGTGCCGGCGCCAGCTTCTCCGGTACGCAGTCCTCCTGCAAGAACTCCGGAATGACATCCTCGCCGATCACGAGATTGGCGAGGATCACCGAGGAGACGCGGATCGCGCGGCGCAGGATGAAGGCTTCGATCGCGCCGACGCGATAGGCCGTCACCATCGGAATGCCGGACAGCGCAAGTTCCAGCGTCACGGTGCCGGATTTGGCCAGCGCCGCGCGCGCGGTTCGGAACGCGGCGCGCCTCTCGGTCTCTCCGACCACGATTTGCGGCTTGACCGGCCAGTTCGCGATGCCATCGCGGATAGTGGCTTCGAGATGCGGCATGGTCGGCAGCTTCAGTTCGAAGGCGCGGCCTTCGGCCTGGAGCCGTCCGAGTGTCGCGCCAAACACGTCGAGATGGTGCCTGACCTCGCTGCGGCGGCTGCCCGGCAGCGCCAGCAGAACCGGCGGCTCGGTATCGCGGCGCCGCTGCTCCTCCGCATTTGGCCGCAGCGACGGCAATTGCTCGATCAGGGGATGGCCGACATAGCTGCATGGCGGCCCGCCGAGCTTGCGGTATTCCTCCGGCTCGAACGGCAACAGGCCAAGCACATGATCGACGTAGCCGAGCATGGTCCGTGCCCGCCCGGGCCGCCAGGCCCAGAGCTGCGGCGAGACATAGTCGACGACCGGGATCGCGGGATTCTTCGCACGCACGCGGCGGGCAACGCGATGGGTGAAATCGGGGCTGTCGATGATGACGAGCGCGTCGGGCGCGGCCTCCAGCACGGCGTCCACGGTCTGGCGGATCAGCCGCAATATCTTCGGCAATTGCTGCGCCACTGCGGCGAAGCCGACGATCGACAGCTCCTCGATCGGAAACAGCGTCTCGAGCCCCTCGCGCGCCATGGTCCGGCCGCCGACGCCCACGAACTGCACGCCGTCGCCGAGCCGCTGGCGCAACACCTTCATCAAGGCGCTGCCGAGCCGGTCGCCGGATTCCTCCGTCGCGATCAGGAAGATCTTTCGCTTGGGATCGCGGCTCTGCATCACGCCGGCAGGCCGATGACGAAGAGATATTTGGCGTCGGCGAGCGAGATCATCGCCTGCGGCTCGGCGGCGATGGTGTTGCCGGCGACGACGGCGATGCCGGCCAGTCCGGCGCGAGCGACGCCCTCGAGGGTACGCGGGCCGATCGTCGGCAGGTCGAAGCGCAAATCCTGCCCGCTCTTCGGTACCTTCACCAGCACCCCGCGTCCTGTCGCAGCGCGGATGCGCCCCTCCTCGCGCAGGCGTGCCACGCGCGCGAGCAGCGCGTCGGTGCCCTCGATATCCTCGATCGCCACCACATGGCCGTCGATCACGACCGCGGCCTGGCCGATGTCGAACGGGCCGAGCGCGGTCAGCACCGCGCGGCCGCGCTCGATGTCGGCCTTGCTGTTGTCGTTCGGCCAGGCGCGGCTGATGCAGCCCTCCGGCATCAGCAGATCCGGCGCGACATCCTTGATGCCGACCATCCGAAAGCCGCCTTGCTCGAGAATGCGCCCGACGCCGGACAACAGGTGATCGTCGCCGCCGCGGAAGGCGCGGATGACGTTGCCGAGCAGGCGCAGTGTCGTGACGTCGAACCTTATTTCGGACAGCGCGGGACGCACCAATGTGCCGATGAAGATCAGATCGCGGCAGCCCTCCTCGCGGAACAGCCGCATCGCGCGGCCGAGCTGGCCGACCGAGATCCAGCGATGGCGGAATTGCTCCACCCGCGTCGGATCGCAGGCACCGCGCAGCGGGAACAGCACCGGCGTGATGCCGCGCGCGGCAAGCGAGTCGGCGACCGCGAACGGCATGGCGCCGCCGCCGGCGACGACGCCGACCGGCGACGAAATCTCCGAAGCCGCCGATGTCATGCCCGCGGCCATCCCGTAATCACTTCTCGATGGCGGGAAGACAGATCGGGCGATGCTTGCGCTTGCCGATGAAGTCGAGGACCTCGGCAATCGCGGGGTCTTCGCCCGCGAGCGGCTGGGCCGCCGCGAGCCGCTCGGCGAACGTGCCGGGGCCGTGGAACAGTTTTTGGTAGAACGATTGCACGGTCGCGCGCCGCTGCTTGGTGAACTGCCGCCGCTTCATGCCGATGAGATTGAGGCCTTCCAGCGCCGCATACTGGCCGTTGGCGAGGCCGAACGGAATGATGTCGTCGCGCACGCCCGAGAGGCCGCCGACCATCACCTGCGGGCCGATGCGCGTGAGCTGATGCACCGCCGACAGGCCGCCGATATAGACGAAATCGCCGATCTCGCAGTGGCCGCCGAGCGTCGCCGAGGTTGCGAAGATCACGTTGTTGCCGACCATGCAGTCATGGCCGACATGGCTGTTGTTCATGAAGTAGCCGCCGTTGCCGACGCGTGTCAGCCCGCCGCCCTTGATGGTGCCGACATTCATCGTCGCACCTTCGCGGATGGTGCAGCCGGAACCGACCTCCAGCCTTGTCGGCTCGCCCTTGTAGCTGAGATCCTGGGGCGCGCCGCCCAGCACCGCGAAGGGCGAGATCACGCAGCCGTCGCCGATCGAGGTGTGGCCGATGACCGTGACTTGTCCGATCAGCTTGCAGTTCGCGCCGATCACGGCATTCGGACCGATGATGCAGAAGGGTCCGATCTCGGTACCCTCGCCGATCACGGCGCCGTCCTCGACCCGTGCGGTGGGATCAATCTTACTCATCAAGCAATCTGACTCATCAAGAAGGTCTGATTATGTGTTGAAGTCGCTCAGTTTTCCGGTGGTTAGCGCGACTATGCCCGATCTGTCCAGTGACGTATCATCTCGGCCTGTTTCAGGCACCGGATGAGCCGGCCGTCCTAAAGCACGATGAGATTGGGATGAATCGTCATCGCGCTTCAGGCTATCGTTCGAGCATGATCCTTTCGGAAAACCGCTGCACGCTTTTCCGGATCATGCTCTAGCTCGTCAACGCCTTCATGTGGAGCTTGAAGTCATCGTGGTCAGGGCCCTGGCAGTTCTGCTCGCACAGCTCGCGGCCGCCCCGATCGTCTCCGAGACGGTCGAGACCGGCGAACGCCGCTTCGTCGATCTCGGGACGTTCGAGTGCCGCGACATCACCCGCAGCACGGTGCTTCAGCGGGTCTGCTACGACCGCGCGCGGCGGGACCTCATCGTCGCGATCGACGGCCAATATGACCGCTATTGCGGGGTTGCGGCCGAGACGGTCGACAGCCTGCTCGGCGCGCCGTCCATGGGCCAGTTCTTCAACCGGAATATCGGACGCGAGACGGCCGGCGGCCGTTACGGCTGCGGCGCATAATCCATTTCCGCTGGCCTGAGCCGCTCAGTCCGTCAGCATGGCGCCGACGTCGGCTTCAGCAACGATCTGTCCGTTGACCTTGGCGTCGCCGTGAAACCACCACATCGCCTTGCGGCGGCCGATCGAACGCATGTGATATTCGATGGTGTCGCCGGGCAGCACCGGCTTGCGGAACTTGCACTTGTCGATGGTGAGGAAATACACCGCGCGCGGCTTCTCGGTGCCCTCGACCGAGGTGATGCCGATCACGCCCGCGGTCTGCGCCATCGCTTCGATCATCATCACGCCGGGATAGACCGGGCGCTCCGGGAAATGCCCCTGGAAGGCCGGCTCGTTGAAGGTGACGTTCTTGATGCCGATGCCGCTGTAATCGGCGCGGATATTGATCACACGGTCGATCAGCAGCATCGGGAAACGGTGCGGCAGAGTCCGGAGGATCGCGTTGATATCCACCAGCTCGAATTTGATCGGTGATTCCTCCGTCATTCCCGTCCCTCGTTCTTCGGATCGGCCCTGCTGTCGCGTACCAGGCGCTCCACCGCGATAATTTCCTTGAACCACTGCTTGGTCGGCTTGGCGAAAAAGCCACCCCAGCGTCCGTTCGGCGGGATGTCGTCCTTAACGCCGCTCATCGCGGTGACCTGGGCCCCTTCGCCGATCTTGAGGTGATTGTTGATGCCAACCTTTGCTCCCAGCGCCACGTTGTCGCCGATCGTCAGGCTGCCTGCGAGCCCGATCTGGGCCGCCAGCAGGCAGTTCCGACCGATGGTCACATTGTGGCCGATCTGGACCTGGTTGTCGATTTTGGTGCCCTCCCCGATCACCGTGTCGCGCAGGGAGCCGCGATCGATGGTGGTGCCGGCGCCGACTTCCACATTGTTCTGGATCAGCACGCGGCCGGTCTGGGGCACCTTGAGATGGCCTTCGGGGCCGAAGAAGATGAAGCCATAGCCGTCCTGGCCGATAGAGCAGCCGGGATGGATCAGCACGTTGTTGCCGATCAGCGCGCACTGGATGGCCGTGCGGGCCCCGACATTGCAGTCCCGGCCGATCTTGACGCCGGGACCGATGACCACGCCGGCCCCGATCACGGTGCCGCTGCCGATCTCGACGTCAGGGCCGATGACGGTCAGGGGATCGACGATGACGTCGTCCTCCAGCCGGGCCGAGGGATCGATGATGGCCGACGGGGCGATGCCTTCATTACCGACCCAGGACTGCGGGCGCAGCGCATCGCCGTGCCATTCCCGGGCGAGCCCGACAAAGGCGCGGAACGGCTGCGCCACCCGCAGCACGGCCACATGCGCGGGCACCTGGGCCTCGAAGCGCGGACTCACCAGGCAGGCCCCGGCCTTGGTCGCCTTGAGCTCGTCGGCATATTTGAGGTTGTCGAAGAACGCCAGATGCATCGGGCCGGCTTCGTCGAGCGAAGCAAGACCGGTAATGACGTGACCGCCCCTGGCAGGGTCGACGAGCTGCGCCTTGGTCAGCGCGGCAATGTCAGCCAGCGGTGAGGCCGGCGGCTTTTTGAAGAAGGTCGGCTGCGCCATTCCACCCCATCGCGGTCCGGCTTCGGCATGAAGCGGTCAGGCCGCATCATGCCTTATCTCACGGATTGAGCACGATCTTTTTGGAAACCGGCCCCAACAAGGGGCCGGCTCATGCCCTGCTGATCGAATTAGAACGAGGTGCCGCCGCCGAACCTGAACTGCTGCACGCGATCGAACTGGCCCTTGGTGAGCGGCACGGCGTAGTCGAACCGCAGCGGACCGAACGGCGACTGCCAGATCAGGCCAATACCAACCGACGAACGGACGACATTGCCGTTGTCATACACCAGGCCGGTACAGGTTCCAGCCGAGGGCGGGTTGATGGTCGACGGCGTACAGTTCGAGTTCCTGGTCGTGGTCATTTCGTTGGTCAGCGACCACGTCGTCGGGCCCTGATAGTCGAAGAGGCCGCCGGCGTCGGCGTAGACCGCGCCCTTCAGACCCACTTCCTTCGGCAGGAACCAGAACGGCATCTGCAATTCGAACGAAGCGCCCCAATATTTGGTACCGCCAAGCGCGTCTTGCGTGCCAAAGGGATTCAAATCGCGCGGACCGATGCCGTTCGGAGCAAAGCCGCGGACCAAGTTCGGGCCCATCTGGAACTGATCCAGCATGCGGATATCGTTGTTGCCGATCTTGTTCAGCATGCCGCCCTGAAGGTGAACGAGGCCGACGATGTCGGACACCAGCGGAGCGTAGTACTTCGCGTCGACGACGGACTTCAGGTAGGTGACGTCGCCGCCCACGCCGGCGAAATCCTGACGGAAGTCGACGAGCAGACCGTCGGTGGGGTTCTTGTTGTTGTCCAGCGTGTTGTAGGTCAGCGTGTAGCCGAGCGCCGAGGTCAGGGTCTTGCCGCCGGCAAGCTCCTTGCGGACCGGCAGCGAGGCTTCGCCGTCGGAGTAGCAGCCGAGACCGCCGGTCGAGGTCAGATCGATCGGCGGCGTTTGCGATGCGGCAAAGGCCGGGCTCGGGTTGAAGGCCGACGAACCGAGGACGTTGTTACAGTTCGCCAGGTAGGACGGCAGCGTAATTTCCTGCTGGTAGATCGAGTAGCGCAGCTGGAGCGACAGATCTTCACGCAGGCTGAAGCCGAGGCGCGGGCTGAAGCCCAGCGTCTTCGTACCGTAGGAGATGTAGCTGTTGGAGAGCTGCTGACGCTGATAGAGGTCGAGACCGAGCGCGACGCGGTAGTCGAGCAGATACGGCTCGACGAACGACAGCGAATAGCCGCGCGCATACTGGCCGTAGGTCACCGACGCCTTGGCGAACAGGCCGCGGCCAAGCAGGTTACGCTCGGAGATCGAGACTTCCGCGAGCGCACCGTCCGTGGTGGAGTAGCCGCCCGAGACCGAGAAGTCGCCGGTCGATTTCTCTTCGAGATCGACGATCAGGACCACGCGGTCGCTGGAGGAGCCCGGCTCCGTCGTGATCTTCACGCTCTTGAAGTAGTCGAGGTTCTTCAGGCGGCGCTCGGCACGGTCGACCAGCGCGCGGTTGTAGGCATCGCCCTCGGAGATGTCGAACTCGCGGCGGATCACGTAGTCGCGCGTGCGGGTGTTGCCGCGGACGTTGATGCGCTCGATATAGGTGCGCGGGCCTTCGTCGATGTTGAACACGACGGCGACGGTGTGCGCCTCGAAATTGCGGTCGCCGCCGGGACGGACCACGGCGAAGGCATAGCCGCGACGCGACGCCTCGATCTGCATTTCCTCGACCGACTTCTCGACCGATTCGACGTTGTAGAGCGCGCCGACATTGACGCGCGAATAGTTGCGCATCGTGGTCGGATCGAAGTTCGGAATGGAGGAGCGGAAGTCGACGGTGCCGACGCGGTACTGCGAGCCTTCCTCGATCTTGAAGGTGACGTTGAAGCCCTTCTTCTCCGGATCGTATTCGGTGAGCGCGGCGACCACCTGGACGTCGGCGAAACCGTTCTTGAGATAGAAACGGCGAATCAGGTCGCGGTCGGCCTCGACGCGATCGGGATCGTAGAGGTCGTTGCTGGCGAGGAAGCTCAGCAGGTTCGATTCGTGCGTCTTGATGACGTCGCGCAGGCGGTAGGACGAGAACGCGTTATTGCCGACGAACTCGATCGACTTGACGCCGGTCTTGGCGCCCTCCTCGACCGTGAAGATCAGGTCGACGCGGTTGTTCGGCTGCTCGATGATCTCGGGCGTGACGCGGACGTCATAGCGACCCGAGCGGCGGTAGATTTCGGCGATTCGCAGGGTGTCGGACTGCACCATGGCGCGGGAAAAGGTGCCGCGCGCCTTGGACTGGACTTCAGCGGTGAGCTGCTCGTCCTTGACCTTCTTGTTACCTTCGAACGCGATGCGGCCGATCACCGGGTTTTCCACCACGGAGACGATGATCTGGCCACCGGAACCGCGATTGATTCGCACGTCCTGGAACAGGCCGGTCTCGATCAGGGCCTTCAGGCCGTCATCGATGGCACCCTGATCCAAGCGGCCACCCGGGCCCGGCTTGAAATAGGAGCGGATCGTCTCCACCTCGACACGGCGATTTCCTTCGACAGAAATCGACTGGACGGTCTGAGCAAGCGCAGACGAAGACACAAAAGCAGCCCCAACCGGGGCAAGCACCGGCGCGCCGAACAAGATCAGGGATGCGAGCAAGCCCCCCCGGAGTCGCAGTCCAAACTTCATTGCGCAACGCGCCCTTATCAGTACCAGACCCAACCCCAACGCCGGTCCGGGAGATTCCCCAAGTTCGAAGCCGCTTGTAGCCAATTTCCCCGATGTCGCAAACGGCCGCTGACACCGTAATTTCAATTTCATTCCAAGACGTTGCTCATGAGCAACGCCACAAAAAAGCCCGTATCAGGAAGCTGCCATCCGCAAGATGTCGTTATAGGTGGCAAACACCATCAGCATCAGCACCAAACCGAGCCCGATTCGGAACCCCATCTCCTGAGTCCGCTCGGACAGGGGGCGGCCCCGGACCACCTCCGCCGCGTAGAACATCAGGTGACCGCCATCGAGCAGCGGGATCGGGAACAGGTTCAACAGCCCAATCGACACCGACAGCACCGCGCACAGATTGATCACGAACTGGAACCCGGCGCTGGCCGCCTGCCCCGACATCTTGGCGATGCCGAGCACGCCGCTGACCTCGTTGGGATTGCCTTGTCCGACAAACAGCGAGCCAAGGAACTTGAAGGTGCTGGTGATGATGAACCAGACCTGCTCGACCCCGATCTTGAGCGCTTCGCCGACGCCGACCGGCGTGGTCGAGGCCTCGCCGGCCTGGGACTTGTGCTCGACGCCGAGCACGCCGAGGCGGTGGCTGTTGCCGAACGGATCCTTGCGCTCGAGCAGCGCCGGCGTCGCGGTCAGGGAGACGATGGCGCCGTCCCGCTTGACCTGGAAGGCAAGCGCCGAACCCGCATTCATCGCAACGATTCGCTGCATGTCGGCAAAGCTCTCGATCGGCTTGCCGTCGATCTGCACGACGACGTCGCCGATCTTGAAGCCGGCCGTGGCCGCAGCGCCGTCGGCGACGACGCCATCGACGCGGGCGATCGTGCTCGGCTTGCCGTAATAGAGCGCCATGGCGGCGAAGATCAGCGCGCCCAGGATGAAATTGGCGATCGGTCCGGCCGCGACGATGGCGGCGCGCGGGCCGACCTTCTTGTGATGGAAGCTGCCGGCGCGCTCCTCGGCCGTCATGGCCGCGAGCGTCTCGGCCGACGGGGTCGAAGCCTCGCTCTCGTCGCCGAAGAACTTAACGTAGCCGCCGAGCGGGATCGCCGAGATCTTCCAGCGGGTGCCATGGCGGTCGTTGAAACCGACCAGCTCCGGTCCGAAACCGAGCGAGAAGGTCAGCACCCGAACGCCCGCCCAGCGCGCGACCAGGAAATGGCCGAGCTCATGGAAGAACACGACGATCGTCAGGACGAACAGGAAGGGAACCGCGTAGCCGAGGAGCCCATGGCTCAACGCATTGAAACTATGGACGAAAAAGTCGATCATCGAATTCCCTCATCCAGCGCCGCAAGGCCCTGGCCCCGTGCCATCTAGGATGCCTTTAAGGCAATTTGAGGCAATAGGGCGGCAGCTCTATTTCGCGCAACATGGTCAACAGAGATTGCATCGTCGGCGGACGTCAGAGGAGCCTGGTTCCCGCCGCGAATCCAGTCGTCCAACGTCGCCTCGACCAGCCGCGCGATCGCGCCGAACCGGATCTTGCCGGCGATGAACGCGGCGACCGCGACCTCGTTGGCGGCGTTGTAGACAGTGGTCGCCCCCTTCCCGGTCCGGAGCGAATCGAAGGCCAGCCGAAGTCCGGGGAAGCGCTCGAAATCCGGCGCCTCGAACGTCAGCTGGCCGATCTTGGCCAGATCGAGCTTGGCCGCCGGCCCCTTGATGCGATCGGGCCAGCCGAGGCAGTGCGCGATCGGCGTGCGCATGTCGGGAGAACCGAGCTGGGCCACCACCGAACGGTCGGAGAACTCGACCATGCCGTGGATGATCGACTGCGGATGCACGAGGACGTCGATCTCGTCGGGCGAGAGCGCGAACAGATAGGACGCCTCGATCACCTCGAGGCCCTTGTTCATCATCGAGGCGGAATCGATCGTGATCTTCTGGCCCATGCTCCAGTTCGGATGCTTCAGGGCCTGCTCGAGGGTCGCCTGCTCGATGTCGGCGGGCTTCCAGGTCCGGAACGGCCCACCCGAGGCGGTGATGATGACGCGGACGAGCTCGTCGCGGTTGCCTGAGCCGAGCGCCTGGAACAGCGCATTGTGCTCGGAATCGGCCGGCAGGATGCAGGCGCCCGCTTTCGCCGCGCGCTGCATGAAGAAATCGCCGGCGCAGACGAGACATTCCTTGTTGGCGAGCGCGACATGCGCGCCGCGATCGACCGCGGCCAGGGCCGGCTTCAGTCCGGCGGCGCCGCTTACGGCGGCCATCACCCAATCGGCCGGACGCGCGCCGGCCTCGATCACCGCGCTTTCGCCCGCGCCGCATTCCGTGCTCGTTCCCGCGAGCGCAGTCTTGAGCTCGGCGAACTTGGACGTGTCGGCGATCGCGACGTAGCGCGCGGAAAACTCCTTGGCGAGCTTGGCCAGCGCTTCGACATTGCCGTTCGCCGTCAAGGCTTCGACGCGATAGCGCTCGGGAGAGGCGCGCAGCAGATCCATCGTGCTGTCGCCGATCGAGCCGGTGGCGCCGAGAACCGTGACACTGCGGACGGTCGACGCCGCAGCCTTGTTGTTACGCAATGGGACCGCGCTCATATCCTCACCAAACCATAAGACCGCTTCCGGCGCTATGCACACCATGGCGGAGAAAGCCGATAATCCATGCCATCAGGATGGCGGCAACAAAACCGTCCAGACGGTCCAGTAGCCCGCCATGGCCGGGAATCAAGTGACTGGAATCCTTGACGCCGAAGCGCCGCTTCACCGCGGATTCGAACAGATCGCCCGCCTGCGATACCACCGACAGGATGGCGCTGACGAGCAGCAGTGGAACCGCCTTTCCGATCCCGCACGCCGCAAAACCGGCCGCAACCAAAAGGCTCGCCGCGAAGCCACCGAGCGCCCCGGACCAGGTCTTCTTCGGGCTCACGCGCGGCCATAGTTTCGGTCCGCCAATGCTGCGTCCGGCGAAATAGCCGCCGATATCGGTCGCCCACACCACGAGCAGCACGAACATCAGCGCGGCGAAGCCGTTGACGAGATCCTGCCGCACCAGGATCGAGGCCAGCAGCGCCGCCGATGCGTAGGCGAAGCCGGTGGCCGCCCAGATGAACTTGCCCCGCGCGATCAGCGTCACGATCGCGCCGCCGATGAGGCCGGTGATGATCGCGGTCTTGAGCGCGCCGAAGGCGACGCAAGCCCCCATCATGGCGATGACGATGGTCCCTGCCCCGGTCAGTGCGGCAGACCCCGCGCCCACCACCATCAGCCATTCCGCAAACAGCCCGATCGACACCAGGGTGACGAGAAGCGCCCACAGCCAGCCGCCGGCATAAGCGAGTGCAATAGCGAGCGGCGCCAGCACCAGCGCTGCGAGGACTCGCATTACGAGATTGCTCGGGGCAGGCTTCTCGCCCGCCGATGCGGCGTCGGGTTCGCTCACGAGGCGTTTTTCGCGACCAGACCGCCGAAACGGCGCTCGCGTCTGGCGAATTCGGCGATCGCGCCTTCCAGCGCCGCCTTGTCGAAATCGGGCCAGTGGATCGGCACGAAGACCAGCTCGCTGTAGGCGGCCTGCCACATCAGGAAGTTGGACAGCCGCTGCTCGCCGCTGGTGCGGATGATGAGATCGGGATCGGGGATGTCGGGCGCATCGAGATGAGCCCCGATCGTCTCGGCGTCGATCGTTTCAGGGGCGCGCTTGCCGTCTGCGACTTCCCGCGCGAGCTTCTGCGCCGCTTTCGCGATTTCCTGCCGCGAACCGTAATTGAAGGCGACGACCAGCGTCAGGCGCGTGTTGTCGCGCGTCAGCTCCTCGGCCTCGTTGAGGAGTGCGCAGATGTCGCTATCGAGTCCGTCGCGCTCGCCGATGATGCGGACCTTGACGCCATCGCGGTGCAGGCTCGCGAGATCGTTGCGGATGAAGCGACGCAGGAGACCAAACAGATCGCCGATCTCGCTCGCCGGGCGCGACCAGTTCTCCGAAGAGAAGGAGAAGATGGTGAGATAGCGGATGCCGAGCTCGTGCGAGGCACGCACCACCCGGCGCAACGCCTCGACGCCGCGGCGATGCCCTTCGGCCCGCGGCAGGCCGCGCGCGGCGGCCCAACGCCCGTTGCCATCCATGATGATGGCGACATGCGCAGGCGCGTCGGACCGGTCGGGTCCTTCGGTTGCTGGCGCGGCGGCGTTGGACATGAAGGCGGCCCCAAAAGCATGATCCGGACAAGTGCGACGCGGTTTTCCGAAAAGACCATGCGCGAACAATAACCTAAAGCGCGATGATCGCGCTTTAGACGGTGAGGATTTCTTTTTCCTTGGCAGCCAGCAACTGGTCGATCTCGGAGATGGTGCCGTCGGTCGCCTTCTGCACCTCGTCGGCGTGACGCTTCTGATCGTCTTCCGACATCTCGTGATTCTTCTCGAGCTTCTTGAGGACGTCGAGGCCATCGCGGCGGACGTGACGCGCGGCGACCTTGGCCGCTTCCGCGTATTTGTGCGCGACCTTGACGAGCTCCTTGCGACGCTCCTCGTTGAGCTCGGGGATGCGCAGGCGCAGCACCTGGCCTTCGGTCGCGGGCGACAGGCCGAGATTGGAATCGACGATCGCCTTCTCGACCGGCTTGACCATCGACTTGTCCCAGACCTGCACCGAGATCAGCCGCGGCTCCGGCACGCTGACGGTGGCGAGCTGGTTGAGCGGCATGTGGCTGCCATAAGCCTCGACCTGCACCGGGTCGAGCATCGAGGCTGACGCGCGCCCCGTGCGCAGGCCGCCAAGCTCGTGCTTGAGGGCCTGGACGGCGCCCTGCATGCGACGCTTCACTTCGTTGAGGTCGAAATTACCCGTGGCCATCACGTTTCTCCTTCAAAATCCCGGCGACCCACTCCGCGCCCTTCAGGCGCGACCGACGAGCCGTCAGCCGGCGACGACGGTTCCGTGGCCGCCGCCACGCAGCACAGCGCCGATCGAACCCGGCTCCGCGATCGAGAATACGATGATAGGCAGCAACGTCTCGCGGGCAAGCGCGAAGGCGGTCGCATCCATCACCTTGTAGCCGCCCTCGATCGCCTGCGAATGCGTCAGCCGGTCGAATCGCGTGGCGGTCGGATCCTTTTTGGGGTCGGCCGAGTAGACGCCGTCGACATTGGTTGCTTTCAGCACAGCCTCGGCTCCGATCTCGGCGGCCCGCAGCACCGCGGTCGTATCGGTGGTGAAGAACGGATTGCCGGTTCCGCCCCCGAGCAGCACGATCCGGCCCTCGGCGAGGTATTTGTGCGCCGCGGTGCGGGTGAACAGCTCGGAAATCTCGGGCATGACGAAGGCCGACAGCGTACGTGCCGGTGTGCCCTTGCGCTCGATCGTCGCCTCCAGCGCGAGGCAGTTCATCATGGTGGCGAGCATGCCCATGGTGTCGCCGGTGGTGCGCGACACCCCTTGCGAGGACACTTCGACGCCGCGCACGATGTTGCCGCCGCCGATCACCACCGCAACCTCGGTGCCGAGCTGGCGGGCGGCGATCAGATCGTCCGCAACCCGGTCGAGGGTCGGCTGATCGATGCCAAAACCCTGCTGCCCCGCGAGATACTCGCCGGACAGCTTGATCACGACGCGACGATAGACCGGATCAGTCATGAGCACTTTCCCCGTCCGGGCGCCGCTTCCGGCGGCAAGCCGGAAGGAACGTACCGGCGCTTACTTCTTGCCGCTGGCCGCTGCGACCTCGGCCGCGAAGTCGCTTTCCTGCTTCTCGATTCCCTCACCGAGAGCATAGCGCACAAAGCCCGCGATCTTCACCGCGCCGCCGACCTTGCCTTCGGCTTCCTTCACCGCCTGCGCCACCGACTTGCCGGTGTCGTGGATGAAGGCCTGCTCGAGCAGGCAGACTTCCTTGTAATAGGTCTTGAGGCCGGACTCGACGATCTTCTCGATCACGTTCTCGGGCTTGCCCTGCTGGCGATATTTGTCGGCGAGCACGTCCTTCTCGCGCTTCACGACCGCCGGATCGAGGCCGGACGGCTCGAGCGCGAGCGGGTTCGTGGCCGCGACATGCATCGCGATCTGGCGACCGAGGGCTGCGAGCTCATCGGCCTTGCCCGGCGATTCGAGCGCGACGATCACGCCCATCTTGCCGGCGCCTTCGACGACGGCGCCGTGGACGTAGCTCGACACGACGCCCTGCGTCACTTCGAGCGAAGCTGCGCGACGCAGCGTCATGTTCTCGCCGATGGTGGCGATCGCGTCGTTGATTGCGGCTTCGATCGTGACGTCACCGACCTTGGCGGCCTTGATCTTCTCGACATCGGCGCCGACGTCGAATGCGACCTGCGCGACCATCTTGACGAGGCCCTGGAACTGACCGTTGCGCGCGACGAAGTCGGTCTCGGAGTTGACCTCGACCACGACGCCCTTGGTGCCCTTGGTGAGCGCGCCGATCAGGCCTTCCGCGGCGACGCGGCCGGACTTCTTGGCGGCCTTCGACAGGCCCTTCTTGCGCAGCCAGTCCTGCGCCGCTTCCATGTTGCCGTCGTTTTCGGTGAGCGCGGCCTTGCAGTCCATCATGCCTGCGCCGGTGGACTCGCGCAGATCCTTGACCATCGCAGCTGTGATCGTTGCCATCGTTGAAAATCCTTCTTGCCTGCCGGTTTGCCGCGGCGTGGCATCAAACAGCCCCGCCGCGGTCCATCTCAGGAATTCGCGTCAACTGAAATGGTGGCCGGACTTATATCCGGCCAACCCATCGCTCTTTTTGACTATTCCGCTTCCGCGGTCAGCGCCTTGGCCTTGGCCACCCAGGCATCGGCACGGCTCGGCAGACCGACTTCTTCGCCGATCTTGTGCGCGGTGTCGTGATCGAGCTCGGCGAGCTGCCAGAAGTGGAAGATGCCGAGGTCGTTGAACTTCTTCTCGATCGCGCCCGACACGCCCGGGAGCTTCTTGAGGTCGTCGGCGGTGCCGCGCGGACCGGCAAGGCCCTGGAAGCCGCTCGAGGAAGCGGCCGGCAGCTCTTCGGCGACCGGACGAGCCGAGGCGCCGATGTCGATGCCCGAATCGCCCTGGGCGCGCGAGATGCCGTCGATCGCCGCACGTGCGATCAGGTCGCAATACAGCGCGATCGCGCGGCCGGCGTCGTCATTGCCCGGGACCACATAGGTGATGCCCTTGGGATCCGAATTGGTGTCGACGATCGCGGCGACCGGGATGTTGAGCCGCTGGGCTTCCTGGATCGCGATGTCTTCCTTGTTGGTGTCGATCACGAAGATCAGGTCGGGCAGACCGCCCATGTCCTTGATGCCGCCGAGCGAGCGATCGAGCTTGTCGCGCTCGCGCTGAAGCGTCAGGCGCTCCTTCTTGGTGTAGGAGCTGGCGTCGCCGCCGGACAGCACGTCATCGAGATGACGCAGGCGCTTGATCGAGGCCGAGATCGTCTTCCAGTTGGTCAGCGTGCCGCCGAGCCAGCGCGAATTGACGAAATACTGCGCGCAGCGCTTGGCAGCGTCCGCGACGCCGTCCTGCGCCTGGCGCTTGGTGCCGACGAACAGGATGCGGCCGCCTTTGGCGACGGTGTCGCTGACCGCCTGCAAGGCGGTGTGCAGCAACGGCACGGTCTGCGCGAGGTCGACGATGTGGATGTTGTTGCGGGCGCCGAAAATGAACGGTGCCATTTTCGGATTCCAGCGGTGAGACTGGTGACCAAAGTGCACGCCAGCTTCGAGGAGCTGACGCATGGTGAAATCGGGTAGCGCCATAGTTTCAATTCTCCGGTTGGTTCCTCCGGAAACGTGTGAGCAAAACGGAGCGTTCTCGCCCCGGTTGCCACCGGACGGCCTTGTGAGCCATGTTTCCGTGTGAGATGGGGCGCTATATAGCGCCATTTCGGCCAGAAGCAAGGAAATAAGGGCCTTTCGGGGGCTGTTTTCGCCTCCCGAAGGCCCTCTTCCGTAAAGACCACGCCAGCCCGCAAAGACCTAGCACTTGGGCTGGTTCGGCGGGCACTTTTTCGCTGCCGGCGCCGCTGGGTGCGGCGGAGGTGCCGCTGGACGCGGCGGGGGCGCGACGGCCATCCGCGGCGGCGGCGGTGGTGCCGGCCGGGCGACCGGCGGTGGCGGCGCGGGCCGCGCCACGGGTGGAGGTGCAGGCCGGGCCATGGGCGGAGGCGCCGGCCGTGCAACGGCCACAGGCGGAGCCGCTCGGGCCGGCGGAGGCGATGCGACATGCGGCGGCGGTGCCGGGCGAGCGGCGGGCGGTGGCGGCGTCGGCCTCGCCACGGCCTGCGGCCGCGATGCTGGAGTTGACGGCGACGGCCGGGCGGCCTGCGCTGGAGGGGTCGCGGGCAAGTTCTGCGGTTTGACCGGCTCGCGCGCGGCCGAGGGCGGCGGCGTGACCGGCTTGCCCGTGGCGCCCGAGGGCGTGCCGGGCGGTGTGCCCGCAGCAGTTGGCGGCGCGACAGCCGGCTCGCGGGTTGCAGACTTGCCGCCAGCGGGCGCGCCGCCGGCCGGGGTCTGAGCAACCGGCGGCTTCGGCGGTTGGCCGGGCGCAGCCGGGTTCGCGGTGGGCGCAACGGTCGTCGGAGTGCCGGCCGTTGGCGCGCCAGGATGGGAAGGCAGCGTTGTGCCGGGCGCAGCCGTGGTTGGCGCCCCCGGATGCGTCGACGGGGGCGCACCGGGTGCATTTGCCGTCGGCGCCAAGGGCCTGCCGCCAGGCGACGTCCCTGCCCCGGCAGGCGGCGACGGCGGCCCGCCTTGGGCGCCGGGAACCGGCAGCGTGTTGGTCTGTGGCAGCCTGGTCGGCGGTGCGGCGGGGGGCGTGCCGGTCGGCGCGACATTGGCCGGCGTCCCCGGAGGTATCCCCGGCCTCGCTGTCGGCTGGACCGTCGCGCTCGGCGGCATCGGCGCCTTGCCCTGCTGGATCAGCGCGGCGCGCTGCGTAGCGGCTTGCGGCAACATTGGCGCTACCGGGTTGGCGCGGTCGGCAATCGCCGGCCTCAGATTGCCAGGCCCGGTCCCTCCTCCCGCTCCCACGGGCGGGGCGGGCGGCCGGTTGATCACGGTGTTGATGACCGTGGTGTTATGGATGTTGTTGAAGACGATGTTGTTCGGCGGCGGCGCGACATAGATCGGCGGCCTGACGAACACCGGGATCGGCACGAACAGCGGCTGCGGCAGCACGAACAGGCCGACCACGGGCAGCGGCGGCTCGAGCACGATGAAATCCGGCGGCGGCGGCGGCAGATAATAAACCGGCGGCGGCGGTGGCGGCGCGAAGCCGAACACGGGGTCGCCGAACAGCAGCACGGGACGGTCGACATAGACGATCTCCTCGGGCGGCGGCGGCGGCACGTCATAGTCCATCATCGCGAAAGTCGGCGGCGGCTCGAGCGGCGCGGTCAGGATTGCAAGCCTGCGCCGTGCATCGCCGGCATGCGGACCGCGCGAATAACGACGCAGATACGACCAGTAGGCGTCCGGCGTATCGGCGCGATAGGTCCGCCGCCAGGTGATCGCCTCGCGGCGCGCCGCGACGATCGCCATCACGCGCTTCGACATCGGATCACCGGGATAGGCCGCGAGAAATTCTTCGTAGGCCGGCAACGTGTCGCGCTCGAGCGCGGCCGCATAGGCGTCCTGCACGCCGAGATCGCGGATCGGCTTGTTGCGGATCGCGGCAACTTGGTCGGGCGCGGCCTCCGGCGGCGGCGCATCGGGCCCGCGCTCGAAGAACGAGAAGGGCGCCGATATCTTCGCCTCGTTCCACGGCACCTGCGCGCCCTTGCTGGCCTCGTTGACGCGCAGACGAACGCGGTCGAACACCTCGGCGAGCGGCAGGCCGCCGGTACGAATCATCTCCGCCAGCGATTGCGCATAAATGCCGTACGGGCCGGGCTCTTCCGGCGCGACCGTGCCGGGCGCGGCGTTGAAGGCGATCAGCATGTTCGGATCCGGCTCGACCAGCGCCAGTCCGCTCGCGATCTGCTGGCCGCCCTCGATGAAGGGCTGCGCGCGCGCCGCATCGAGCACGACGATGTTGGCCTTGAGCGGAATGGACGCGAGCTGGCGAGCGTAGTCGCTGATGCGCAGGCCTTCGGTCGGAATGTCGGTGTCGCGGACGATGTTGGAATCGACCGGGATGAAATAGTTCTCGCCCGCAAGCTGGACGCCATAGCCGGCAAGATAGATCATCGCGACGGTGCCGGGACCCGAGGCCTGCGCCTTCTGGATGAAATCGCGAAGACTCTTGCGCAGCGTGTCGCCGTCGAGATCGCGCGCGCCGACCACGTCGAAGCCCGCCGCTTGCAGCGTCTGCGCGATCAGGCCGGCATCGTTCGCGGTCGTCGCCAGCGGCGACTTGGCGTAGGCGCCGTTGCCGACCACGAGCGCGATTCGCTTTTCCTGCTGCTGCGCGCGCGCCGGATCGGGCGCGGCCGCAGCGAACGCCAGGATCGGCAAGAGAAAACAGATGAAGGCCTTGTAGGTCCCACGCATGGCTTGCTTGCCCGCTATCGTTGTTGAGCTGCCACCGTACATGAGACGCGCGGCCGGCTGAATGGCTCTTGAACGAAAAGCGCGGATTGAGGCGGCGGCATGGCGCCCCCGCCCCATCAAGTCCCTGCGTCAGGCCCGCGTAAGCCTCGCGACCGCGTTGTGGCGCGAACCTCGCTCAGCCCTGCGCGATCAGATCGACTGTTCCCGTGGTGAGCCGGTAGATGCCGCCGACGACCTTCAGCTTGCCCTGCTCCACGGCCGCATTGAGGATCGGCGCGGCCGATTTCAGCTTCGCGACGTTGTCGATCACGTTCTGCCGGATCGCCTTGTTGAGCACGTCCCCGCCCTGCTGCATCGCAGCCTTTGCGGCGGGCGCGATCGCATCGACCAGCGAGGGAATGTGTCCCGGCGGCGACGTGTTGTCCTTGATTGCCTTCAGCGTCGCATCGACCGCGCCGCAGGCATCATGGCCAAGCACCAGGATCAGCGGTGCGTTGAGCACGGCCACCGCATATTCCATGCTGGCAATAGTTTCGGTGCCGGCAAAATTTCCGGCGACGCGGCAGACGAAGAGATCCCCGCGGCCGCTGTCGAAGGCATATTCCGGCGCGATGCGTGAATCGGCGCAGCTCAGAACCGCCGCGAACGGATTCTGTCCACCGGCCAGCGCCTCGCGCTCGTGCTTGAAATCGTGGCGCCGCGCCACACCGTCGACATAGCGCGCATTGCCCTCCATCAGCCGCTTCAGCGATGCGTCGGGCGACAACACGTTCTGCGGCTTGGGTGGCTGCTTGGCCTCCTTTGCCAAGGCGCCGCTCGTGAAAGCTCCGCCGGCGAAGGCCATGCCGAACGCAGCGGCGCCAAACAGCATCGCGGATCGCCGCGACGGCGCGATGTCTCGATGCAGAGATTCAGAGCACTTGTCGCACATGTGACGTTTCCCCAGGTACAGTGGACGAATGGAAGCGTCGCGATGATAGGTGCATCGATGTGAAGAAATCACCAATGATAAATGATGCAACTGATGATTGCTGCAACGCGAACCATGCTGCAAAGCCGAAGCGATCGCTCGCCTCACGCGCAACGACCGCACAGAGCTGCGTCCATCTGCATATATTCGAGATCGGCTGCTAAAGCATGATCCGGAAAAGGGCAGCAATTCTCACTCACCACAAACGCGGCACGCGTTTGTGGTGAGATCATACGCCAACGCCGATCCCAAGCGCGATGACGATTCTTCCATATCTCATCGTGCTTTAGAGCTGCTGCACGTCCACGACGCCCGCGACCGCCTTGATCGCGCCGGCGATCTGCGGCGAGACCTTGAAGCGGCCCGGCAGCTTCATCTCGACCTCAGTCTCGAGGTCGAGCATCATCACCAGCGAGACCTCGCCGTCGCCGTTCGAGCGCGGCGCGATGCCGGGACTGCCGACTTTTGGCGCGGCGCCGTTCGAGGCCGCCATGTCGGGGCCGGCCAGTCGCTTGGCGATCGACTCCAGCGGCTTGGTGTCGCGCACGAAGATGCGCAGGCCCTTCTGCGTCTTGGCGGCCGCGTCATCGAGCGGCTCGGCATGCAGCACGCGGGCACGAACGTCCTCGCCCTGCAATTCCGCGCCCAACTGGAGCAGCACGGCGGCGCCCGGCTCGAGCACATCGCGGTATTGCGCGAGGCCTTCGGAGAACAGCACCGCCTCGAAATGGCCGGTGGGGTCAGAGAGCCCCATGATGCCCATCTTGTTGCCGGTCTTGGTGCGCCGCTCCATGCGCGACACCACGGTGGCCGCGACCTTGCCGGCGGTGGCGCCGGTCTTCACCGCACGCGAGAACTCGGCCCAGCTCTGCACCCGCAGGCGCTTCAGGACCATCGCGTAATCGTCGAGCGGATGGCCCGACAGGAAGAATCCGATCGCGTCATATTCGCGGCGCAACCGCTCGGCCGGCAGCCAGGGCTCGATCTGCGGCAGCATGATGGTCGGCGCATCCGCCGACATGCCGAACATGTCGTTCTGGCCGATGGTCTCGGCCTGATGCGCACGCTGGCAGGCGGCCAGGATCGAGTCCGCGCCGGCAAAAACCCGCGCCCTGTTCGGCTCCAGCGTGTCGAAGGCGCCGGCGGCCGCGAGACTCTCGATGATGCGCTTGTTGATCGCACGCGGATTGACCCGCGCGGCGAAGTCGGCGAGCGAGGTGAACAGCCCGCGCCTGGTCCGCTCCTCGATGATCTGCTCGATGGCCTGGATGCCGACGCCCTTGAGCGCGGCAAGCGCGTAGTAGATCGTCTTGTCACCGACCTCGAAGGTCGGGCCTGAGCGGTTGATGTTCGGCGGCTCGACCTTGATGCCGAGGCGCTGCGCCTCGGAACGGAATTCGGAGAGCTTGTCGGTGTTGTTGAGATCGAGCGTCATCGACGCCGCGATGAACTCCACCGGGTAATGCGCCTTCATATAGGCGGTGTGGTAGGACACGAGCGCGTAGGCCGCCGCGTGGCTCTTGTTGAAGCCGTAGTCGGCGAACTTTGCGAGCAGCTCGAAGATGGTCTCGGCCTGCCCCTTCGGCACGCCGTTCCTGACCGCGCCGGCGACGAAGATGTCGCGCTGCTTGTCCATCTCGGCGCGGATCTTCTTGCCCATGGCGCGGCGCAGCAGGTCGGCGTCACCGAGCGAATAGCCCGACATGACCTGCGCGATCTGCATCACCTGTTCCTGGTAGATGATGACGCCGAAGGTTTCCTTCAGGATCGGCTCCAGCACCGGATGCAGATATTCCGGCTCCTCGTCGCCGTGCTTGCGCGAGCAATAGGTCGGGATGTTCGCCATCGGGCCCGGGCGATAGAGCGCGACCAGCGCGATGATGTCCTCGAAACGGTCGGGGCGCATGTCGACCAGCGCGCGCCGCATGCCCTGGCTTTCAACCTGGAACACGCCGACCACCTCGCCCCGCGCCAGCATCTGGTAGCTTTCGGCATCGTCGATCGGCAGCGTCGCGAGATCGATGTCGATGTTGCGCGGCTTCAGGAGCTTCACCGCGACGTCGAGCACGGTCAGCGTCTTCAGGCCGAGGAAGTCGAACTTCACGAGCCCGGCCGGCTCGACCCATTTCATGTTGAACTGGGTTACCGGCATGTCCGACTTGGGATCGCGGTACATCGGCACGAGTTCGCTCAAGGGGCGATCGCCGATCACGATGCCGGCCGCGTGCGTCGAGGCGTGGCGGGTCAGGCCTTCGAGGCGCTGCGCGATGTCGAAGGCACGCGCCACCACCGGGTCTTCATCGCGGAACGCCTGAAGCTTCGGCTCGCTCTCGATCGCGGCGGCCAACGTCACCGGCGCGGCCGGATTCTGCGGCACCAGCTTGGTCAGCTTGTCGACCTGGCCATAGGGCATCTGCAGCACGCGGCCGACGTCGCGCAGCACGCCGCGCGCCTGCAATGTACCGAAGGTGATGATCTGCGCGACCTGGTCGCGACCGTAGCGCTCCTGGACGTATCTGATCACCTCGCCGCGGCGGTCCTGGCAGAAATCGATGTCGAAGTCCGGCATCGAGACGCGTTCCGGATTGAGGAAGCGCTCGAACAGCAGGCCGAACTTGATCGGGTCGAGGTCGGTGATGGTCAGCGCCCAGGCGACCAGAGAGCCGGCGCCCGAACCGCGGCCCGGCCCGACCGGAATCCCCTGGCCCTTCGCCCATTTGATGAAGTCCGACACGATCAGGAAGTAGCCCGCGTATTTCATCCGCATGATGACGTCGAGCTCGAACGCCAGGCGCTTGTCGTAGTCCTCTTCCGTGGTGCCCTGCGACAGGCCGTGCACGCGCAGGCGGTTGGCGAGCCCCTCCTCCGCCTGGCGCTTCAGCTCGGCCGCCTCGACCGACGCGGCGTCGGAGCTTGCGGCGGCGCCGACCGTGAAGAACGGCAGGATCGGCTTGCGCGTCATCGGGCGGAACGAGCAGCGCTCGGCGATCTCCACCGTCGAGGCCAGCGCCTCCGGAATGTCGGCGAACAGCACCGCCATCTCGGCGCGGGTCTTGAAGCGGTGATCGGGCGTGAGCTGAAGGCGATCGGTCTCGGCGATCAGCCGCCCGCCGGCGATGCAGAGCAGCGCATCGTGCGCCTCGTAATCGTCGTTCGAAGCGAAATACGGCTCGTTGGTCGCAACCAGCGGCAGGCCTTTTGCGTAGGCGATGTCGATCAGCCCGCTTTCGACGCGGCGCTCCTTGTCGATGTTGTGGCGCTGCAATTCGACATAGAGGCGATCGCCGAACAGGCCGGCGAGACGCTCGCAGCGCGTCGCCGCAATTTCGGCCTGCCCGCTGGCAAGCGCGAGCGAGATCGGCCCGTCAGGGCCGCCCGTGAGTGCGATCAAGCCTTCGGTCTCACCGTCAAGCCAATCGAACTTGATGAAAGGCGCGTGGCTGTCAGGCGATTCGAGGAACGCGCGCGAGTTCAGCCGCATCAGGCTGCGATAGCCGCGCTCCTGGGCCGCCAGCAGCACCACACGCGACGGCAGCAGCGCGTTGCGCGCATTGGGATCCTGGTCGCCGAAATCGATCGCGAGCTCGCAGCCGACGATCGGCTGGATGCCGGAGCCCGCCATCTTGTCGGAGAACTCCAGCGCGCCGAACATGTTGTCGGTGTCGGTCAGCGCCAGTGCGGGCTGGTGGTCTTTCTTCGCAAGCTCGGCGAGCTTGGCGATCTTGATCGAGCCCTTGAGCAGCGAATAGGCCGAGTGAACGTGAAGGTGGACAAATCCGGCGCTCGGCATGGTCGCGTGACGGCCTCTTGCAGATGAGATGGAGCGGTCGCCGGCTCCAGGGGGATCATGAGGACATCTTCCGCCCACCCAGCCGACTCGCCTCACAATGGTGGGGCGTCACCGCTTCAGAGTCCACGCCGGAGCCACGAAACGGCCGCGTCGTCCCGCTTTTCCCCAAGGGCATGACCAGGGGGCTCTGGCCAGCCGTGGCCTAGAGCTGCGGAATCACCTGCGCCCAGATTGCGATCATCCCGACGAACAG
This sequence comes from Bradyrhizobium sp. 61, assembly GCF_023073075.1. Taxonomy (NCBI): domain Bacteria; kingdom Pseudomonadati; phylum Pseudomonadota; class Alphaproteobacteria; order Hyphomicrobiales; family Nitrobacteraceae; genus Bradyrhizobium; species Bradyrhizobium sp. 61. The sequence continues at coordinate 3,967 of NZ_JADPIU010000035.1, read as the reverse complement.
CGAGATCGAGGCGAGTGCGGCGGCTTCTTCCACGAAAATCCTGAACATGGCTTGCTCCATCACCAGAACGTATGAAGAACATTGTTCTCATTTCGTTCTCGAGAGTCAAGCCGTGTGAGCTTTCTCGAAAAGTGATGGTTAACTCGCTGAATTCACGCAACAAAAAAGCCCCGGCGCAAGGCCGGGGCTTTTCGACGATCGCTCGAAATGAGCGACCAGTCTCAGTAGCGACCGATCATCGGGCCGCCGAACTTGTAGTTCAGGCGGACGAGACCCATGTCGACGTCCTGACGGATGCGCTCCGAGCCGGCGAAGCCAGCGAAGGTCACGTCCTTGTCGGACAGGAAGATGTGGTTGTACTCGACGCCAACCGACCAGTTCGGCGCGAAGCCGTACTCGAGGCCGGCACCGACCGTGCCACCCCAGCGGCTGTCGCTGGACGAGGAGAGCAGCGCGCCCGCCGTGCTGGAGATCTCGTACTTGTTGCTGACCACAGCCGCACCGCCCTTGACGTAGACCAGGACGTTGTTCCAGGCGTAGCCAACCTGACCGGTGATCAGACCAAACGCATCGATCTTGGTGCGGTTGCGGGTGGCGAACAGCGCGCTGGTGTTGTCGCCCGAGAAGTCGGCCCAGTTGCCCTGGCCTTCCACGCCGAACACCCACTGGCCGGACTGCCAGCGATAGCCGATCTGGCCACCGACCGTGCCGCCCGTCGCATCGTGCGAACCTTCGCGGCCAACGCCAACGAAATCCCAGGTCGCGTGCGACGAACCGCCGCCGCCGTTGATGCCGATGTAGAAGCCGCTCCAGTCATAGACGGTCGCGATCATCGCGGGCGCCTTGGTGTAAGGCCGCGCAGCGAGGTCAGCAGCCAGCGCCGGCGCAGTCGCGCTCAGCGCGACAAGGCTCACAGCAGCAAGCAACAGATTCTTGTTCATTTGATTCCCGTTCCAGTTTCGTCGTTAGGCCCCCGGGCCGTAGGGCCGTCATATCAGCGCTCGACGGAATTGCTGTAACCCCGACGCAACAGTCGGGGCCAAAGGGCTGTGCTGCGTTAATGAATGTTTAGCAGCGCGCGCGGGAAACCCTTTGGAACAAGGGTTTTCATGAGTTCCAATGTCGACTACACGACGTATGTTGCATCTGTGCCTGGACACCTGATGCACGCACGATTGTGTGATTGGAGATTGAGATGCGCAGACAGATTGCCCTCCCCATTGTCGCCACATTTTCGCTCGCAATCGCCACATTCGCGCTCACGCTGAGTGCAAGCACGCCCGCACGCGCATTCGGCACGCATCACGCGTTCTGCCTGACCGGCCAGGAATGGCCGGGGCTGAGCAATTGCACGTTCGACAGTTACGCACAGTGTCAGGCAAGCTCGTCGGGCCGCGCGCTGACCTGCATCGCGAATCCGTATTTCACGGGCCAGAGCGACGATCCATACGCCTATCAGAATCGTCCGCGCGCCCAGACACCGGGCTATTCACCCGGCTACTACCCACCGCGCTGAGATGCGCCGCGCCCGCTTCGCGCTCGTCGCCACCGGCCTGCTCTTCTCGGGCGTGCCGGCGCACGCGCAGACCTACGATCCCAGCTATCCCGTCTGCATGCAGATCTACGGCCCGGTCGGCTATTTCGACTGCCGCTACACTTCGCTCGAACAGTGCAGATTTCTCGCCGTCGGCCGCTCCGCGAGCTGCGCCGTGAACCCGTACTTTCCGCAAAAGAGGTCAAAGGCTCCCCGGCGACCGAAGCAGGCTGACTAGGCGTGCTCCCATGCCGGGACTCGCCAACTTTGGCGCCCTTGCGAGCTTAACGCACTTGCGAGCTTTTCCATCGCGCCGACATTGCCCGCTTACCCCCTCGTCGCGGATTCGGAAGTTACTTTCCGAGCGAGGTCTTGCACGACATCCAAGAACGCGGCCGACGCCATCGGCCGATACGGCTCCAAGGCCAGGTCCGAGGGTGGCATCGTCAGCAGCAGGTCCGCATAGCCATGGCGATCTTGCAGCCAGAGCGCTGTCACATGGACCGCCGGCACGGTGAGCAGGAAAGCCTCGAAGGCTCCATTCCGAACCTCAGGAAGCTTCTCGGCACGACGGATCGCCTCCGACGTCGCCGCCACAAACGGCCCTTCGTTCAGGTCGCCCAGTTCATACGTCGCCTCGTACGTCGTCGCTGCCGACTTCACGATTGTCGCAGCAGCGATCGGCTCCTGTTCCTCCCCTCCACTATCATCAGCGGCGGTGCGCCGCTTCGCTTCAATCACAAGAAATCTCCAATTGCCTATCGCCGCAGCCGCTCTGAGGTCGTCCGCGCGACGGATCTTGCCAAAAGCCAGATAGGCAATGCGATGCGGCAGGGAAATGAAGACCGCGTCGCGGTTGGCAGTGGAAAGCCTTGATCGCGGGAATTTCGGGTTGCCCACCCGGATGGCCACCGCTCGCTTCACAGCTACGACCGCAGCCGCCGGAGGATCGCTGGGATGAATTGCCATCTTTTCTCTCCTTTCACGGTGGCGAGGTTCTAGACCGGGGGCTTGGTGAAGTAAGTGTCCGTCCAGACACCTTTGGCGTCCCGATAGTTTGAGCAAAATCGATTAAACTGGATCTCTGGTGTTAGGCCGAAAAGGGGATCCTCGATGACCAGGCTGTCGGTATCCTCCAGATATCCGACGATCGCGACGAAGTGCGCCGGTCCCTCCTCATCTTCGTCTCCCGACCAGACCGTGCGAACACAAATGGGTCGCCCTGCACTGATCTCCTGCTGCACCTCCATTCGTGTCGCTCGTTGGTCGTAGGCCAACAGGGCGAGGCAGCGGACTCGGTTGAGCGGTGATCCAAGAGTATGCGTCACATCGAATTCCAGGCCCGGCGTGCCGCAAGGGAAATCACAGCAATCATGCCGGTTCAATTCAAGGTCGGCGATGCGGCACTGCGTGAAAGTACTGGTCTCGTCGTAATAGCGCGAGATGCTGGAAGCGACGGCTGCCCAGCACCAATTGATGTGACACTGATGTTGCATCGTGAAATCTGGCGCCAACTGAATCCGCGTCCTTTCGATGACGGAAATTTCTTCCACACCCATTGCAATACCTCGTGGTTGAGATCGATTGGTCCAACTTCAATTCCTTGTGGCCGTGCGGAGCGCATCCTTGCAAAATCCAAAGATGCGATCTCGGCTGCGGCATTAGGCACTGTTCAATGCTCTTGTTTTGCTGCCTCGGTCACCGCATGGAAGGTGCCGCATTGCTGGAGGTACGGAAACACGGCTTCAGCAATGGCCTTCCCGGCAGCCGTGTCACTCGGGTAGTGGACGCCAGCGATCTCGCGATTCTTCCCGATCCGCGCGGCCAGCGCCCTCAGCGCACTCTTGGCACCGGGGATAATCTCTCCCAGCGCCAGTGCCATCAGGTGGCTCTCCAGCGAATGTCCGCTCGGATAGGAGGCGTGCCAGGGCGAAGCGACCATTGGGAAAAGCCCCGGCCACACCTGTTGCGGCCGCCCGCGATTGAACCTGAGCTTGTAGTAGACGGCGACCATCAGCCCAACATGATCGGCCATCTCCAGAATCTTGATCGTATTTGGATGCGCCGACGGCGAAAGCATAAGGACCTGCGCAAAATAGCCGACAAGTCTCACGTCCTGATCGACGATCTCATCTGCCAACCTCTTGCGACTATCCATCGACGCCCCGAGCAGTTCGTCGATCTCCCCGAAAATCACATCGTGATCCGTTGGCGGGCCGGCAACAGTGATGGTTTGCCAATCGGTTCTGGCAAATTCGAGCAATGCTATTTGAGCAAAAAAGTCAGGGCGCCAGGCAGACAGCGGAAATGTCGCCCCGTAATTCAAGCCACCGGGCAGGACTCCGACGAAACTCTCGAAGATCGGGAAAGGACGCGGGGGAATTCCACCACCAACGTAACCGCCGCTGACTGCGCCGTTTCCGCCACCACCGC
>NZ_JADPIU010000091.1:0-7814 GCF_023073075.1 Bradyrhizobium sp. 61 | reverse complement strand
CTCCGTCCTCGAAATCGTCATACCACTTCTCCTAGGATTACCCCTAGGACCTGCAGCTATAACGTTCGTCAAACAAGGCGGCCTTCAATGGAGGGATACCCTTAACCTGATATCCTAACGGATACATGTCCGGTGCGAGACGAGTATCGATGAGCGTCATTGGCGCCAGTTGCTGTTTCGCGCAGTAAGCGTCAGCTTTGTCCAATAAACTCGAGACCGAATCCAATATCTGTAGCCAGGACGGCACCAGCGTCGTAAAGAGTGAAGCTCATGAGAAGTCTGCCTGACCGACATTCGCCCGGTCTTTTCCGCGGCGCGCGGTCTCGAGATGTTTGTTTTCAGGCGACCACGCCATGCTTGTCGCGTTCTGCTCCGTCATGCCGCTCACGCATTTCGTTCGCAGTTCCAGGCGCGAAGCCGCGACCTCTTTTGCATACGTGTCCCGCACGTGTCCGTATCCCCGAATCTTCTCCGGGAGCGACGCCAAGGCGACGGCATCCGAGGCACTAACCACGCGTCGGGCCTGCGTCAGGAGGAAAGCGAGATCATCTTCGTAAGCCGCGAGCACCTCGCGTGCCAGCTTTCGCTCGGAGTTGTTGCGAAACGGGTCTAGCCAAGTGCCGCGCAAGCCCCGAAGCGATTGCAGCACGCGTAAAGCCGGAAATATCCAAGGACCTAACTCACGTTTCTGCAGAGCCCCTGTCACCGGATCGCGTTTCGCGAAAGGCCAGGCTCCCAGGTTTAGCCGTACCTGGTAGTCTCCCTCGAACTGATCTTCGATTTCCTTTCTGAAGGCTGGCGATGCGTAGATGCGCGCGACCTCAAACTCGTCCTTGTTCGCAAGCAGCTTATAGTAATAGCGCGCAACGGCTCTGGCCAAGCGCCCCTCCGCACCGATAAGCTCATCGGCCTGCCTGACGCGCTCCACCATGGCCACATACCGTTCAGCCAAACCCTCGCCTTGATAAGCGACGAGTCGCCTGCGGCGATCGGCGACGATGTCCTCGAGCTGCTCCAGGGGGAGTTGGGCAAGCCGGATCACGCTCGCAACACCTGGCTTCGATCCGCTCGTCATATGACACTGGACGGCTCGGGGATCGACCGCCATGCGGCGTCCCCATTCGAAGCTGGTGCGATTGAAGTCTACCTGGACACCGTTCAACTCGATGGCGCGGAAGAGCGCGTCCAAGCCGACGGGAACACGACCGAGCTGCCATGCATAACCGAGCAAGAACATGTTCACCGCGATCGCATCTCCCATGAGCGCCGTTGCGATATCGCTAGCTTCCAGCGTCCGCACCCGTTCGCCGACCATGCCGCGCAGCCTTCCAGTCAAGCCATCAATGTCCGCTTGCCAGTCTGGCATCTTGGGAAACGCCGCCGTCGGCGCAAGCGTTGTATTCACGATAACGTAGCTGTCACCAGCTCTCAGCTTGCCGAGCGCCTCATCTCCTGATGCAACGATTAAATCACAGCCGATCAACAGGTCCGCTTCACCCACGCCAAGTCTCGCGCTGCGCAACTCCTCGCCTTGCGGCGCGAAACGCAAGTGCGACATCACCGCACCGTATTTCTGCGCAATGCCTGTGACGTCCAACACGCTGGATTGCCTTCCCTCAAGGCTTGCAGCCATACCTAGAATTGCACCGACAGTCACAATGCCGGTTCCACCAACGCCCGCGATGAGCACACCATATCCACCTGTGGTGTCGGGCAACGTTGGAAGTGGTAGCGCACTCCAACCGTCTTGCGACCGAAGGTCCGCCGCCTGTTTTTTCAGACGCCCTCCGCGCACTGTCACGAAACTTGGACAAAACCCCTCTACGCAGGAGAGATCCTTGTTGCAACTCGACTGATTGATCTTTCGCTTGCGGCCCAATTCGGTTTCGAGCGGTTCGATCGACATGCAATTGGACTTGACGCCGCAGTCGCCGCAGCCCTCGCACACCTCGGCATTGATCAAGGCACGCCGTGCGACATCCAACGACGGATTCCGCTTGCGCTGCCGCCGCAGCTCCGTTGCGCAAGCCTGGTCGTATATCAGTACCGAAACGCCGTCGAAGTCGCGCAGTTCGCGCTGGACCAGATCTAATTCGTTCCGTGGTCTGACAGGGGTTCTCGCCGGCAGCCTAATCGCGTCATAGCGTTTAACGTCGTCAGCCACCACGACCACCTTGGCTACCCCCTCGGCCAACACCATCTCGATGGCGCGCGTGACGGTCAATTCGCCGTCAATCTTCTGTCCTCCCGTCATGGACACATAGCCATTGAAGAGCAGCTTGTAGGTCATTCGTACCCCGGCAGCCACTGCCTGTCGGATTGCCAAGCTTCCCGAATGGAAGAACGTGCCATCCCCGATATTGACGAATACGTGCTGCTCGGCGGTGAAGCGCGACTGCCCGACCCAGAACATGCCTTCCGCGCCCATGTGCGTCACGGTCCCGGTGTTCTCGGGCCGGATCCACATGGCCATCCCGTGACAACCGATGCCGGGCATCGTCCGGCTGCCTTCGGGCACAACGGTCGACCGGTTGTGGGGACACCCAGAACAGAAGTTCGGCGTGCGCAGTAGCCCGGCAACGGCGGAGGACGTGACCGCCCCGTATCGAGTTTCATCGACGTCCGGCAATCCGACAAGCCCGGCGATGGTACGAGCGATGCTTATCGGCGTGAGCTCGCTCGCTATTGGCAGCAGAACAATCCCCGGCGGTGCGCGGCTCGCGTCCAACGGATCCGCCTTGCCCCACACTCGGACTCCCGAGCCTCGAAGGCTGCTCTGCAAGATGGCTTTGATCTGATCTTCCAGGAATGGCCGCTTCTCTTCGACGACGAGGATCTGGTCGAGCCCTTCCACGAACGTCTCAACGACGAGCGGGTCGACGGGCCAACTCATGCCGAACTTCAGCAGGCGGATGCCCGCGCCCTCGACCGCAGCGTCATCGAGCCCTAGCGCCGCAAGCGCGCTGCGTACATCAGTCCAGCTCTTGCCGGCGGACGCGATACCCAACCGGGGCTTCGCGGGGGCGAGCATGATCCTGTTCAATCCGTTCGCACGCGCGTAAGCGATCGCCGCTGGGAGCCGATGCTGGTAAAGCCGCGCCTCCATGTCGAGCGGGGGTTCGTTGGCGCGGATATGCAAACCACCGGGTGCCTGCGTCGGCAGCGGCGGCTGATTGGGTCGGACCCGGGAGGGCCCGACCTCTACCGTTGTCGTCGTCTCCACAACATCGGTCACCAGCTTGATAGCCACCCAGCAGCCGGCGTAGCGGCTCATGGCGATGCCATGCAGTCCGTAATCAAGGATCTCCTGCGTGTTGGACGGATAGAGTGTCGGTATGCCGGCGGCCTTCAGCTGCATGTCTGATTGTGCCGACCTCGACGACGACTTGGCGGCATGATCGTCGCCGACCAAAGCTATCACACCGCCGTTTGGGGAAGTGCCAGCCGTGTTGGCGTGCTGGAAGGCGTCCCCGCTGCGATCTACGCCGGGACTCTTGCCGTACCAAATGCCGAAGACTCCGTCGACCTTAGCTCCCGGGTAAAGATTGACGTATTGCGTGCCCCACACCGCGGTTGCCGCCAGATCCTCGTTAACGCCGGGCTGAAACTGAATATTGCAGTCCTCGAGTCTGGAAGCTATCCGCCAGAGTTCTTGATCGTAACCACCTAATGGCGAGCCACGGTAACCTGAGATGAAGCCGCCGGTGTTGAGCCCCAGCTCGCGATCGCGCCAGTGCTGCTCCAATGGCAGACGCGCCAACGCCTGGGTACCGGACAATGATACGTAACCTTCACGGAGGTCATACCGGTCTTCGAGGCTCTTCTGACGGGGCTTTTCTTCCAGTTCCATGACGTCATTCTTCGTTCGCATTGGCGACTCGGGTTACTGCCGAGGTCATTGGTTGCATCCAGTCATTTTGCGTGTGGACGTGCGCCTCGGTGACTTGGCGAAAGGAACGATCTTTCTGTCGCGCAGAGGACGCCGGCAAAAAGCCTCTTATCTACAGAGGAGATCCTCGTCACAGATTGCCGAAAGAGCTAAAGCAAATGGCGCGAAGTGAGCCAATCGCTGATTAGTCGTGTCGCCTCGGCAATCTGCTCCGGCTGATTTGCATAGTAATGTGTCGCTCCTCTGATCACGTGCATCGTCTTGTCCTTCGCGGTGGAGGCCTCGAAAATCCTCCTGGAGTGCGGTTGAGGTACGCCATCATCCGCGCTGCCCTCAATGACGAGAAGCGGGGCAGAAATGCCCGCAGCACAAACGAAACCATTGGCCCGAGAATCGTCCAGAGACCACTGGGAGAGCCAAGACCGCAATGTGCAGAACCGCGCGAGCCCGATAGGTCCGGAGTTGACCGTCTCGGGCTTTCCCATCAACAGCCCGCCTGGCTTGCGGTCGTTGGGATCCAAGGATGGGTCCAGAAATCGTGGATCTGCCCATGTTCGGTGAACGACAAAGCCGCGCTCGATTTCATCCGTGTTTCGGCTCTTGAGTTCTGCGAGCATCCCCTTCACCCAAGCCGTGATCCGCCGAATGCGCGCAAGCTGTGCCGCGCGATAGCGGGCGACATATTCGGGTGCATATGGCGGCTGGTTAGGGTTGCGAGGGTCATAGATGTCGAGCTCGACATCGCGGTCATCGGGATTCAATTCATCGCGAACAGATGGATCAATCACCTCAGCAAGCATTAGCGCCCTACTCGCATGCGCCGACTGAAAAATTACTGCGTCCGCGGGAACGAGACCAGCAGCTATTATATCTACGGGGTCACCTGCCGGCGTATCGACGATGGTCGGTGACTCGGCTTGGGACTGGTAGAACAAGGACAATGATCCACCCCCACTCCATCCCAGAAGCACGACCCTCTCGTATCCCCACTCCCTTTTGGCGTGCCGAACATAGGCGCCAAGATCGAGGACAACCTTCTCCATGATCAAGGCGGCATCATTCTTCGGATATTGGCTGGCAGCGCACAACACATGCATACCCGCTTTGGCAAGCGCTCGCGGCACCGGCAGCAGGTGCAGCGTGGAGCTCGGATGCATCAAGACCATCAACGTTTTGGAAGGCCGGTTCTTGGGCCGTATCAAGACTCCCTCAAGGTTGACCGTCCCTTGGCTACCCGCAAAACCATATGTCTCGGCAAACTTCAGACGTCCGTCGTAGGCAAGATGCACCCACTCGTTTTCAATATCCCGAGCGTCGTTCATGTCGCATCTCCTCTTGATCGCGCGGATACCGCAGCCATGGACCGCGATTCCAGTTGAATCTCGGCCACACAGTGATCCACGCACATCCCGCTGGTACACATCGCACGACAGCGAGGTTTATGAGCTGCCGTTGGCTCCCGCACCCGTGGAAGGTCGCGGGAGACGTCCTGCATTTCCGCACGCGATATTTCGTCTATGTCATCGGAATGGCCCGCCTAAAAGACTCCGGGTCTTGCTGTCGAACCGCTCCAGCTTGCACCGCTTGAATGGATAGTATTTGAGGCGACCTACTCACCGTGATGGTACGCGGCGTTCTTAGCCGGCGAAATGATAAGCGAAGAGTATGCGACATTCCCATTGCGCCGACCCACAACAGCCTGAGCATTGTCGTACGCGAATTCGAATTATCCGCCCGCGGCATGTCGACAACGCCGCGAATGATCCGAGCGCTCGCGACATCGACGCTAAGCACACAGTGCCGAGGCTGCGCCGATCGGTCGAGCTCGTAACCAGATTCTCTCTTGCCTTCGAAAAACAATTCGGAACCCGGCATATCGCGAGCTGCAAACTCCCAACCCTGAGCAAGGACCCCTACAAGAGCGTGGACGATGCGCCCCCAATTGGGCAGTCGCCACCTGGCCTCGTCCCGTCGGTCGGAACCCGCCCAGCTCTTCTCGCCATAAACGACGGTCATCGCCCCCGCTCCCGACTTTGGCTGAGCGTAGTCGAATTTGCAGCGATGTAGCGACTCCAGACCTCCGACCAACTAAGCGGCATCGTCTCCTGCACGATCTCGAACGTCTCGCATGGATGATTCCTGGCGAAACGTTCGCTTCCTTTGAACTGCAAGCTCGTTGCTCGGTGGCATCTGCAAAGCTGGATCAATCCGATCCCTCCTCGTCATGCCAGCGACTTCGCTTCCGGCCAACTTTCTTATTGCGCAAGCATCCGGAGCCACCTCCGGATGTTTGAATAACTGGCAGAGGTGCACCCACTTGCACGAGACGAGCCGGGCATCCATCGTCAGCCCCCCCTCCAAGAAATCAAATGGCCGCAGGGAAACCGCGGACCTCCTCCGCATAGCGATAACGGCGGGCTGAATGATCCGAACCAAACGCTTCGGACACCTCTGGATCGACCGATCGCCTCTTCATTGCTCATCTCCTCCATTTCCAACACACGCATCAAAACCGGCGCCAGACCCGCTTTACGCTTTACAGGTTCTATGCTATCGTTAGCGCAACGTCATCCTAAAGGGAAGGCAAAACTGACAGAATGGGAGGGAAATCATAGATCAATGGCATGTATAACGATTGCATGAGATTGCCGGCCCAACGGGGCATCGAGATCCAATTCCTTCCACCTTCACCGCGAGCGTTTCGTCTTGAAACGAGATGCCTCCTGCACCCATCTGCAAAAGTTGAGCATGCCGGCACGCCCCACTTTCCAAACGCTCCTTTCATCTGGAAGCCCCCTGGTGATGCCATGCGCGCACGACGCATTGTCCGCGCGATTGATCCAGCAAGCGGGATTCTCTGCGATGGCCATCGGGGGCTCTGGCGCACTGGCCGCACGCTATGGTTTGCCGGATCTGGGCATCGCTGGGCTGGCGGACATGTCGGCGATCACCCGTGACATTCTTGATGCTACTTCGATTGCCTGCATGGGCGATGGGGACGATGGCTATGGCGACATAAAGTCGGTCGCCCGCACAGTACAGGTTAACGAAGTGCTCGGTGTTGGCGCGCTGGTGCTGGAAGATCAGACGCGATCCGCAAAGCGTCCAGGACAGAACGCAGCCCTGGATGTCGTAAGCGACGATCAAATTGCAGCAAAATTGCGCATTGCGGTTGAAACACGCAGCAGCCGCGACTTCTGGATCATCGGGCGGACCGATGCCTACGGCGCGCACGGCATGGAGGCGGAGCTTCGTCGTGGAGAACTCTACCTGCGTTGCGGCGTCGACGGCCTCTTCATTGCAGGAGTGCGCAAAGCAGACGAGATCGAGCGCATCGGCCGCACTTTTCGGGGAACACCACTCTCCGTGGTTGTCTATGGTGGGGAAGGATGGCCCTCTCTGTCGGTATCGGAGTTGCACGCGCTCGGGTACACGCAGATTCTGTATCCGCTCGCGCTGCTGCTGCCAATGTGCACGGCACTTGTCGACGCTTTGGAAGACCTCAAGCGCGCCACGGAGCGTGGAGAAGCTCCACCCATCCGCACCGACGAAAAGCGTGCGCGAACGATATTTGCAAACGCCGTCAATCTTGATCACTGGATGTCTTTGGAGTCAGCCAAATACGACGGGCTCGGTGCCGACAAATGCGAAGGGCCTCCGAGGTGAAGGGCCTGATCGTCGATACCAGTGCCTCGTTGCACCCGCGCTTGGTCCTTGCCGAGCTGCCCGCGCCACAAGTCGGAGACAATGAAGTCGTTGTGCGAGTGGAAATGGCTGGCTTCAATCGCGCGGATCTTGCGCTGACGGCCGATCACTATCCTCCCGAAACGATCGCTGGCAGTGAACTGGCCGGCGAAGTCGTGGAAGTTGGCCGCCACTGCGTCGGGTTCAAGGTGGGGGATCGCGTGATGGCCTTGTCGCGAGG
>NZ_JADPIU010000087.1:0-8115 GCF_023073075.1 Bradyrhizobium sp. 61 | reverse complement strand
GCTTGGGGCAACTCAAGTCGTGACCCCGTTGCATCATCTATCGGGGGACAGCCACCATCATCCCCCCTTGCTCGGAGCCGGGCCCATTACGGCATCTAGCTGGCTTCCTTGCGTTTCGGCCGCGGCGGCCCGTCCACCGGCGGCAGCGATTTGATGTAATCCGCCATCGCCGCGAGATCCTCGTCCGGCAATTGCGAGGTGTTCTTGATCACGCGCGTCATCGCGCCGCCGACACTGTCGCCGTCGGGCAATTCGCCGGTCTTGAGGAAATAGGCAATATCCTTCGCGCTCCACTCGCCGAGACGCTTCTGCGTGATGTTGGGCACCCAGCCCTCGCCTTCCGGATTGGGTCCGCCGGCAAAGCGTTCTCCGGAGATGATGCCGCCAAGCGCATTGCGCGGGCTGTGGCATTCGGCGCAATGGCCGAAACTGTTGACGAGATAGGCGCCACGATTCCATTGCGGCGACTTCGTGCCGTCGGCAACGAATGGCTTTCCGTCCATGAACAAGAATTTCCAGATGCCGATGTTGCGCCGGATGTCGAACGGAAAGCGTACGTCGTGGTCACGCACCTTGCCTGCAACGGGCGGCAGCGTTTTCAGATAGGCGAAGAGGTCGAGCACATCCTCGCGCCTGGCGTGCTGATAGGACGTGTAGGGAAACGCCGGAAAATAATGCTGTCCGTCCGGCGAGACCCCGTGCATGACCGCGTTGACGAAATCGGCGTCGGTCCATTTGCCGATGCCGTAGGTCGGATCGGAGGAGATGTTCGGCGCGTAGAACGTGCCGAACGGCGACTTGATCGCGACGCCGCCGCCGAGCCTGGTGCGATCGGGCTGGTCGGGGACGGCATGGCAGGACGCGCATCCGCCGGCGTTGAACATCACCTCGCCATTGGCGAGATTGGGGACATGGGCAGGCGCGGCGGCACCGGCCGCCACCACCGGCGCGCTGAGCCACCAATAGACGCCCGCAGCAGTGACCGCGGCAAGCAGCGCCACGAGAATTGTTCGTTGCAACATGCAGATCCATTCATTGCTTGCCGCGAACCTATGACCGATGTCCACGCGGCTCCAGCCACGAAGAATTTAGCCCGCCCCAGCCGGAAACGGGAATAAACTGAAACGGCCAATGTTGGAAGTTTGGCAGGCCAACGAGGCCTCAGGGAGAATGTCATGAACAAGACCGTCATCGCCATGGTCGCGCTGGGCGCCGCAGCTTTTGCAGCCCCCGCCGGCGCCGAAAAGCTGAAAGCAACGCTCGACGGCAAATCCGAGGTGCCAGCAACCACCACCAGCGGCGCCGGAACCGCCGATCTGGACTATGATGCCGCCAGCAAGAAGCTGTCCTGGAAGGTCACCTATTCCGGCCTGTCCGGCCCCGCCACCGCCGCTCACTTCCACGGACCGGCCGAGGCCGGCAAGAACGCCGGCGTCGCGGTCGCGATTCCGAATGCGACCTCCAGCCCGGTCGAGGGCTCGGCGACGCTGACCGATGCGCAGGCCGCTGATCTGCTCGCCGGCAAGCTCTACGTCAACATCCACACCGCGGCCAATCCGGGCGGCGAGATCCGCGGCCAGGTGACGAAGTAACCTCAAGGCTGCTTCGTACGCGAAGGCCGGGCGCCGGAGGGAGCGTCCGGCCTTTTCGATTCCGCACGCCGCGAGGTGACCGCGCACGCTCATTCCGGCATGCCGGCAACCCGGAGCGCTTGCGTCAGCTTTTCGACATCTTCCCGTCGGCGGTATCGCCGTGTGTACGCATCGATACGCTTATTGGGACATAGTTGCATCGCACGGTCGCAAATCCGCCGGGCTTCCCCAACCCGGTCTGACGCCGCATGGCATGCCGCCAGAATGAATTGCGCAGGCGGAAAGATCGGTATCAGCCTGATGGCGGCTGCCGCGCAAGCCAAGGCGTCATCATGACGGTCTGCAAGGAAATGAGCATAAGCCAAGCCCGTCTGGGCGTTGGCGCCCCCATGCGGATGAAGCGGGTTCAAACGCAATGCGGTGTTGAATTGCTCGATTGCGGCGTCACCACGACCAAGCCAGAGTCGGCTCCAACCGTTCCAATGTCGTGCGATGACGAGGTTTGGGTCCAGCTTTATCGCGCGCACGAGAAGAGCATCGCCTTCCTCGACCTCGCCTGCCACCTGGGAGAGCGCGTGTCCGGCCATCGCAAGCACCGACGGATCGTTCGGGTCAAGCTCGACCGCCCGCCTCGCCAGCCGCGCGGCTTCACTGTGTTCATGGGCTTCATCAGTGATCCAGTCGAAAACATTCCTCAGGACATAGCAACGGGCGCCGAGCGCGTATGCGCGCGCGAATTCGGGATCGATCTCGCGGGCAGTTTTTGCGAGCTCCATAGCCTCAATGCTTGCTTCCTCGGTGAATTTGAAGAAGGAGGCAAATGCCCGAAGATAATAGTCGTAAGCCTGAAGGTTGTCGGTCGGCTGGCGTTGGGCGCGCTCGATTTCGGCGCGCTCCAGTCGCGGGGAGATTGCGCCGATGACGCTGCTTGTCAGCCGATCCTGCAGGTCGAAAAGATCTTCGATCTCACTGTCAAACCGATCCGTCCAGAGATTCAGGCCGGTCGCCGCGTCGATCAACTGACCGGCGATTCGGACTCGATTGCCGGCCTTGCGCACACTGCCTTCGAGCACGTAGCGAACGCCCAGCTCCTGACCGATCTGTTTGACGTCGATCGCCCTGCCCTTGTAGGCCAGAGTCGAATGTCGCGCGATGACGAAAAGAGACTTCGAACGCGACAGTCCCGAAATGATGTCCTCGACCATACCGTCGGCAAAATAGTCCTGCTCCGGATCCGGGCACAGGTTGGCGAATGGAAGGACCGCGATCGAGGGTTTGTCGGGAAGCGAGAGCGCTGGTTTCGGCGTCTCGGCTCCGCCGTCGACGGCCGCGGCGCCCTCGGCGGCAAGCGTTTCCCGGACCTGACCCACGAAGCGGAAGCCTCTACGTGGCAGTGTTCTTATCAGCCGCTGCTCTTCGCCAGAATCCCCGATCGCGCATCGCGCACTGTTGAGGCGGGTCGTCAGCGCAGCATCGGACACGCAGCGCCCCTGCCAAATGGCATCGATGAGTTCATCCTTGCCTACGACGCGCTCCCGATTGCGGATCAGGTAATCGAGGAGATCGAACACCAGTGGCGTAACTGAGATCCGATCCGCTCCGCGATGCAGCTCTCGCCGACCGGCGTCGAATGCATACTCCTCAAAGAGATAGCGCACGGTGCGAATCCCTTGGGTGAGCCCTCCGGGGCGACCGGGGTGGGCTTTTGGGCCCGCTGGACGTCGCAAGAATAAGCTGCCGGTAGGAAAAATGTAAGCTGTCGGTCAAGCACGCGCGTCGGTCTTCGGGCACCTTCTCGGTGTGAGAAACACCCTCCGAAGGCACCGCAATGACCCTGATCCAAGGTACAATGTGGCCGGAACGGGCGTCCATATCGTCCCGGCATGTCCGCAGCCTGATCCGGAAGTACTGGGATGTCTTTCAGGCACGTCGCGATCGCCAGAGATTGCGCGGCACATTGTCCGGCTTGAGTGACCGGGAGTTGATGGACATCGGCACGACGCGCGGCGAGATCGACTACGTTGCCTCCAGCCGCGATATCGACCCGCGAGACATCGTGAGCCATTCGCGCGGAGCGTAAGTCCGGAGCCATTCGACCTGCCAGGAGATACCAGCCTGACCAAGGCTTGGCACCTTGGCTCGCGCGAGCGGCGGCATGGCCGACCTCATTGCGTTACTTGGGGACGCTTCGGCAATGCCGGGGCTACGCCCTCAAGCCGCGTTCAGCGCCTGCGCGAGATCGGCGATCAGGTCCGACGGGTTTTCAATGCCGATCGACAGCCGGATCGTGGAATCGAGCACACCGATTTTCATGCGGATGTCGGCGGGAACGCCGGAATGGGTCATGGTTGCAGGCAGGCTCGCAAGCGACTCCGTTCCGCCAAGACTCACTGCCAACTTGAGGATTTGCAGCGCGTTGAGGAATTTCACCGCCGCGTCCTTGCCACCGACGATGTCGAACGAGAAGGTGGAGCCCGCCCCCAGGCATTGCCGCGCGAACACCATTCCGGCCGGCGAAGCCTCCTCGAGATGGCCGAGGTAGTGGACCTTGGCCACCTTGGGGTGATCGCGCAAATAATCCGCCACGAGGCGCGCGTTGCTGTCCGCCTTCTCCATGCGCAGGCTCAGCGTCTCGAGCGAGCGGTTGATCATCCAGCAGGAATGCGGATCGAGCTGGGTGCCGATCGCGCCGCGGAGCGCCTTGATGCCCTTCACGATCGCCTTCGCGCCGAGCGCGGCACCCGCGATCAGGTCCGAATGACCGCCGACATATTTCGTAAGCGAGTACAGGGAAATGTCCGCACCATGCTCGATCGGCCGCTGAAACACCGGACCGAGCAGCGTATTGTCGCAGGCGATGATTGGAATGTGCCCCTGGGTCTTTCCGATGGCTTCGGCGACACGGCGCATCATCGCGACGTCGACCAGCCCGTTGGTCGGGTTGGCCGGAGTTTCGATCAGAATCATCGAGACCCGGCCCTTGCGCATGGCCTCCTCCGAGGCCTGGCTGACCGCCGCTTCATCAACGCCATCGGCGAAGCCGACGGCGCCGATCGACAGGCGCGCAAGCGTGTTCGTCAGCAGGGTTTCCGTTCCGCCATAGAGCGGCTGGGAGTGCAGGATGACATCGCCGGGGCGGACGAACGCCAGGATCGTGGTTGCAATCGCCGCCATGCCGGATGAGAACAGCGCGCAGCTCTCGGTGCGCTCGTAGATCGCGAGCCTGTCCTCGACGATTTCGCTGTTTGGGTGATTGAAGCGCGAATAGACCAGCCCCGCGCCCATCCCTTCCGGTGGCTCGCGCCGGCCGGCGACGAAATCGAAGAAGTCCTGCCCGTCATCGGCCGTCTTGAACACGAAGGTGGAGGTCAGGAACACCGGGGGCTTGATGGCGCCTTCCGACAATTGCGGATCGTAGCCATAGGTCAGCATCAGCGTTTCAGGATGCAGCATATGGTTGCCGATGTGCGTCTTCGACGGGAACGGTTTGACCATGGCCTGCCTCGCTGTTTTGATTCAGATTCTCGCCGCGAATTGGAACTCTGCGATCGAAGCACACGACTCGGATGCACCTGCATCCGACAACTCTCGTCAACGTCGCAGCGGCTGCGGTTGAAGATAAGCTCATACGTGGCGCCCCGACAGCGATCAGCCAGGCCTCGCAAACAAATTTTGCCCTTGGTGTGGTTCGACGAATCGATGCCTCGGTAACCGAGGCACCTCAACGCAATGGTCCAAGCCTCCCCCGCTGCTGCCCTACCTTTGACGGGCCGCCCGCAAACATCCCCGATTCCGTCCATCCATTTTCGTGTTGCCGCCACAAACTGCACTCACGAAGGCGTGACCGCGTATGGGGAGAAAAAAGTGCGCGCAATGAGACCATGGAAAGTCGTGGGGGCCAAACATCACCACTCAAGTGTCGAGCAACTTCAGCTCGATCTGGCGGCGATCAACCGGTGCATACACGTGCTGGAAAAGGCGGACGTCAATCCTCAGGACATTGAGGTACTGACCGTTCATGCGCTGACGCTCGCCGAACAGATCGATGAGGTGCGCTGGTTGAACCCAGCGAAGGCTTTGGGGTGGTTACTCGAAAAAGAGACTCGCAAG
Organism: Bradyrhizobium sp. 61; assembly: GCF_023073075.1. Lineage (NCBI taxonomy): Bacteria > Pseudomonadati > Pseudomonadota > Alphaproteobacteria > Hyphomicrobiales > Nitrobacteraceae > Bradyrhizobium > Bradyrhizobium sp. 61. Next base: position 2,413 of record NZ_JADPIU010000087.1, on the reverse strand, counting down.
CCTGCCGCTCGAAAAGCTTCGGGAGCCGGCTGAGCAATTGCCTCGCCTTCGATCCGCCCAGATGCGCGTCCGACCGAAAACGCGTACGAGTCAACCGAGGCGCCTGCCCACAACGCAAAAAGGGCGGATGCCGTGCGCATCCGCCCTCACTTTTTGCCGACTCCGCGTCAGCTGTTCTTCACACGAAAGGTCTCGTGGCAGCCGCCGCATTCCTTGCCGACCGCGGGAAAAGTCGCCTTGAGCGAATCCAGGTCCTTGATCTTGCCCTTGGCCTCGCCGACGACCTTGGCGAAGCTTGCGATCTTGGCGTCGAAGCCGGCCTTGTCCTCCCAGATCTTCGGCGAGGCGCTGTAGTCGCCCTCGGGCTTCTGGCCCTTTGCGCTCGCCGGGAACAGGTTCGGCAGCTTCTTGGCAGTATCCGCGAACTGGGCCAGCGCGCTATCCACCGTGGCCTGGTCGTAAGGCTTCTCGCCCTTGACGATCGCCGCAACCGCGCCGGCGTTCTTGCCGTTGCCCTTCATGAGGGTCTGGACCTCCTTGACGGAGTCCTGCTGGGCCCAAACCGCGCCCATGCCGAGCAGCAGCGCGCCGCCAACAACCAACACTCGCTTCATTCGCAAAATCCCTTTCCCTGAGACAGGATCGTGCTGACCCCACATTGGGCCAACACCGATTGGCAGAGTTCATTCCATCCAAAGCGCGGCGATAGATCGTCGCACTATGGATTATTTGGTCGAGCTCGAGATTAAAGGCTGTGGCGGCGGTGGTGCTCGTTGACGGCGATCCACACCCGCTCCGGGGTGGCCGGCATGTCGATGTGGTCGATCTTGTATTCGCGCCAGAGCCCGTCGACGATGGCGTTGACGACGGCCGGACAGGAGCCGATCGCGCCGGCCTCGCCCGCCCCCTTCACGCCCAGCGGATTGGTCGTGCAGGGAACGTTGCTGGTCTCGAATACGAAGTCCGGACCATCAGCCGCGCGCGGCAGCGCGTAGTCCATGAAGGTCGCGGTGATCAGCTGCCCGTCAGTGGCGCCGTAGACCACCTGCTCCATCAGCGCCTGGCCGATGCCCTGCATGGCGCCGCCATGCACCTGGCCCGCCAAAAGCAGCGGATTGAGCGTCTTGCCGAAATCGTCGACGATCACGTAGTTGACGATCTTGATGATGCCGGTCGCCGGATCGATCTCGACTTCGGCCAGATGCGTGCCGTTCGGATAGGTGCCGTCGGCGCTGGCAAAGGTCGCGCTGCCGTTGAGCTTCGATGGATCGGCGCTCCCGCGCTTGGCGAGATCGGCGAACGACATCGAACGGTCGGTGCCGGCGATCCGCACGACGCCTTCGGAGAGCTCGAGGTCGCCGGCACTGGCTTCCAGCGCCTGCGCCGCGATCTCCTTCAGCTTCTGCCCAAGCTCGCGCGTGGCGCGCTCGACGCTGACGCCGCCTGACGGGATCGAGGCCGAGCCGCCGGTGCCGAGCCCCGTGGCGATCTCGTCGGTGTCGCCCTGGCGCACGTGCACGCGCTCCGGGGGCAGGCCGAACTGCTCGGCGACGATCTGCGCATAAGCCGTCTGGTGGCCCTGCCCGCTCGACTGTGTGCCGATCAGAACGGTGACGTCGCCGTTGGGATCGAGCCGCACATTGGCGGTCTCCTCGCCCATCACGCCGCAGATCTCGACATAGCTCGCAAGGCCGATGCCGCGGATCAGGCCATTCTTCTTGGCCGCCTTGGCGCGCTTGGAAAATTCCTTCCACTCGCCGATCTCCATCGCGCGCTTGAGATGCGCGGCGAAATCGCCGGAATCATAGACCTTGCCCGTGGCCGTCTTGTAGGGCAGCGCCTTCGGCGGAATGAAATTCTTGCGGCGGATGGCGTCCGGCGTCATGTCGAGTTTTCGCGCGCACGCGTCGACCAGACGCTCAATCACATAGGCCGCCTCGGGCCGACCCGCGCCGCGATAGGCGTCGACCGGCACGCTGTTGGTGAAGATGGTGCGCACCCGGCAGTGGAAGGCCTGGATGTCGTAGAGGCCCGGCAGCATGCCGGCGCCGCCGTGCGGGATGTAGGGGCCGAAGGTCGACAGATACGCGCCCATGTCGCCCATCAGGTCGCAATCCATCGCGAGGAATTTGCCGTCCTCGGCCAGCGCCATCTTGGCGGTGGTGACGTTGTCGCGGCCCTGCGCATCGCCCATGAAATGCTCGGTGCGGTCGGCCGCCCATTTCACAGCTTTCTTGAGCTGCCGCGCGGCGACCGCCATCAAGGCGTATTCGCGGTACGGAAACAGCTTGGTGCCGAAACCGCCGCCGACGTCCGGGCAGATCACCCGCATCTTCTCGGTGGGGATGTTGAGCACGTTCTGGCCGAGGATATCGCGCAGGCGATGGCTGCCCTGGCTGCCGAGGTTCAGCGT
>NZ_JADPIU010000042.1:0-9301 GCF_023073075.1 Bradyrhizobium sp. 61 | reverse complement strand
GTGACCACCGCAAAGCCGCCCGCCCGCTACGGCGCTACTGGGGGCGCGCGTCCGGGCGGCTTTGCTCTACCGAGCTACACCACCTCCGGGGACACGACCTCATTCATGCCGCACAGGTCTTGCGCCGGGCGCGTAAACTCCCGGTCGGTCCTGCGCGGGATGATCTGCGGCAGTTGGCACAAGGCCTTTTGAGATTGCACAAAACGGGTGTGCGCGCCGACGTCCAGGTCATCGAGGCGAAGTCCCGTCCGACATTGCACTAGGAACGGTGGGCATTGCTACGGGTTCTACTTTTATGAGCGAACCTATCCCTTGGCTGATTGAGGACTCCATTCAGATCGCCTGGGATTGAAGTCGCAGTCTCTATTCCCGTCTCGGCATACCCAGAATTAATCGAAAGGCCGCAGACATCTCTGCGGCCTTTCGTGGTGCGAACTTCAGCGTCAGGCCGGTTGCAGGGTGGCTTACTGACCTGGGCGATTCTTAATCATCTCTTGGACTTTCCTCTTCACGGCCTCGAGGTTGAAGGAAGCCGGGTCCTGCATCGGCGGGTATTCGATTGCGGTGAGCGCCAACTTCTCGACATACTGCTGAACCGAGACGAAGCGCCAGAACTCACGGGCGAAGAAATCATTGGTATAGCCGCCAGCGCCCGTGTTGAACGACTCGCCGCGAATACTCGGCGTGCGCTCAAACGGATCCTGGCGAATGTTGACCATTGTGGGCATGTCCGTGGTGACCTTTTCGCCCGGCCAGCCCCAAGGTTGCGCAAAGAATGTGAACTTGAAGTTGTCGATGCGAACCGCGCCCAGATTCGCGCCGCCGAAGTAGAACACCTCCTGGCGCTTGGATGGGCCTCGGCCGGTGAGGAGGTCCATCTGGTTGTAACCGTCGAGGTGGTTCTTGTAGGTCCGGTCGCCGAGTTTCACGCCCTTCAGCAGTTGATCGGTGATGTTCGGGTTGCCTGCAGCAGCCATCAGGGTCGGAAACCAATCGAGGCCGGAGAAGATTCCGTTCTCGACGATGCCCGGCTTGATCTGGCCCGGCCAGCGGATGATGCACGGCACGCGGAAGCCGCCCTCGCCGACGGTCCCCTTGGTGTTCTTGAACGGGGTCATGCCGCCATCCGGCCAGGTGAACACCTCCGCGCCGTTGTCCGTCGTGAAGATCACGATGGTGTTGTTGGTCTCACCGATGTCGTCAAGGTGCTTCAGCAGGGCACCAATGCTGTCATCCATCTGCGTCATACCGGCTTCCTCGAGACCGTAATTCGTCTCGCTGTTCTGCATCGCGCCGTACTTCTTCGAGAGGAACGTCCAGACGTGCATGCGCGTGGTATTGTGCCAGACGAAGAACGGTTTGCCGTCCCGCTTGGCCTTGTCCATGAAGTCACTGGAAGACTTAACCAACACTTCGTCGAAGGTCGTCATGTCGTACTTCGCCTTCAGGAAGGGCAAATCGTGCATGTTAGGCACGTTCGACATATCCGGGAACGGCGGCAACGGGCCTTCATCGATGATCCTTTGCTTGCCGATTTTGCCCCAGCGCGGCATCTCGGTCGGATCGTCGGTCTCGGTCGCATAGCTATGGATCAGGCTGCGCGGGCCGTTCTTGTTGTAATAATCCTGGTTGGCGGGGAACGAGTACCAGTACGGATCGGACATCGCGTCTAGGTGGTACAGATATCCGAAGAACTCATCGAAGCCGTGCACGGTCGGGAGATATTTGTTCAGGTCGCCGAGGTGGTTCTTGCCGAACTGCCCGGTGGCATAGCCCTGTGCTTTCAGGGCGGTGGCGAGCGTCGCAGCCTCAGCCGGGATCCCCACATCGGCACCTGCTTGGCCTACGGTCGTCAGTCCGGTGCGGATCGGCAACTCGCCGGTGATGAAGTTCGCCCGACCTGCCGTGCAACTTGCTTCGGCGTAATAATCCGTGAACATCATGCCTTCAGATGCCAGCTTGTCGAGGTTCGGCGTCTTGCCTGACATGATCCCGCGATGGTAGGCGCCGATGTTGAACCAACCAACGTCATCTCCCATGATGACAACGATGTTTGGACGCTTTCCGTCAGCTGCGAGGGCTCCCGGTTGCTGCTGCGCTTGCGCCGGGCTTGTGAGCCCAACAGCCGAAAGCGCCGAAGCGGCGACGAGAGCAGTACCGCTCAATAACAAATCGCGACGTTTCAATCCTGCGCTGGTCGGCTCGGCGCTGATCTTAGAGTTTTTAGGAATGTCATCGTTGCTCATGACGAGATCGTCTCCTTTAACAGATGCTGAGGCGCACAGAATCGGAGTCGCGCACACTTCAAGGTTGATCTAGATCAAAGGACGTCCGAGTCGGGCCAATTGCGGACACGCAGTTAACGCGATGACCGCGGTTCTAGCGTTCGACTGCGCCGGAAAGAGCAAGCAGTTAGGTGCGGGCCTTAGGCCCAGGCGGGCGGCTTTAATTCATCTTCTCACGGAGTTTTCTTATTATCTCGCGCAGGTCGTTAGCGTACTCCTCAATGATCCGGCGAGCGTCCTCCAAGCGCGTTGGCTTGGGCTCGGGCTTATCGGATTGGGAGGGCTTGTTCATGGCAGAGCCTTGAACCTAGCTCGCCGGCAACCCCATTGAGCTATATCAAAGGACTAATCGCTTTAGCTCTCTCAATAGGCGGTCGCGGTCATCGATGTGGAGGGATTGTGTATCCCTCATCGCCGCCGAACGGCCCCTCGCGCCTTTTGGTATCAGGGTTGTGCCGGACCGTGCGGATCGAATTCGGCAAGCCGTCGCCTGTCGTTTAAGATGATCTCTCGCTGGGAGTGGTCGAGGAACGTAAGGACGCCCGCTTTACGCAAATGAGATAGCGCGCGAGAAACCGTCTCGAGTGTCAAGCCGAGATAATCCGCAATGTCGCGGCGACTCATGGGGAGGGACATCTTGTCCGCTCCGGTCCGGCAATCCATCTCAAGCAAGAAGGCGGCGACCCTTTCTACCGCGGTCTTGCGGCCCAGGAGCAGCATATGGTTTTCGGCGTGCTCTAGGTTGCGGGTGGTCAAACTAAGCAGGTTGTGCGAGACAACAACGTCTCTTGTGGCCATCACTTGAAGGCTCTCTCGCTTAATCAGGCGCACGATGGTTTCGACGACCGCCTCGGCGGTAAAACGATGCTTGTCGCTGTTTTCGAGCCCGAAAATATCGCCCGCTAAATGAAAGGCGCCGATTTGGCGCCGACCGTCTAAAAGCAACTTATAACTTCGCACCGCACCAAGCTTGACTTGGTAGACATACATAGCGGGCTCTTCTTCGCCGAAGATTTCGGTGCCTTTCCCGTATGTGAACTCATTCAGGCTGACAAATGGGTCAGATGCACCCGATAAACCAAATTCATCGAGCGTATTGGGCCGAGGTCGTTGATCCGTTGTGATACGCACATACATGGGTCAGTTCCTCTTCCGTATCAAATTTCTTGAAAAATCCTCTCGTGCCTGCGGGTCGTTCGACCGACCAACGTAATCAATGCTTGTCCCTTAGGTCATTGTACTAAGGGACAATGTTAGGTTGCGAGCGCCACCGCTGCGCGAAGCTCGATTAGTCCGAACACGCTCAATGACGTTCGGCCGACGTTTAGCCTAGGGCGCCGGCCCACTTCGTTGCGCCTAGTTTGATTTGGCCGGTTTTGCGAACTGAACAATTTAAGGTCGGCGTCGTTCTGATCTGATGAGACGGTACTATTTTGACATCATAGAGGGGAACGAGATTTTCCCGGATGAGGAAGGTCTGGAACTCTCAACTATAGAGAAGGTGAGAGAAGAGGCGGCGCGCTCGCTTGCCGAAATGGCCCGAGATGCCATCCGCACCTTGGGGGGCGATAGCCAACAGCTGTCGATTGATGTCCGGGACGATATCGGTTCGGTGCTCCACCTCAAATTCACGTTCGCGCTCGAACGGCGCAGGCATTGAGGCCTTTGCGGCCTGTTCGAATTCCGCCGAGGCAAAAAAAGATCGTTCCAGTTTCGGAACTGTTCTTACCTTTCCCAGTTTTGGAGTCATCCTCAACTGCTCAAGGGGGCGCGCCATGGGAAAGCGCCGCAGAGTAAAGCAAACGCGCTCCCTCGAAGAGCGAATGGCCGAACTAGCCACCAAGCTCAAAGAACAAGCTGCAAAGCTCCCGGCTTGTACAGATCGCGAGGGCCTACTTAGGAAGGCACGCTTAGCAGAGACTGGCGCGCATCTGAGCGATTGGCTGACCTCTCCCGGCCTTCAGCCACCGAAGTAAGAGCAGATTGACACTGCCTGTTCCGAGGATGAAACTGCCAGAACAAGCAGCAGGCATCGGTCGATGAAGGACTATCAGGCTCAGGCGGAAAAGCTTCGCAAAGAAGCGGCGGAATGCACTCTGATCCGCGATCTTGCGACTGACAAATCCAAGCGCGAGCTTTTTGATCGGCTCGCTAATCATCTCACGCTTCTGGCGGACCAAGTTGAAATGGCGATGCTAGAACGGAAGACGGGGTAAGACCGCCTCAGTTCGCGGCCTATTCAGCAGTACCTTCCTGTTTGAGAGTCAGCAGGTCTTTCCCGAGCCGCATCAGCTTCACGTAGGTGCCGCTTTCGTGCTTCGATAACCAGCCTTGCTCGATCGCATATCTGAGCCCGGCGCCGAACTCTCTCCCGCTGCCCTTCAGCTCGAACATGAACTGCGCGTTGATCCGCTCGATATAGATGCGGCCGTCCTGCACAGCTTCGACCTTGGCCGCGATCTCGACGAGCTTGCGCGCGGCCACTTCCGGGTTCGCATAGGGTCGTCCTTCGGCTTGCTTCATCGGCGTGTCCCATTGGCCGCCTGCGCGGCGGTGATGTGTGCTCGGTGGGAATAGATCTCCGCCGGCTTCCAGCTGTCAAATGTGCTGCCGCAGACGCAGCGCATCAGCGTGTTTCTGATCTCACTGTCGAGCTTCTCACCCCGCGCCAGCTTGGCCGCTACCTCGGTCCGCCAGTCGCGGTCTTGGCGCCATTCGACGAAGGCATTGTCGGGGATGCTCGGCTGTAGCTCCGACCATGCGGTCTCGAAAGCCTCGCGCGCGGCTTCGAAGGTCGCGGCTATGCCACTCCGCCATGTGCCTGGCTCCATGCCGGGATAGAAACCGACCGACCATTCCCATTGATCGACGTGCACAGGCACGCCGGTGCGCACGCCGATCGCGCCGATGCGGACGTCGGTAAAGTAGATATGCCAGGTCTCCTCATGCGGATTGTCGGCGCGGCGGCGGGTGAGGGCGGTGTTGATCATGGCGACAGGATAGGGGCTAGCCGAGCCTTGAGCCAGCCGCTGGGGCCACCTGTAATTCTGTTCACCGTGATCGCTTCGATTTCGCGATCCGGATAGCGTGCCGCAACAAATGTGTCGCTTATTTCGGCGTCTTTGTAGGTGAAGCCGTCAGCCTTTAGTGTGCGCTTGGTCAAGTCAATCTCAAGCACGACTTCGAAAGCACTGGTATTGTTTTCCGAATATCCGTTCCCGAAAGCAAGAATCCTGAGGGTACCCTTACAAACCAGTCTGACTATGCCTGCACCGCTCGCACTTTTGGCTTGGCTCTCTGGAGCCTGTACCGGCGCTGGAGATGGGCTACGCGAAGCTCCCAGATGAGGCTTGTCAGAGTACAGAAATTCCATGCTCGGGTGAGCTTGAGCGAGAAACTGCAGGGCTTCCGGCGAACCCTCATTGCCCCAAAATTCAGCAACGGCTCCATAGGCTGCAGCTCGCGACACTACCGCCAGAAGGACCGCGATGATAAAACTTGCGATCCGTTTCGAGCCTACTTGCAAGCCCTCATCCATGTGGACCCCAGTCAAACGCCGCCCGCTCACAGTTTGCCCTCTCGCTCGCGTTTGACCATCGAGCGCGCTGCGCCTTCTGCGAGCTGGATTCACGGGTGCAATAGTTGCAACTTGGTTTTGTGGATCCGTCCCCTCCTGGGCCTTCTCCCTGATACCGTTTGCGCGATTGCGGGTGTCAAAAAATCAACAGGGCCAAAATAACAATTCCCACTCTCATGGCATCACCCACTCGTTGGTAGGAAAGCGACGATGCTACCTGCGCAGTTGGCGCCGGCAAATGCGACAACTTGGACCAAAATGTCACGAGGCCTGCCTAATCCGTGGCGAGAACCTCAGGGCAAAAACCCGGTGACGACCTCGCGACTTAACTCTTGCAATCGTAGCCAAAGAGGAACTCCCGTTCTGGTCACGTGGATCTAAAGTTCATCGTGTCGTCACCTTAAAGCCGACGTCTTGGGTCGGGCGGGACCGGCGTGCGAGTGTGTTGCGGGGCTTGCAACTGGATTGCCTGTTCGGTATGCTTTCGGCTCACCGCTTAGGGGTGCGATCTACACTGGCCGCATCAACATGACTGACCGCGACCCGGTCGAGTCTGTTGTGCAGAAGGCGAGGTAGAGATGGCCGCGAACCAAGCCGACGGCGGGAATACGTGGACCATTCCGCTCGAAATCAGCGTGCGGGTCGGTGCGGGCATTGAGTTGGTGCAGGTCCAGCCGCCCTCCGCGCCGTATCCCGCGGTGGGACCACTCGCGCCGCCTCCTCCTTCGTCGACAACGGGTTCTGGAACTCTCGACTCTCTCGCCGCGTCCGCGGACGACAGCGTGCGAGGCGTCTTGCAGGGCGGACATGGCCTGCACCACTACCTCGCCGGTATCGACAAGCTCAGCCCCGAGGAACGCATGAGCATTGTCGACCAAGCCATCCTTCTGCTCGACGGATACTATGCGCATCTGCAGCTCAAGAAGGCGATGCACGGAATTGATCCGGTGCAGCGGCTGCGGCTCCTGCGTCGACGGCTCCGCCGCTACGAGTCCGAGATATCTTTCCACAACGAGCTGACCGATATCTTCACCGGCCTGCGCGACCTGCACACCAACTACATACTGCCGGAGTATTTCGCGAAGGCCGCCGCATTCCTGCCGTTCCGATTGAAGCACTGCTACGAGAACGGGAGTCGCGTCTACATCGTCACGGAGACGATGAAGGGCATCGGTGACGCGAACTTCAACAAGGGCGTCAGAATCAACTACTGGAACGCGGTGCCCATCGATCGCGCGGTCGAGATCGCAGCCAACTACCACGCCGGCAGCAACCCGGACGCACGCCATGCCCGCGGCGTAGACGGGCTGACGCAACGCGCTCTGCTGATCTCAGCACCGCCGGACGACGAGTGGGTCATCGTCGGCTACACGGATCTGGCGGGAGTGCAGCGAGAGTTCCGCGCGGAATGGTCGGTGGTGGACGTGCCCCAGCCCGAGGACGAGGGGAGCGTTCAGTCGGCGGGCGCCGCACTGGCGCTCGGCCTCGACCTCGAAGGCGACGTTCGTCGGCGGATAAACGCCCTCCTGTTCTCTCCGGAGAAGCTCGCCGAGCGCAGCCGGATTCGCCGGGCGCGCGCGAGCGCAGGCTACACGACCGCAGGAGGTAGCACGCCCGAGGAGGCTACGGCCATCGCCGCCGCCGCCGCTGTGCAGGGATTGAAGTCGGTGATGCCGGACGTATTCGACGTGCAGATGCTCAATCTGGGAGGAAAGAGGGTCGGCTACCTGCGCATCCGCACCTTCTCCGTCCAGCGCGACGAGCCGTTCGTGAACGAGGTTGTTCGCCTGCTCGAGCATCCGGACTTCCCGAAAGAGCGCATGATCCTCGACGTCCGCGGTAACGGAGGCGGTCTGATCTGGGCCGGCGAGCGGTTGCTCCAGCTCTTCACGGCGAAGCGGATCGAACCGACGCGTGCGCAGTTCGCAGTCACGCCACTGACGGTGGAATTGGCCAAGGCGGACGGGCAGCTCGCGGTGTGGATACCTTCGCTCGAGCGTGCGGTTGAGACAGGTGCGGCCTTCTCCGCCGCCTTTCCGATCACAGATCCCGAGCGTTGCAACGACATCGGCCACCGCTACAAGGGGGCGGTCGTGCTCATCATCGATGCTCGCTGCTACAGCACGACGGACATGTTCGCCGCGGGGTTCAAGGACCATGGCATCGGCAAGATCCTGGGGGTGGACAACAACACGGGCGCCGGCGGGGCCAACGTCTGGACCATCGATCTGTTACGACAGCTGCTGCACGGCGCGGGGGCACTGCAGCCGTTGCCCAAGGGCGGTAGTATGCGTGTCGCGATCCGGCGCACTCTGCGCGTCGGTGCCCAGGCCGGTACCGAAATCGAGGACCTCGGCATCGAGCCCGACAAGATACATGAGCCGACCCTCCAAGATCTGCTGAACAACGACGTGGATTTATTCCAGGCGGCCGCCGAACTGCTACCGTAGGGACCGGCGGCGGTCTGAGAGATGCCCCTGACATCATAGCCCACGCAGTTAGACACACGGCATTACTGGACTCGGTACTGGCCGACGGGAAAAACGCTGCGGATTGGTCCCGTGCACCTCGCGAAGGGCGGCCACACGCTGCCACCACGATCTCAGAAAACCAAAACGAGTCCAACAAATAGAAGTGCCACAAGCCAATTCATGGAGCCCCCCGCTTGAGGCCGCCTCAGTTGGCGGCCTATTCTTTTGCGGAGTCGCTTCATCGAACTCTGCCACTAGACAAACGAGCAAACACGGCGTGGGCTACCACAGCGACGCAGGTTTCGCTGTGCGGAATCACTCCGGTGATTTTTCCGGTGATTTGATCCCGCAATTGTTCTAGTCAAACCGTGTATTATTTTATTGCCCGGCGGGCTAAATGCCTTTGATTATTATAGCTTTTCGCTGGCGATCCCAGCAGGACTCGAACCTGCAACCCGCGGGAGTAGAAACACGTCGGACGCGGATCGATTAGCCGCGACGACGCAAAGGCTTAGCGGTTGCCTGGCTTGCGCTCCGGGGTTTTCTCCGGGGTTTGCGCGCCAGCTTCGCTTTCTCGCGCTCGGCCATTTCGAGCAAGCGCTTGGCCTCCGCGCGGAGCACCTCGGCGCGGCGAACAAGCCGCGCAGCGGCCGCGCGCAGCTCCCTGACGCGAAATTTGCGGATGTCGCTAGGCGTCGCTGCGAGCTTGCCCGACACAGCGCCAGAATCCGGCCGCCGGCGCGTTATTTTGGGTTCGGGGCTGTCGGAGTGCGGGGCAGGGTCGTTTGGGCGCATGGGCGGGCTCGTAGCGGGCTTCACAGTTTGCTGCAGATCGCGCCATCTCTGCTCGCCTAACTCGTTGATGCCATTCTAGATGCCGTAATGGGCCCGGCTCCGAGCAAGGGGGGATGATGGTGGCTGTCCCCCGATAGATGATGCAACGGGGTCACGACTTGAGTTGCCCCAAG